>CAZJOP010000013.1:0-22602 GCA_964547695.1 uncultured Syntrophorhabdaceae bacterium
AAAATATTGAACAAGCAAAATATCTCTTGTTTGTTGATTTTTATATTTCAAAAAAGTATACTTTGTCAAACGGAGAGATGACCGAGTATGGCCGAAGGTGCTCGCCTGCTAAGCGAGTGTCCCGTCTAAAGCGGGACCTAGGGTTCAAATCCCTATCTCTCCGCCATTATATAGTTTATAAGGGATGATGAAGACCTTTCAGTCTATATAAACGATATCAAAAGGGAAATCAGTTACCCTTTCAAGCCTATCTTTTCTTACTATAAAATCAACCTCAATCCCAACAGCGCCTTTGCCCGGGAAAATAAACTTTGGCTCAAAGGCAAATACCATGCCCTCCTTCAGGATGATGTTATGTCTCGGTGTTATTACTGGAAGCTCGTTTATTTCAAGGCCAAGCCCATGGCCTATAAAACTAACCTTACCTTTTCCATAGCCCATAAAATGTTCTTCAAGCCCTGCCTTTTTTACATGGCCCATTGCCCTTTCAAAGACCTCTATCCCGTTTACCCCTTCTTTTGCAAAACCTATTGTTTCTTCAACGATGTCTTTTGCAACCTCATAGGGTTTTTTGAATAATTCATGGAGCTTTCCTATTACGTAACACCTTGTCTCATCCGTTATATAACCGTTGTATCCACCTCCATAATCTAAAATCACCGGGATTCCTCTTTTTATTTTATTTACAGATGCGCCCTGGGCAATGGCATGGGTAATGCCTACCCCTGCTATGGGCACATCCCCTGCCGATGGGATGGTGCATGTAGCTTCATGGGTTACATATACATTCATCATCTCCTGGTTTAGCCCCCTCATCCTTAAAAAACCCTGATGTCCTGCCCTTCTTCCTTCTGCCCCGAGTATTGCATCTACCTCAAGCTCTGTCATACCTTCTTTTATGTGGTGTTTTGCCACATTAAGCACATGATTTGTAACCTCCCCTGACTTTTTTATCTGCTTTAACTCAAAGGCACTTTTTATGAGCCTAAGCTCCTTTATTTCATTTGATATATCCATAACATGTGTAATCTTTAAGATCTCCTTCCATCTTTCGTATACCAGTACAGGCACCACATCCAGTTCCATCCCCAGGGTATCACCTTTTATACCTCTTTCATTGAGCATATCCCTTATCTCCTTTTCCCTTTTTATGGGGATAGGGTTTAGCGGTGATTCATATTTAACCCTGTCGGCATTTCTTTCGACAAAAAGCATGGGTTCACCGTCTAAGGGGACTATTAAAGCACCCTTTTGCACAGTCCCTGCAAAATAAAATAGATCAACATTCTGTATGATTAGAGATAAGGCAATGCCTTTTACTGCCATTTTTTCCTTTAAATTATTTATCCTGTTTTCTATCTCTTCTTTCGGGGTTAACTCACCAGCGCTTAAGTTCGTTAACATAATCTACAGTCCTCCTTACTGTTTCTTCCTTTTTTACCTTTATAGATTCCTTTTTATCCCTGAATTTTATCTCTACCAGACCTTCTTTTAAATTTTTTTCGCCAATGGTAATCCTCAAGGGGATGCCCATAAGGTCGCAATCTTTAAATTTCACGCCAGGTCTTTCATCCCTATCGTCTATAAGGGCATCTATGTTTTTTTCTAAAAGCTCGTTATATATTTTCTCTGCTTGTTCCATGCTCTCCCTGTGAGAGCTGTTTACCGGAAGCACATCTACCTCAAAGGGGGCAATGGAGCAGGGTAGAATCATCCCGTTTTCGTCGTTTGCCTGTTCTATGGCAGCGGCTACGATCCTACTTACGCCTATCCCGTAACAACCCATGACCATGTATCTTTCCTCTCCATTTTTATCGAGAAACTTTGCTCCCATGGCCTTACTGTATTTTAAACCCAGTTTAAAGATATGTCCCACCTCGATGCCTCTTGTGGAATTCAATAACCCATTACATCTCGGACATAAATCCCCCTCTTCTGCGATCTTTAAGTCAAAAAATGCCTCCACATTAAAATCATTAATATTGGCATCCACAATATGCACATCCTTTTCGTTTCCACCTATGACAAAGTCTTCCATGTAGAGTATATCCCTGTCTGCGTATATGGGTATCTTAAGTCCTATGGGACCTGAAAAGCCTAATGGGCCACCGGTTACCTTTTCGATGGTTGTCTCATCTGCGAGTTCTAAATATTCTAATGAAAGGATATTTTTTAACTTCGTCTCATTTATGTCTCTGTCTCCCCTTACAAGGACGCCTATTATGCCCTTATCTGTATTGTAAATGATAGTCTTAACAAGTAGTGTAGGGGGGATATTTAAAAAAGAAGAGACCTCTTCTATCCTTTTTTTGTTTGGAGTTTCAACCTTTTTGTAATAACCTTTTTTGCCTGAGGCCTCTTTGTTCTTCTCGTATCCCACCTCAGCCCTTTCAAGATTTGCTGCATAACCACAAGCATCACAATAAATAATGATATCTTCACCGGTTTCGGCAAGCACCATGAACTCATGGGAGAAGCTCCCACCAATCTGGCCTGTATCTGCCTCAACAACCCGGAATTTAAACCCGCACCTTTTGAATATATTCGTATATGCATCATACATATCCATATAACTTTTCTCTGCCCCTTCCTCATCCACATCAAAACTGTATGCATCCTTCATGACGAATTCCCTGGCCCTCATAACGCCAAATCTCGGCCTGATCTCATCTCTGAATTTGGTCTGAATCTGATACAGATTCAACGGGAGGTCTCTGTAAGATCTTACCTCTTTTCTTACAAGGTCTGTGACAACCTCTTCATGGGTGGGGCCAAGACACAATTCCCTGTTATTTCTATCATAAAAACGAAGGAGTTCTTTTCCGTATTTTTCCCACCTTGTGCTTTCTTCCCACAATTCTTTTGGTTGAACAAAGGGCATGAGTATCTCCTGTGCCCCCTTTTTGTTCATCTCTTCCCTTATGATGTTTTCTATCTTTTTTAAAGACTTGAGCCCAAGGGGAAGCCATGTATAGATACCTGATGCAAGCCTTCTAATAAAACCTGCCCTTAACATAAGCTTATGGCTTATAACCTCGGCCTCTTTTGGATCCTCTTTTACTGTAGGTATAAACATCTTTGAAAAACGCATATTTTTCCTCCTCGCAGGTTGCAGAATTCTAAAGTTAAATTTCTCTATTTTTCACTTAAAAACCCTGTTTTTCAGTCCTTACATGTTGCAAGAAAGCCTACAATCTCTTTTGTCATTTCTATGGCGTTCATATAGTTTTCAATGGAAATCCTTTCATTTTTACCGTGCATCCTTAAAATCTCGTCTTTATCAAAAACTGCTGGAAAAAAACCATAGGCAGGGATGTTTAATCTTCTAAAATAACGAAGATCCGATGCACCTGTCAGTAGGCATGGTAGTACAGGTATATCCCCTTTTGATTTTTTTATTATGTCTTTTATGCCTTTAAAAAATTTTGTGTTGTAAGGGGATGGTTCTGGATCCGGGATATTGCCATCCAGTCTTGTAATCTCAATGTCTTTACCACATATTTTTTTAATCCTAACAAAAAATTTCTCCTTGTCTTCTGCAGGAAGGAGCCTTGCATCGAAATAAATAGCAGCCTCTGAGGGTATGACATTTATCTTTTCTCCACTCTTCAAGATGGTTGGCACCACTGTATTTCTCAAAAGTGCGTTGAAAAGTGGATTTTCCTCCAAGGCCTCTCTTATTTTTTTGTTCTTAAGGCCTTCTTTTAATGTGTTGAATTTTACCCCTGCTATTGTTTTGCCCTTGAGAATACCGTTTAAATATGAATTTACAACACCTGTAACCTTTATGGGCCATTTGTAGGAGAGGATTGCATAGGACGCCTTTATTACCTTTTCATTGGCACTGTCTCTTGATGGCATGGAACCATGTCCACCTTGTCCGTATGCCTTTAATATAAACTGACTTATCTTTTTTTCTGCAACGGCAATCTGGGCATGGATAAAACCGTTTTCTTCTATAAAAGAGCCACCTTCACTTAACACAAAAGACGCCTCGGTAAGTTCCTTTACCTCGTTAAGCATGTATTCAATACCGTATTTACCGCCTACTTCTTCGTCACATGTGGCAAGAAAGATCAAATCTCTTTCAGGGACAACACCTTTTTTGTATAAGTCAATAAAGGCAAGAAGCTGGCTTATGGTCTGTGACTTCATATCAATAGTGCCTCTGCCGTAGATAAAACCATCTTTTATCTCTCCTGAAAAAGGATGGACATCCCATTCATCAGGATTGGCAGGGACAACATCTATGTGACCCAATAACACAATGGGTTTTCCTTTTTGTCTACCCTTTATCTTTGAAAGCAAATTTGCCCTTTTCTTTACAGGGAGATAGATTTGTGTTTCAAGACCTTCTTTGGTCAGTATATGGTCTAAAAATTCCACGGCTTCTTCTTCGTTACCCGGTGGATTCGATGTGTTGATTTTTATAAAATCTGATAAAAGTTTAACTGGAGAATCGTTTTCTGACATATTTTTACCCCTTGAGATTATTTAAAGAAAAAATAGAAACCACATGCTCGTTGTACAGGCATAAAATAAAAAAGGGGGGAATACCCCCCTTGAGATGATGGGAGTTATTTCTTTGTCTTCTTGTCCTTTTTTGTTGTCTTTTTTTCATCTTTTTTTGCCGTAGTCTTCTTGCATCCCATAATAACACCTCCTCTTTTTTAAATCCATGTTATTTTATACAGTTGGATTTGTCAATAGCAAAAAATACAAATTTTAAAAAAATCTATCCAGTTATAACCTCTTTAACCTCCGGTATCTCATCTTTTAATTGTTTTTCTACGCCCATCTTCAGGGTCATCATACTCATAGGACAGCTGCCACATGCCCCGCGAAGTCTCACCTTGACTACCCCGTCTTCTGAAACGTCTAATAGCTCAATATCTCCTCCGTCTCTCTGTAAAAAAGGCCTTATCTTTTCAATCACGGTCTGCACTTTTTCTTTCATGTTTCCTCCTGAAGTTTTTTCAAATCATGAATAGAATTATAAACATATTTTTCCTCTAAGTAAACAATTGATGCAAAAAAGTCTAAAAGGTGGGTAAAAAGAATCTGTAATAAAGGGAAGGGGAGGGATATTATTCAATTTCAACCTTAATCTCTTTCGGCATTGCCTTTTGTGACTTTGGTATGGTTATCTTTAAGACACCATCTTTATATGTTGCCTTTGCCTTATCAGCCACCACCTCTGCAGGAAGTTGTATTACCCTCTGAAATGCCCCGTATACCCTTTCAGATCTGTAATAGTCTGCCTCTTTTATCTCCTCTTCCCTCTTTCTTTCCCCTTTTACGGTTAATCTGTCCTCTACAATGGAGATGGTTACGTCTTTAGGGTCTATTGCAGGGAGGTCAAATGCAACAACAACATCCTTTTTTGTTTCATGGACATCTACAGCAGGCACCCACTGTCCTTCCTTTATACCTGGAAAACCTGTTTTTTCAAAAAAATCTTCAAAGAGTTTATCCATTTCTTCCTTTAAAGTTGGGAATCTAAACTCCCATAAGCTCTTCCAGGGCGTAAGTGTCATAAAAACACCTCCTTCCTTTATTTTTAAATTTATGCTAATCCCCTTCCCTCATTTTTCTTTTCCAGAAGCTTACTATACCAAGGGGTCTAAAAAAGAGCTGAATTAGCTCCCACCCTTCAACTCCGTATTCGTTTAAAATAGCTGAAAGATTATCGAGCTGTTCGAGACCTACATCGTGTACTTCGCATTCTCCATCAGGTCTACAGGCATAAACGATATTTTTTTCAGGATCCATTACCACACCCTTTTTCTCCAGTTCATCCATTGAGAAAATCTTTACGGTGTACTGGAATTTCTCCATGTTTCCAACCTCGATTGTTTTTTTTAATGCTTTTAGTATAATATTAATGCATAGACATTTTTTTTTAAAGCCCTTATGAAAGATTTTCCTGCATACATAAAAACAAAATCTGAGGGCAGGCTCGATGAGATATTAGAGGCCCTTGAATCAAAGCTTAATCCCTGCGTTTTATGTCCCAGAAGATGCAGGGCCAATAGATATGCAGGTGATTTGGGATACTGCAGGGCTCCATACGACATTTATGTGTCTTCTGCCTTCGCCCATTTTGGAGAAGAGCCACCCCTTGTGGGCACATACGGTTCAGGGACCATATTTTTTACCCATTGTAACTTAAGGTGCATATTCTGCCAGAACTACGATATAAGCCTTTTCGGTGAGGGCAGTCGTTATTCGTATATGGCACTTGCCAAAACCATGCTGGAGCTTCAGAAAAGGGGCTGCCACAATATAAACCTCGTTACACCTACACACTATGTTCCCCAGATAGTAAAGGCATTAAATATCGCCATTGATGAGGGGCTTAACATCCCGATAGTTTATAATTGCGGTGGTTACGAATCACTTGAGGTTATAAAACTCCTCGATGGAATAGTGGATATATATATGCCTGATATAAAGTTTTTGGAAAAAGGGTTATCGAAAAGATACTGTAAGGCAGAAAACTATCCTGATGTGGTAAGGGAGGTTGTGAAGGAGATGCAAAGACAGGTAGGTGATTTAGAGATGGATGCCCGGGGAATTGCCTTAAGGGGGCTTATCATCAGGCATCTTGTAATGCCCGATTCCGGGGAAAATACAAAAAAGGTTTTAAAATTTATAAAGGATGAGATATCTGAAAATACATTTGTAAATATTATGGCCCAGTATCATCCTTGTCTTGGCACCAATGAATTTTTAGAGCTTTCAAGAAGAATCACGAATAAAGAATTTATGGACGCATTGGAATATGCAAGAGGGCTTGGTTTAAAGAGGGCCTCTAATCATTGAGTCTCTTTTTTAAAATATCGTTTGCCTTTATAATCTCATTGGCATCTTTTCCTGTAATTTCCCAGCTATAACCACCTTTTGCATCCTTTTTTAATTTTATCTTTATATCTCCTTTGATGCCCTTTTTAATCTCCTCCAGTTCTTTTTGATATGGGGCATCTACATCCTTTGATGTCTTTGATTCTTTTTGATTCTCCTGAAGGACTTTTTCGGGGGCTCTGCTGCAAGATGAATTAAAAAAAACCGTAAAAAAACACAACATCAATATTGTAAAAATTTTCATGCCGTCATAATATAATCGTTTCGAGGTTGTTTTCAACTAAATTTTATATGTCCATTCATAGTGACAGGTGAAAAAATGGCCTATACAGTAAGCCCTGAAAAAGAAAAACGACTTTTTGAGAAGATGGAAAGATTAGGCATTAAAGATGAGGATATAATCGAAAGGTTTATCCGTTCCGGTGGGCCGGGTGGCCAGAATGTAAACAAGACCTCCACATGCGTGTATCTAAAACACTTACCCACTGGCATTGAGGTAAAATGTCAGAAGGAGCGTTCCCAGGCATTAAACCGTTATCTTGCAAGAAGAATACTTGTGGAAAAGATAGAAGAGATGTTACTGGGAAAAGAAAGTGAAAGGCAAAGAGAGATAGAAAAGATCAGAAGGCAAAAAAGAAAGAGATCTAAAAGGGCTAAAGAAAAGATTTTAATGCTAAAACATCACCTCTCGGAAAAGAAAAAATTAAGGAGTTTCAGGCCTGACCACGATGAATTTTAATCCATCAAAAGCCTTTCCTTTAACATGGTGAACCTATTTAAGGGCTTGTTATTCTTTACAGCCATGGCTATGGCCCTCTTTGTCCCCACAAGGAAAACGAGTTTTTTCCCTCTTGTAATGGCTGTGTAGAGAAGGTTTTTTTGAAGCATGATATAGTGATGGGTAAGTACGGGCATAATAACAACAGGATATTCACTCCCCTGGGATTTATGAACCGATATGGCATATGCAAGGGTAATCTCATCGAGCTCTGAAAAATCGTATGTTACGAGTTTATCGTCGAAATGCACCTTTACTTCCTGGAGTTCCTTGTCTATGGATACAATTTTGCCTATATCACCGTTAAAGACATCTTTGTCATAATTATTTTTAAGCTGCATTACCTTGTCGCCTATCTTTAGTAATCTTCCCCCCCTGATTATTGTGTGTTGGTTTTTATTGAGTGCATCCTGCAGCTCATTATTTAAATTTGAGACACCAGCTATCCCTTTATACATGGGTGTTATTACCTGAACGTCTTCTGATGGGTGGTATCCAAATTTTTTAGGAATGAATTCACTACACAGATAGACTATATACCTTGCCGCCTCCTGGGGTTCATAGATTTCTGTAAAAAAGAAGTCTCGGTGATTGTCTCTTAAGGATTTTAAATACGGCATCTCACCTTTATTGATCCTGTGGGCATTTACTATGATCATGCTCTCCTTTGATTGCCTGAATATTTCATCAAGCCTTACTGTATGAATCCTGCCTGAATCGATGATATCCTTTAAAATATTTCCAGCACCCACAGAGGGTAACTGGTCTACATCTCCCACAAATATAACCGTTGTTGTAGGCTTTATTGCCTTTAAAAAATGGTACATAAGAATCGTGTCTATCATGGATGTCTCGTCTATGATGACGATATCGGCATCAAGGGGATTTTTTTCGTTTCTTTTAAAAGAGCCATTAGTGGGACTGTATTCGAGTAAGCGATGTATCGTCTTTGCCTCATAGCCGGTGGCATTGGTCATTCTCTTTGCTGCCCTTCCTGTGGGTGCGGCAAGGAGAATCCTTTGATTCATTGTCCTGTAGATCTCAATGATAGCCTTTATTATCGTGGTTTTACCTGTGCCCGGTCCGCCTGTTATAATCATTACCTTTGAATTAATTGCCTCTTTTATTGCCTCTTTTTGTTTTTCTGAAAATTCAATCTTAAGGGATTTTTCTACCCAGTTGATCGCCTCATCTAAATTTATGAGCTTTAGTTGCTTTGGTATGGATGTCAATCTTTTAAGTTTATTTGCAATACCTGTTTCTGAAACATGGAATTTTGTAAGGTATATAATCTTCTTGTTGCCCGAATCCCCCTGTCCATTTTCAAAAAATTTATTATCGATGACAATGCTTCCTTCTTTTTTAACGGCATCTAAGGCGTAAGGTATTATGGATTCGTCCACCTCAAGGATTTCACTGCATTTTTTTATAAGGAGTTCATAGGGGTAATAGACATGCCCCTCTTCTGATAGCTCGTGAAGGACATGCATAATACCTGCCTCTGTCCTTATCTGAGAATCCTTTGATATCCCCAGTTTCTCTGCTATTTTATCGGCAGTCTTGAAGCCTATCCCGAATATGTCAAAGGCGAGTCTATAAGGGTTTTCCTTGACAATCCTTACAGAGTCTTTTCCGTACTGTCTGTAAATCTTTGCTGCATAGGTGGGGCTTATCCCGTGACCCTGGAGAAAGATCATCACATATCTTATCTCTTTTTGTTCCTCCCATGCCTTTTTAATCATCTCTATCCTTTTTTCACCGATGCCGTCCACCTCTTTGAGCCTTTCTATATCATCTTCTATAATATTAAGGGTGTCCTCTTTAAACCTCGTAACGAGCCTTTTTGCCATAACAGGTCCGATACCTTTTATCATCCCGGAGCCGAGGTATCTCTCTATGCCCTTAGATGTAGCAGGAAGTAATGTCTCATAATTTGTAACCTTGAGCTGTTCCCCATACTTTGGATGATTATCCCAGAAACCTTTGATACGCAGTATTTCTCCAGGAGAAACAGAAAACATGGTGCCCACAATGGTGATGAGGTCTTTTTTACCTTTTATCCTGATCTTGGCTATGGTGTATCCATTTTCTTCGTTTGTAAAGGTTATACGCTCAATCTGTCCCTGTATCTCTATCTCATGTCTTATTGCCATCTTTACTTTATATTATCTGAATTGACGAAAAATTGAAAGGCAATAAATGCTTGTCATTTTTCCACTCTTATTATAATATGTAAATACTGGAGAAAGGTAGATATGAAACTCAGTATCCTCGTTATCGACGATGAGGATGGTATAAGGAGGTCTCTTACAAGGATATTAAAAGAAGAGGGTCATACAGTCCATACCGCACCAAACGGTGAAGAGGCATTAAATTTTGTCCAGAAATATCTTTCAATCCTTGATGTGGTAATATGTGACCTTATAATGCCCGGTATTGACGGCATAAAGACCATAGAAGAGATAAATAAGATCCATTACGATTCCACAAAGATCATCCTCACAGGATTTGGCACCCTTGAAACTTCCATAAAGGCAATTGAGGCAGGCATAGATGGGTTCATCACAAAACCCTTTGAGAATAAAGAGCTTAAATGGAAGGTTAAAGAGTATTATTTAAAAAGAAGGATGAGACAATTTATAACACCCGATATATTCCAAAAATTACTTATAGAGCCAACACATCTTGAGCCAAGGCTATCGCTGATTACAATACTCTTTTCTGACATAAGAGGGTTTACCAGGCTCTCTTCTGTTATGTCACCCAATGAACTTGCCTTTATTTTAAATGCCCATTATTTTCAACCCATGAGCAATATAGTAAAAAAACATAAAGGCATGATAGACAAATATATTGGTGATAGCGTTATGGCCCTATTCGGTGCCCCTGTTGATAACGGTGAGCATGAACTAAATGCAGTAAGATGCGCCATAGAGATGCTGGATTATATAAGGGAAACAAGGCCTGGGTTTGATATAGGAATCGGAATAAGCACAGGCTACGTAGTAACAGGTATATTCGGCTCCATGTTAAAAAAGGAATATACTGCCATCGGGATGCCAGTAAACGTAGCGTCAAGATTGCAAAAGATTGCCTCAGGGGGCGAGATAGTTATTTCAGAGGAGACAAAAAACGGTCTTAAAGAAAAAATCCCGTTTAAAAGGTCAGGTATCCTTGAGATTACAAAACAATCAGACCCTGTGGTTTATTATAAATGGATGAGAAATGGTAAGGTTTAACGATATAATAGAGGAGATCATAAAATATAACCCTGAAGCAGACCTCGAATTATTAAGAAAGGCCTATATCTTTTCTGCTCAGGCGCACAAAGGTCAGGTAAGACTCTCCGGTGAACCATATCTCATGCATCCCCTTGAGGTGGCCTATACCCTTACAAAGATGAATCTCGATGTCCCCAGTATCATTTCAGGGTTACTTCACGACACCATAGAAGATTCCTATGTAAGCAAAGAAGAGATAGAACGGTATTTTGGAAAAGAAATTGCCGAAATTGTAGATGGTGTCACAAAGATCAGTAAGATCGAGGTAAGGTCAGGGGTCGATTCAAAGGCAGAAAACATAAGAAAGATGATACTGGCCATGAGTAAGGATATAAGGGTTATCCTTATCAAGCTGGCCGATAGATACCACAACATGCAAACCCTTCACTTTCTCTCAGAGGAAAAACAACTCAAAATAGCAAAAGAGACTCTTGAAATCTATGCACCCCTTGCACACAGGCTGGGCATTGAATGGATAAAAGGTGAGCTTGAAGATATAGCATTTAAATATCTCAAACCCTTTGAATATAATATCATTGCCCAAAAGCTTGCAAAAAAGAGAAAGGAAAGGGAACAATACATTCAAGAGGTAATTGATATCATTAAGAAGAGGTTAAAAGAAAACGGCATCAATGCAGAGGTTTCAGGCAGGGCAAAAAGACTTTACAGTATATATAGAAAGATGGTTAATGAAGGCGTGGATTTAAACGAGATATACGACCTTATAGCCTTCAGGGTTATTGTTGATTCTGTTAAGGAGTGTTACGAGGCATTAGGTTACATCCACTCATACTTTAAACCTATTCCCGGTAAGTTCAGCGATTACATTGCCCTTCCAAAGGCCAATATGTACCAGTCTCTCCACACAAAGGTGGTAGGGCCTTATGGAGAAAAGATAGAGATACAGATAAGGACCCATGAGATGCACAAGCTTGCAGAAGAGGGGATTGCTGCCCACTGGAAATACAAAGAAGGGAGTGCCTTTGATGCAAAAGAGGAAAAGATATTCCAGTGGTTAAGAAGAATAATGGAATGGCAGCAGGAGCTCAAGGACGATAAGGAATTTCTCGAAATATTCAAAATCGATCTGTTTCCCGATGACATTTATGTTTTTACCCCAAAGGGTGACGTGAAGGAACTGCCAAAGGGTTCGACACCGGTTGATTTTGCATATGCGATCCATACGCAGCTCGGCCATACCTGTGTGGGTGCAAAGGTAAACGGTAAGATGGTGCCGTTAAAATATGAATTAAAAAGCGGTGACATCGTGGAGATACAGACGAGCCCTTCCCATAAACCAAGCAAGGACTGGCTCGGTTTTGTAAAGACCTCACGGGCAAAGACAAAAATAAGACAGTGGATTAAAACAGAGCAGAGGGAAAAGAGTATTGAACTGGGCAGGATGCTACTGGAAAAAGAAATGGCCAAGTATGATTTGAATTTTTCTAAGATGCTGAAATCTGGAGAATTAGAATCCCTTGCCAGAGAATTTAGTTACAATACCATTGAAGACCTTTTTGCCGACATAGGATACGGAATTCATACACCCTTACAGATAATAGGAAAATATGTGCCTGAGGAATCAAGGCCAGGTAAGATAAAGCAGATGCTGAGAAACATTACAAAGACAAAAGATACTGCCATAAAGATTAAAGGCATTGATGGGCTTGTGGTAAAGTTTGCCAAATGTTGTAACCCCATTCCGGGTGACAGAATTTTTGGTTTTATTACAAGGGGGAGGGGGCTTACCATACACGTTGAGGACTGTCCTAATGTGCATGCCTATGATGAAAAGAGAAGGGTAGAGGTTTCGTGGGAACTGAATAAAAACTTCACCTATCCTGTGAAGCTTAGGGTAGTAGGAGAAGATAGAAAGGGCTTATTGTCCGATATAAGCACCGTTATGTCAACCAACAAGGTAAACATAATAAGTGCCAATGCATTAACCCATCCAGACAAATCTGCAATAGGTGTATATGAAGTTGAGATATCTGATATGTCACAACTTCAAAAGGTCATCAAGTCCATCCAGAGGATAAAAGGCGTCCGTTCTGTGGAAAGGGTAAGGGGAACTGGATAAAGATTAGACCATAAATATTGACTTTCCATATACAAACAGTCTATATCTTTATGTCTATGAAAAAAGACCTGCTGAGATTAAAAAGGATAAGAAACATAGGGATTGCAGCCCATATAGATGCCGGTAAGACTACTGTTACAGAGAGGATACTATACTATACCGGCAAAACCCATAGAATAGGAGAAGTCCATGAAGGCACCGCCACTATGGACTATCTCCCCCAGGAGCAGGAGAGGGGTATAACGATCACCTCTGCGGTTACTACTTGCTACTGGAAAGACCATGAGATACAGATAATAGATACCCCAGGTCATGTGGACTTTACCATAGAGGTGGAGAGGTCTCTTCGTGTGTTAGACGGTGTGGTGGCTGTGTTTTGTGGGGTGGGAGGAGTTGAACCCCAATCAGAGACCGTGTGGCATCAGGCAGATAAATACAGGGTGCCCAGGATTGCCTTTATAAATAAGCTCGACAGAATCGGCGCAAACTACTTCAATGTGGTGGACATGATGGTAGAAAAGTTTGGCACAAACCCCGTAATACTCCAGATACCTATGGGAGAAGAAGACGGTTTTTTCGGTATGATAGACCTCATAAAGATGCAGGGTATCGTATGGGAAGAAGAGGATATGGGTGCCACATACAGATACATCCACATTCCTGATGCGTATAAAAAGACCGCCCAGGAATACAGGGAAAGGCTTTTAGAAAAACTTTCCCTCCTCGATGACACCTTTATGGAATTGTATCTTGGGGCAGCAGAGATAGATGAGGAATTGATTCACAAGGTAATTAGGGAAAACACCATTGCCATGAAATGCGTGCCCGTCTTAGGTGGCGCAGCATTACGTAATAAGGGTATACAACCACTCCTTGACGCAATTGTCAATTATCTACCATCACCCCTTGACATCCCGCCTGTAAAAGGTAAAAACCCTGAAACAGGAGATGAAGAGATAAGGGAGCCTAAAAATACTGAGGATTTTTCAGCGCTGGCATTCAAGGTGGTTATGGATGAAGGCAGGAAGCTTGTCTACATCAGGATTTATTCCGGTGAAATTAAGGTGGGCGATGACGTTTATAACGTAAATCTCAAAAAAAAGGAGAAGATTTCAAGGATATACAGGATTCATGCAAATCATAGAGAAAGGATTGATGAGGCCACAGTAGGGGCAATAGTGGGGATAGTGGGTTTGAAGGACACATCCACCGGGCACAGCCTTGTGAAAACGAGACCTATCCTTTTGGAACCCATAGATATATACCAGCCTGTGATATCCATTGCCATTGAACCCAAAAGAAATGTAGATCAGGACAAACTCATGTTAACCTTAAAAAGGATATCAGAAGAGGACCCTACCTTTGTTTTAAAAACCGATGAGGATGCATATCAGACCATCGTGTCCGGTATGGGTGAACTTCACCTTGATGTCATTACAAGAAGGATTAAGGATGAGTTTGGTATAGACATCCATATAGGAAAACCCCAGGTCGTTTATAAAGAGACGATAGAAAGGCAAGCCCATGTAGAACACTTTTTTGAAAAGACCATAAACAATATAAACCATAAGGGTTTCGTATCACTCAATATTGTTCCAGGTATAAGAGGAAAGGGTATTGTTGTAACCTCATCCATCTCAGAGGAGCATCCGGCGTATCCCTATCTTCAGGTAATAGAAGAAGGTATCCTTGAGGCATCCAACATTGGTATTTTACAGGGTTTTCCCATAACAGACATCGATGTCACCATAAGTGATGCCTCCTTTAACAGCCCTGATTTTGCCCGTCTCACATTAAAGATGGCAGCGTATGAGGCATTCAGAAAAGCATGTGCCGATGCTTCGCCTGTGCTACTTGTTCCCATTATGTCTTTAACCGTTACCACACCAAATGAGTTTCTTGGAGATATAATCAGCGATTTAAATGCAAGAAGATGCCAGATACTAAGTTTGACAACAAAGGAAAAGATAACCGTAATAAATGCCCATGCTCCCCTTACTAACATGTTCGGATATTCTACAGATGTCCGTTCCCTATCCCAGGGAAGGGCATCGTTTACCATGTTTTTCTCTCACTACGACAGGATAGAGAATGGATAACATCAAAAGGATTATAGATATTTTAAGGGACAGTAAAGATTATGTATCCGGTGATTACATCTCAGAGATACTGGGGGTATCCAGGACCGCTGTATGGAAATACATTAAAAATCTTGAGAAACACGGATACAGGATTAATACCCTGAAAGGAAAAGGATACATGCTAAATGATACACCGGATGCACCTCTACCCTGGGAAATAGAGAGTTTTTTGAATACAAAAACAATAGGCAGGGAAATCATATATAAAAAAACCATTGATTCTACAAACTCTATGGCCTTTAAGCTTGCCCTTTCAGGTAAATCTGAAGGAACATGCGTGATAGCAGAGGCTCAACAGGCAGGCAGGGGTAGATTGAATAGGACCTGGTTTTCCCCTGAAGGGAAAAACCTCTATCTGTCCATTATATTGAGACCTAACATTGAACCATCAAAGATTTACCCCATAACCTTTATCTCCTGTCTTGCAGTTTATGATACTATAGAGGTAGTTTCTGGGATTGTCCCGGGCCTTAAATGGCCAAACGATGTGCTTATAAACAGCAAAAAGGTATGCGGCACATTAGTCGAGATATCTGCTGAATCGGATATGGTGAAGTTTGTCATTGCCGGCATTGGGCTGAACGTAAATATGGAAGAAAAGGACCTGGCTGAAGATATAAAACACAGGGCAACCTCTCTTTACATGGAGACGAAAAGGTCTTACAATCGTGCCTATATATGTGGGGTTATGCTCAATGCTTTTGAGAAATACTATGAAGTATTTAAAAAGGCGGGGGGTGGTGAAATCTGCAGGCTATGGGAAGAAAGGGCTAAAATAAACGGAAGGTATATAGAGGTAAACCAGATGGGCGAGACGATAAGGGGGGTTTCAGAAGGTATAGATGCAACAGGCGCCCTTCTTTTGAATGTGGATGGCACAACAAAAAGGATCATAGTCGGGGATACAACGTTTTAAAAACAATTTAAACATATTTTGGGGGTAGTATGCTTCTTGTAATCGATATAGGTAATACGAATATAGTCTTTGGGGTATATGATAATAACGAACTTATCAATCACTGGAGACTTAGCACCTCACTTATAAAGACTGTAGATGAATATGCAATACTACTAAATAGTCTACTTTATATGGAAAAGATAAGGCTCAAAGAGATAGACAGCGCAATCATCTCTTGCGTCGTGCCACCGCTTCTGATTCCCTTTGAGATAGTATGTAAAAAATATATAGGAATCAGGCCTATAATCGTGGAGCCAGGTATCAAGACAGGGATGCCCATACTGTATGAAAATCCATCTGAGCTCGGTGCCGACAGGATAGTAAACGCAGTGGCAGGATACGACAAACATAAAAGATCCTTAATCATTGTTGACTTTGGAACTGCCACCACATTCGATTACATAACAGAAAAAGGTGAATATGTAGGTGGTGCCATAGTACCGGGGATTATGATATCCCTTGAGGCGCTCTTTGAGAGGGCATCCAAATTGCCCAGGGTAGAGCTTATCAGGCCTAAAACCATAATTGGAAGACATACGGTTCATGCCATGCAGTCAGGTATTATTTACGGTTATTCAAGCCTTGTGGACGGCGTTGTGAAAAGGATGAAACAGGAAGTAAAGACAGATCCCTATGTAATAGCCACAGGTGGTCTTTCAAGCCTCATATTTAAAAATTCAGAGACCATAGATGAAATAGATGAGTTTCTTACCTTAAAGGGTTTAAAGATCCTTTACGAAAAAAATAAAGACCATCACAAGTTTAGATAATTTAAAATTTTTTGAGGCTATTCAGGCACAACATCATGGGCGCCTAAATACACGGCACCGCTATATCCGTCAATGCTGATAAAATCACCGCTTTTTATCTTCACCCCCTCTATTATGCCGTAGCCTTCATCCTCGTATACTTTGAGCTTTGTAAAACCCACTACCCCTACCTTGTTTAGCTGTGGCACCGTTACCGCTGCATGGGATGTGCTTCCTCCCCTTGAGGTTAAAAGTCCATCCACCTTAAGTAAAATACCCACATCATCGGGGACTGTATCGGGCCTCAAAAGTATAAGGGGTGTCTCTAACTCTTCATTTCTGTATTTTTCTATATCCTTTTTGTGAAAAACCGCCCTTCCCGATAAGGCACCGCCTGCTACACCTATACCTGAGCCTAAATAAGATGCCTTGAGTTTTTCCGTTGGTTTGAATTTGTTCAGTATCTTTTTTGTCCTTTGTGCCATATCCCGTGTCTGTAAGATAAAAAGCCCGTTTTTTGTGGGGTTTTCAAATGTAAACTCTATCTCCTGGTGGTTAAAACCCTTTTCATAGATGAGCTTTTCCGAGATGGCAAGAAGTTCTTTATATATCTCCGGGAAATCCTTTTCAAGGGATATGGGGGATTCTCTTTTTTCAGCAATCCTCTGTCTTTCTGTTATGGGATAGGTTTCAACGAGCCCTGAAACAATATCATCTCCCTGGACCCCGAAGATAAAATCCCCGTATAGAGAAACCTGAGAGGACATGGCCTTTGGATCCCTTGTAAAGATTACACCTGAACCAGAGCTGTTGTCTAAATTACCGAATACCATCTTCTGGACAATGACTGCAGTGCCCCAATCATCGGATACACCCATCTGTTGACGATAAAGCCTTGCCCTTTCAGAATGCCAGGATGCAAAAACCTGTAATATGGCCTGTTCAAGCTGTTTATTGGGGTCATCGGGAAGAAAGACACCGTGCTTATCAAGGACGTCCCTGTATGCGATGGCAATTTCTCTCATCTGGTCCGGTGTAAACTGTATCTTCTTAGAAATATTGTATTGATCTTTAAATTTGCCTATAACCATATCAAAAAGGTCTCTATCTAAACCCTGAAACATACCCCATGCCTGGATGAATCTCCTATATGAGTCCCATGCGGCCCATGCGAATTTCGGTTTTTTACTTAACCCCTCTGCTATCTTTTCGTTAATACCCACGTTTAAAAAGGAGCTCATCATGCCAGGCAGCGATATGGTTGCCCCGCTTCTAACAGATAGGAGGAGAGGATTCGATGGATTGCCATATTTCAAACCCGTTATCTTTTCAAGCCTTAAAAGTTCGTTGTATATCCTGTGGCTTAAATCTTTGAAGATGTATTTGTATCCTATCACTGCCTCATAGCCTCTAAATACCTCTGTGGTGATTATAAAACCTGGAGGCACGGGAATGTCAAAAGAAGAAAGCACCTTAAGAAAATAACCCTTGCTGCCTATCAGTATAGGATTGTCTGTATTTTTATCCCTTTTGTTGATAGGTGATATGGCAAGTTCAGGGATGTATCTCATAACAAGGTTTAAAATCTCTTTGTTTTCTTTGAATCGCTCAAGCTCTGCAGTTAAGTTTCTTATAATGGTATTTATGAGGTTATCAAATAATTGCAACCCAAAACCTGAAGAGACAATGCTGCGGAGTAAATTTTCTGATTGCTGGTATATTACCTCTTCTGTATTCTGGTTCTGTTCAAACCAGTTCCTTTTTATATCCTTTTCTATAATCTGTTTTATTATGATGGGCAGGTTTATGCCGTGCACATCTATATAATAGTCATGGATAATGTCCTGTATACCCTTTGAAATGAATTTAAAGATATCCACATACTGGTCTATTGAAAATTGTCTTATTTTTAAGGCACTTGTTATGTATTTTGTCTTTTCGTTTAAGCTCTCCACAGAGATACCATCGAGCTCGAGGGCCTTTAAATAGAGCCATAAGTATTTATTTATCATGATGAGTGTGCTTTTTGTGATGAACTTAAGATTTAGTGAAGCTGCAAGCTTTTCAAAGAGCGTGGAGGCAAAACTTTCAAGGCGAAAGGTAAGCCCCATTGCCTCGAATTTTTCTTCTTTGTATGTGCCATACATAGAAGGTATGCCTGCAGCTATATGCCTTTTGTAATAAATGTTTTCGAAATACTCTGTTTTTCTTGATGAAAGTATCCTGTCCTTCAGGATGGTGAGAAATTCAAGGATAATCACAAGGCATTTATAGTAATCACCTTTTTTTAAGGACCTCTTTAATCTATTGATGCTTGCTAAGGAAAATATACCCGATGATTCTAAATCTTTTATAAGTTCCACATGCCTTGCGTTGTATTTTTTGTATAGGAGTTGATAAAACCTTATCATCAGGGCTGCCTTTTGCCTATCCTTTTCTGTAACACCCCTTATCTTTTTAAACCTTTTCTCCATCTCCTCCTTTTCCCAAGATAGAAGCTGCTCATAATTATTATCCACGGATGCCATGACCCATTTAAAAATCTTGTGCATGCCATCATAATATTCCCCTTCGTTTTTAAGCTGGCTGTATATTTCCTCTGGCAGAAAATGCTTTAAACCGTCCTTAATGCCTGTTGACCAGAATCTAAAGATCTCTTCAATAAAATTTACGAGGAGGCTGTTACTTTCCACATGGGATTGTTTTCTTAAAAAATTTATAAGCCTGTCCTTTCTATATGACATTTCATCCACATCTGTTGAGATGGCCCTTAGCTCGCCTTCTGCACCGATTTCAGTAAAAAATACGGGAAATATTCTCAGCAGTTGCTTGATAAGATTATAGGCAGGGCTGATGTCTGAATTAAGTAGTTTTGATATATCTTTTTGAATAAGGTCCGTGTCTTTAATAAATACACCACCCAGCTTGAGATTGATTATAAGGGCTGATATCAGTCTTTTGGTCCATCTCGGCTTCATGGCAATGATATCTAACCATGACCTTATATTTAACACGTGGGCCGGATTTGCCACCACCTGCCATTCTGTTGTTGAGCCCTTTATCTCTGGATATTGAAAACCAAAAGAGATAAGCTCATCGATAAAGGTATTAACGAGTTTATGGTTGTTTTGTAAAAATACCTCTTTTCCCACCGTGGTGATACAGTCAATGATGGGCCCTTTCTGTTCTTTATATGAAGGACTGCCCTTTAGCATATTGAAAAATGCCTTTATAAAGCCCTCCATCTCATCGTGATTTAATTCTTTAAATACCCTTCCGAGGCCTCTGTTTATTTCAAGGAGTATGTTCATATAAACATCTGAGAGGGCCTCAACATTCATCATATTGTAGAGAAAATTGAGTTTAACAATCTTGCCTTTATCTTTTAATATCTCAAGCCGTTCAATGGCATCTGCAGCAAGGAAATAACCGTCTACTATAAGGGAATGATCTGGTAAATCAATGTATGTAGATACAAATTCTTGGTTACTTTTACAGTTTTTTTCTATTTCCTTGATCCTTGCAAGTAATGTGCTTATATATTCATGACTTAAGGGATATATTACATTTTTAATCTGAGCCTTTTCTTCATCGAGTAGTCCGTGGTTTCCCATATGCCAGAACATAGGGTCCGGTTGATTCAGCCAGTAAAGATAGGTTTCTCTAAATACCTTCTCTACAAGCCTTTTAAAGTATGGTGTGGAAAGTTCAATGTTTTCTTCAAGTATGGTCTTTAACAGGATTTTTAAACTGCCTGTAGTCTTTTTAAACACATTGTCTTCTGATTCTGCAATGTTATAGATGGCCTCTATGGCATAATTTAGTAAAGGTATGTTTCTTTCCCTGTAAACACCGCTTTCTGTGATAATGATATGAAGGTATTCAAAGATGTATCTTGCAGCCGTCTCTTTTATACCTTCCTTTGGACATCTTTTTATAACCTCAAGGTAAATCTCGAGGATGGTTTTTATGGCATCTGCGCCTTGCTTATGGTTGTTAAAGGCATAGAAATCGCCAATAGATATTGTCTTTAATACCTTAAGACAGTATTCCCAGTTTACATAGGGGTGGTTTAGCTCTTTTAAAAGTTCTTCTGTCTGTCTTGATAATCCAAAATGTTCCTTTGAGATATCGAGGAGGATACTAAACCTCTCAGGTATCTCAACGGGCACTGCAGTTCGCTTGAGGTTTACCTCAAGGGCACTGGGATATGCTCTTATGAGTTTTTCTTGCTCCAAGGAATACCTCCATCTCTAATAATTATATTTATAATACAACAAAACCATCGGGATTATAAGAGATTTTAATCTTTTATTTTTCCATATGCGGACAAAAAAACTTGCTTAATACTGTGGTTTGTGTATATTTGAATATTCTAAGATAAGATTGAAAAAAACTTTGAAGTGTAATTCCGATATGGGAGGATTTAAAGATGTTTACCGACGAACACATTGAAAGATATGCCGATGTTTTGATATGGGGTCTTAAGACAGCAAGGAAAGGGAAATTTAAAAAACACGACATTATACTCTTGCAGTATGAAAAACCTGCCATTAAACTTGCAGAGGTTTTGTATGAAAAGCTTCTAACTATGGGCATGCACCCCATCCAGAGGATGGGAATGACCTTTAAGATGGAGCACAGCTTCTATAAAATAGGCGATAAAAAACAGCTTGTATTTATCCCTCCAGGAGAAAAGGAGTTATATGAAAAAATAAACGGAAGGATATTTTTAAGGGCACCAGAATCACTGACCCATTTAAAGGACATTGATTCCAAAAAGATAGGCACTGTCCTTGTGTCAAGGAAATTTTTAAGGGACATCCTCGATGAAAGGGAAAATGAGGGTGTTTACAGCTGGACGTTATGCACATATCCCACAGAGGAACTTGCCCGTCATGCAAAGGCTACACTAAAGGAATATACTGAACAGATTATAAAGGCATGCTATCTTGATAGTAAAGACCCTGTTCATGCATGGGATGAGATCCACAAAAACGTAAAAGAGATAAAAAAATGGCTTAATAGCCTGAAGGTAAAGTATCTTCATATAGAATCAACAAACATAGATTTAAGGATCACCCCAGGTGAAAAAAGGCAATGGAAGGGTGTGTCGGGGCATAATATACCGAGTTTTGAAATATTCTTCTCCCCGGACTGGAGGGGCACAGAAGGGACTTATTTTGCAAACCTTCCTTCCTTCAGAAGCGGTAATTATGTGGAAGATGTGAAACTTGTTTTTGAAAAGGGTGTGGTTACAAAGATTGAGGCAAAAGAAGGCAGGGAATTCATAGAAAAACAGCTTTCCATGGATAAGGGGGCAAACAAGGTAGGTGAATTTTCCCTAACAGATAAAAGGTTTTCAAGGATAGACAGGTTTATGGCAGACACATTATTCGATGAAAACTTTGGCGGGGCATTTGGCAACTGCCATCTTGCAGTGGGTGCATCATATGCAGATACTTATGCAGGTAATTCAAAGGAGATGACAAAGGCCTTAAAAAAGAAACTGGGTTTTAATGATTCGGCCCTTCATTGGGATTTAGTAAACACAGAGGATAAAACAGTAACAGCCACACTCACAACAGGCAAAAAGATGGTAATCTACGAAAAGGGCATGTTTAAATATTAAAAAACTTATCTAAATAAAAATTCTTAGAAAGTTTTTTTAATCTTTATACATATATTTGAGCTGTCCACCTGTTATGGCCATCTGCATCAGTATCTGGGTGATATCCCTGAAGCTTCTTA
>CAZJOP010000014.1:0-21871 GCA_964547695.1 uncultured Syntrophorhabdaceae bacterium
TGAGGTGGCACACGGTTTTATCTTCTTTCCAGGGGAATCGAAAAGACCAAAAGAATTGCGTATCCAGATAAAAGAAGAGGATACAGGGATATTGAAACAGATAACATTTAAATTTTAATCCCTTTAATCATCTTCCTTGCTGCTTAAAATAGAGTTTTGCCGAATCCACATCAACCTGGATCTGTTTTATTAACTCTTCAACATTGTTAAACTTTATTTCTGCCCTTATCCTTTCGTGAAAACAAAGCGTTATGTCTTTTCCGTAGATATCTCCCGTAAAATCAATAATATGAGTTTCAATAGTCATACGTTTTCCGTCAAAAGTGGGATTAAAACCTATATTTGTTACAGAAGGATACCTTTTCCCATCGAATTCCACTTCTGTGATGTAGACACCTTCCTTTGGGATGATTTCATATTTTGTTTCGATATTTATGGTGGGAAATCCGAGTTTGTTGCCCCTTCTTTCTCCTTTAACTACCCTGCCCTGTATTGAATACAAATTGCCTAAAAGCAGAGATGCCCTGTGGACATTGCCTTCAATCAGCATCTTCCTGATCCTGTTGCTTCCCACTTTATCACCGTCAAGGGTAATGGCATCAACAGATTCAAAGTAAATGTTAGATGATTCACAAAAGGTTTTTAATGTTTGGACATTTCCTGTACCACCATTTCCGAACTTAAAGTCATAACCAACAATAAGCCCTTTAATGCCTATCTTATCGATTAAGATTATTTTAAAAAACTCTTCAGGACTCATCTGCCTTAATTCATCGTCGAATTTCATAACAATCATGACTTCAATGCCGATTTCTTCAATAATCCTTTTCTTTACATGAAAAGGGGTGATGCGACCTATTAATTTTTCTGGTTTCAATATACTTAAAGGATGGGGCTCAAAGGTCATGAGCATCGATGTTCCTTTAATCTCTTTCGTTAAATTGAGCACCTTTTTTATTATCTCTCTGTGCCCTATGTGGATACCATCATAGTTTCCTATGGTCAAAACAGGATTGGGAAATTTCTCTAATTCGCTATCAGAATAAAAAATTTTCATATACACCTCTTGACATAATCGTTTAATATCTACTAATCTTAATATAATGCCGAAGTGGCGGAATTGGTAGACGCGCTAGATTCAGGATCTAGTAGGCATTACGCCTGTGTGGGTTCGAGTCCCGTCTTCGGCATTTTATCCCTTATAAATTAAACACAGATAAGTCCTTAGTCAAACATTTCCTTTAAATTATTGTACATTTTAACATTTTATCATCAAAAAGGATTAATATTTTCAAAATAGGGGTAAAATTGACTTGACATTATTTCAAAATTGTAATAATTTTAAAATTAAATTTAATACAGAAATATATGAGCCAATTTTTAACACAACTAAAAATTATTTTTTAGAGGTGTAGCATGAAGCCTGTAGAAATTAAACCTTACATATACTGGGTAGGGGCCATAGACTGGGCCATAAGGGATTTTCACGGATACATAACCCAGAGGGGGACAACATACAACAATTACCTCATAATAGATGAAGATATAACACTCATAGATACGGTCAAACACGATTTCTCTGATGTAACCATAGAAAACATAAAAAACATCACACCGCTGGAAAAGATAAAAAATATTGTCATAAATCACATAGAACCTGACCATGTAAGCAGTATAGATAAAATAATGCTGCTTTGTCCCCAGGCCACAATTTACATTTCAGAAAGGGGCAAAAAAGGACTGGACAGGTATTTCGATACATCTAACTGGAAATTCAAGATAGTGAAAAATAAAGATACGCTGAGTATAGGAAAATATACACTTCTTTTTATTGAAACACCTATGCTCCATTGGCCTGATTCAATGATGACATATGTAAAAGAGGCAAAGTTACTCATATCTCAGGATGCATTCGGTCAGCACATAGCCACAACATCGAGATTCGATGACGAATTTATTGCCTGTTCATCCCAGTCAGAACTCGATGATGCTGTAATAGATTACTATGCAAACATCTTAATGCCCTTTGGACAGCTGATAAAAACAAAGATAGCTGAAGTTGTAAACCTCGGCATTGAAATAGATATGATAGCGCCTGATCATGGTGTTATCTGGAGAAGATACCCTGAAAAGATAATACAAACATATCTCGACATGGCAGAGGGAAAGACAAATCTAAAAATCGCCATCGTATACGATACTATGTGGCACAGCACAGAACAGATGACCATCCCCATAATGCAGGGCATAAAAGATGAGGGTGTTGAGTGTAATGTGGTGAAGCTGAGGGCAACGCCAATGAGCGTGGCAGTAAAAGAGTTCTGGAATGCAAGGGGGACACTCATTGGAACACCAACTATAAATAATGTGATGTTTCCATCTGTTGCCGAATTCTTATACCATTTAGGTGGTCTCAGACCTAAAAATAGGATTATAGGGGCCTTCGGTAGCTATGGTTGGGGTGGAGGTGCATTAAAGGAGGCCTATGAGATGTTTAAAAAGATGGGTCTTGAAATATTTGAGCCGGGTATCCAGTTGCAGTATAGGCCAAAAGAAGAAGATAAAGAAAAGTGTTACGCATTTGGTAGAGAATTTGCAAAAAAGGTAAAAGACTACCATGAATCAATAAATAAGATATAGAATCTTCAAAGATAGGAGGATTACAAAATGTCAAAAACAGAACAAAATCTAAAAGAGGCATTTGCCGGTGAATCCCAGGCAAACAGAAAATATCTTGCCTTTGCAAAAAAGGCAGATGAAGAAGGATACAGGCAGGTGGCAAAACTTTTCAGGGCTGCTGCAGAGGCAGAAACAGTCCATGCCCACAACCATTTAAGGGAATTGAAAGGGATTAAGTCTACAAAAGAAAACCTTGAAGAGGCAATAAAAGGTGAATCCTATGAATTTCAGAATATGTATCCTGAAATGATAAGAATTGCTGAAGAAGAGGGGAATAAGAGTGCGGCAAGGAGCTTTCATTTAGCCAATGAAGTGGAGAAGATCCATGCAAATCTGTATAAAAAGGCCCTTGAAAACCTGGGAAAACAGGAAGAGGTATTTGATTACTATATATGTAAGGTTTGTGGTTACACTGCAGAAAAAGAACCCCCTGAAACATGTCCTGTATGCGGTGCAAAAAAGGTTGCTTTCTATATGGTAACATAACTCAAAAATAGCTTTAATAGGCGCATTTAAAAAGAGATGAAGATAGTTGTGTTTAATGGAAGCCCCAGGTTAAAAGGCAATGTTGAGCTACTCCTTGAAGAGGCACTAAAGGTTATAGATACGACAGCTCACATGGTAAAAATATTTAATCTAAACAAGATGAATATAAAACCCTGTCAGGATTGCGGTGGGTGTAACAATACCGGGATTTGTATTATCGAAGACGAGATGGAATCCATTTACTATGCCATAAGGGATGCGGACAGGATTATCCTTGCCTGTCCCATCTTTTTTTCCGGTGTATCTGCCCAGACAAAAATTATGATAGATAGATGTCAAGCCTTTTGGTGTGAAAAGTATCTTTTAAAAAAAGCATTAAAGAATAATCTTTATGGGAGAAAAGGTCTTTTTATAACCTTAGGGGGAAGAAAAAGCGACACAGGCATAAAATGTAGCGCAGAAATCATAAAGGCCTTTTTCAGGTCCA
The DNA here is from genome assembly GCA_964547695.1 of uncultured Syntrophorhabdaceae bacterium. Lineage (GTDB taxonomy): Bacteria > Desulfobacterota > Syntrophorhabdia > Syntrophorhabdales > Syntrophorhabdaceae > JAKORG01. The sequence continues at coordinate 3,653 of CAZJOP010000014.1, forward strand.
TAAGTGTGTTAGATCATGAAGTTATAGGTTTTGTAGGTATTGAAGGCAAAGGGGATATACTTAAACATCCTACAGCAATAAAAGATGTTAAAAACGCTGTTGAAAGGCTTATACAATGAAAAATCTTTTTAATTTCTGTGACCTTATGTGTGAATATGCAGAAATACCTCAAAAAGAAGGGCTCGATGGTTCGGGGAGTTGCAGGACTTTTATTGCCATTTACTGCAATCTAAAAAAGACATTTGTGCAAAAAAATATGCCATGCAATCAGAAATCCTTGCGTTCAAGGGAAAAAAGTAGCCAAAATAAATAAGCCATAGTAAATTAAAAAAGGAGGAAATGGTTTGAGAGATGTATTGGCCACAAGGCAGAATTTTATCAGAAAGATGTATGACTGGATACTCCACTGGGCTGAGACACCTTATGGCACATCTGCCCTATTTATCCTTGCATTTACAGAATCCTCTTTCTTTCCCATTCCCCCTGATGTGCTTTTGATTGCCCTGTGTCTGTCCAAACCTAAAAGGTCTTTTTATTATGCCCTGATCTGTTCCATTGGTTCCGTGTTAGGGGGTGCATCGGGATACCTCATTGGATTGGCCTTTATGGATACAATAGGTATGAAGATACTCTCTTTTTATGGCTTCCATGAACAATATCAATATGTTCAGCAACTCTATATGAAATATGATGCCATAGCAGTCGGTATTGCAGGTTTTACACCGATCCCTTATAAGGTTTTTACAATAAGCGCAGGTGCATTTAAGATCTCCTTTAGTGTGTTTTTGATTGCCTCGATTATCTCAAGGAGCCTTCGTTTCTTTCTCGTTTCCGCACTAATCTACATATTTGGTAATCCCATTAAAACCTTTATAGACAGGTATTTCAATCTATTGACTATCATATTTACCATCTTGCTTATAGGTGGTTTTGTTCTTATAAAATACTTTTTTTAAGCCAATAAACTGCCATGTGCGCAATACTATACGTATTCGGCAAATTCAGCAAGTTCCCTTGCAATCCTCTTTAATGAATCGGTGATATCTATATAAAGATATGATGCCTTTGGCATACACACACCTATTATCAAACGGTTCTGGTGCGTAATCTCAAAGTTAGATGCAAGTTTCCACACCTTATCGAGGTCTTCCTTTACCTTTTTCTTATTCTCTTCTGTTGTGTCTGCACAGTAATTCTTTACATCGTTAAATTCTGTGCCAATGGCAAGCATAAGCTGTTTTATCTCCTCTATTGCCTTTGGTGAAAACAATACATCTGCCTGAATCTTTGTCTCCATCCTGTCGATAAGGTTGTCAATGGCAAGGGCAACGCGTTGAAGGTGTGGTAGGGCAATGATAAACCTCTTTTCTGCCTCTGTCTTTTCCCTCTCCCCAATGATGTGCTCTGTTTCAGGAAGATGTTTTTTCCATATCCCTCTTAATTTGGTTCTTGCCTCTTTTAAAAGTTCAATCTTCTGGCTTACAAAACCCTTGTATATACTTGGAAGTAGTGGTATTACCTCATCAAATAAATCAATATATGTTTTAGTAATCTCATGAGCCTCCATCTATTCCTCCTTACGAATAATGTTTTTTTACTGACCTTCTTTTATATAACATACAAAATTACTCTTGTCATCATTTAAGGACAAAAGGTTTTTTATTATTTATCTTCCATTACCTCTATTAAACCTTGTTCAAGCCTGTCCCTTATCATCTTCATGATAACAAAAGACTCCCTTTCCCTTTCTTCCAGGGTGCCCATGATATAATTTATCGTCTCCCGATAAACAGGCATAAAAATCTTGGACAATGCATTGCATCTCCTCTGGGTCTTTCGCAATTCCTGAGCCAATCTTATTACCGCATTTGATAGCTCAGCCAGCTCACACAGCATAGGCAAAACCTCTAAAAAATACTTCATCGCCTTATCTAAATTACCTGAAGTGCCCACCAATCCATATTGAACAGTAAATGGTTCAATCTTTGTCTTTATTTTCGGGATCTTCAGACCCATTAGATGCTGATCCGTAATCTCTACCTCATGATCCATCTTTATTGCACAGATTGCCCTTTCAATGCCTTCTGAACCTATATCCATATAAGCATCTTTTAGGGCATCAAAGGCCTTTTTTAAGGCATCATCTGCATTCTGTTCTGCCTTTTTTGCCTTCTCTAACCTGCTCATCAACTCAAAGATAAGGATCTGCCTTTTTTGTTCAAGTAAATCATATCCTTCTTCGGCGAATGCGAGCTGTCTCTGCAGATTTAAAAGATTAGATTTTGTGGGTGCAATGTTCAGTTTTCCCATTTAAACCTTTTTCCTTTTATTAAATCTTAAAACCCTCTTCACTTACACTCTCTTCCACATGTTCCCTGTAATGCCTATCGAGAAGTGCGTCACTTACCCTGTGGAGCTCATCCCTTGGTAGTATTGACAACACATCCCAGCCGATTTCAAGGGTCTCTTCAATACTTCTGTTTTCATGCTCTCCCTGCCTTAAGAACCTCAACTCAAATGCCTCTCCGAATTTCAGATATAATTTATCGAGGCTACTTAACTCTTCCTCGCCGATAACATCTGCAAGACCTCTTACCTTCTTAACATAGGCATAGCAGGCAAAAAGTTGACTTGCCAGTATTGGATGGTCCTCTCTTGTATACCCCTTTCCCACACCGTCCTTCATAAGACGGGAGAGACTCGGCAGACCCGCAATAGGTGGATAAACACCCCTTTGAAACAGGTCCCTGTCGAGCACTATCTGTCCCTCTGTGATATAACCTGTAAGGTCCGGGACAGGGTGGCTTATATCATCGGCAGGCATGGTCAATATTGCCATCTGGGTAATGGAACAAGCTGAACCTTCAATACGGCCTGCCCTTTCATAGATACTTGCCAGATCAGAATAAAGATACCCTGGATAACCTTTACGGCCCGGTATCTCACCCCTTGCAGTGCCCACTTCTCTCAAACTCTCACAATAGTTGGTCATGTCAGTAAGAAGCACAAGGACATGCTGGTTACAATCAAAGGCAAGGTGTTCTGCAAGGGTTAATGCTACCCTTGGCGTCAAGAGTCTTTCCACGCTCGGTGCATCGGCAAGGGAAAAAAACATCACTGCCCGTGCAAGGGCACCTGATTCACGAAAGTTTCTTATAAAAAACTCTGCCACATCGTGCTTTACCCCCATAGCGGCAAATACCATGGAAAACTCCACGGTCTCATCTAAAAGCCTTGCCTGCCTCATAATCTGGGCAGATAGTCTATCGTGGGGCAATCCATTTCCTGAAAATATAGGAAGTTTTTGGCCTCGTACCAGGGCATTCATACCGTCTATTGCAGAAAGCCCTGTCTGGATAAACTCCCTGGGGTATCGTCTTGAATAAGGATTTATAGGCATACCGTTGACATCCCTCAGTTCAGTGGAAATCGGAGGTGGGCCTCCATCTGCTGGTCTTCCAAGTCCATCAAATATACGACCTAACATATACCTTGAGACAGGGAGACGAAAGCTTTCACCTAAAAAACGAATCTTTATGTTTCTATTGGATAACCCTGTTGTTCCCTCGAGCACCTGAACGATAGCCTGTTTGTCTGATATGTCAAGGACACGGCCAAAGCGAGGTCTACCTTCTGCATCTATGATCTCCACTATCTCATCGAAACCCACATCCCTCACCCTTTCCACCACCACAAGGGGACCTTCTATTCTTGTGGCACCCACATATTGTAAACCCTTATCTTCAAAATCTGTATTGTTCTTCATATGTTAATGCCCTCTTTAATGATATAAAATTCTTTTTCCAAGGCATCCATTTCCTCCATGGCCATCTTTTCAAGCTGTGTTATCTTATCGAGTTCTTTATTGCCGTAAGTGATCTTTGCCCTTATGATCTGGGGCACGCATTTTAGTGACCTTATCCGCAATAACGGAACCCCCAATTGTATCAAATCCCTTCCCTTTTTATAAAAATTTAAAATAAGACGTAATAGAACGATCTGTTTTTCCGGTGAACAATACATATCATTTTCATCAAATGCGCTCTGGGTTAAAAAACCGTCTTTTATCATCTCTGCCACAAAAAGTATAAGCCTCTGGCTATCAGGCAGGACATCGGGTCCAACAAGCTTTACTATCTGCTGGAGCCTTTCCTCTCTCTGAAGAATTGTCATGGCCTCGTTTCTCATCTCTATCCAATCAGGCACCTGTCTCTGCCACCAGGCACTCACATCCTCTACATACTCTGAATATGAATGTAACCAGTGAATGGATGGGTAATGCCTTGCGTTGGCAAGTTCTGTATCAAGGGCCCAAAAACACCTGATAAACCTTCTTGTATGCTGTGTAACAGGTTCGGAAAAGTCACCCCCTGGAGGACTCACGGCCCCCACTATGCTTACAGAAGCCACATTACCGGCAAGGGTAGTAACGGCACCACCCCTTTCATAAAACTGGGCAAGTCTTGTAGGTAAAGATGCAGGAAAGCCTTCCTCAGCAGGCATCTCCTCCAGACGGGCTGCAAGCTCCCTTAATGCCTCTGCCCATCGACTCGTTGAATCGGCAAAGACAGCTACATTAAGTCCCATATCTCTATAATATTCGGCTATGGTGATGCCCGTATAGATAGAGACCTCTCTTGCGGCAACAGGCATGTTGGATGTATTTGCAATAAGTATAGTTCTTTCCATAAGCGGTCTTCCTGAACGGGGATCTGTCAGTTCTGGAAACTCCCTTAAAACCTCAGTCATCTCGTTTCCTCTCTCGCCGCAGCCTATAAACACAATGATATCCGCATCAGACCACTTTGCTAACTGATGCTGGGTAATGGTCTTGCCTGTGCCAAAACCACCGGGGATGGCAGCGGCGCCACCTTTACCGATGGGAAAGAATGTATCGATTATACGCTGACCCGTTATTAACGGTTGATTAATTCTGAGCCTTTCTCTTATGGGACGGGGTACCCTCACAGGCCACCTTTGAATCATGGTGAGTTCTACAGTTTCAATTCCTGTATCGATTATTGCAACAACTTCGTTTACCCCATAACTTCCTTTTTCTGCAATCTTTTTTATCTTACCCGAAATACCTGGTGGAACCATAATCACATGATTAACGAGAGGGGTTTCGATAACCCTTCCAATGGATTGACCCTGCATGACATGATCTTCTTCTTTCGCTAATGGTTCAAATGCCCATTTCTTTTCTATATCCAGTGGGTCAACCTTTTCACCTCTTCTTATCCAGGCACCGCTACGCGCCTGAATACCGGGCAAGGGTCTTTGAATGCCGTCATAGATATTTCCCACAAGCCCGGGGCCAAGCCAGACTGATAATGGCGCACCTGTCCTTTTAATAGGCGCACCGGGTTTTAACATGGTTGTATCTTCATAGACCTGTATGGTAGCCTGATCACCTATCAACCTTACCACTTCACCTACAAGCCCTAATTCCCCCACCTGCACCACCTCATACATCTGAGATGCATGCATACCTATTGCTGTCACAATAGGGCCGCTGATTCTCGTAACAACAGGTTCGCTTACCTTATAGGCTATAGTCATATGACCCCCTCATTTGCTTTTACATGGCAAGACCCATATCAACTGCAATCTTACGCCTCAGGTTAGGCCAGAGACGCTTTAACCTCTCTATGAGACGATTATCCCAGATTTGTCTCCCCTCGTTGTCTTCTATAATTACGCCAGGACCCATTATATTTGTCTCTTCTGATACGTTAACTTTAACAGGACTATTTATTCGATTTGTAATCTCCTGAGCTAACATATCACCATCTAAACTAAAGCCTGTCCATGAAATCTTTATATTAAAGATATCGCCTGCCATTTTGTCTATAGCATCGGCCGCAAGACTGATTAATACCTCCGGATAATCTATACCTTCCATGTTCTGCAGTCTTTTATATGCCTCTCCGTAAATTGAATTGAGTAGAGATTCTATATGTTCTGCCTTAAATCTCGTTGTCTCCACAGGAACTGTTGCCAAAATGAGCTCACTTTTTCTTTCTGCCTCCTGATAGGCATTATGGATGATATCCTTTTTAATGTCTTCCGCCTGAACTTGAGCGCTGATGAGAATGGTCTCTGCCTCTTTTTTAGCGTTACTGATGATCTCTTCTGCCTTTTTCCTTGCATCTTTTAGAATCTCTTCCCTAAGCCTTTCTGTTTGATTTAATTCTGATGTCATCTTTTGCCCCTTTTATGAAACACTTATCCCTACAGCCTCCTGCACAAATTCCCGTAGGCTCTTTCTCAATTTTGTCGGTCCTTTAGGTCCTGGAATTTCAACTATTAAGGGTCTTGATAACTCCATCCTTATTCTGTCAATATGAGGACGAATCCAGTTGGCTGTCTCCTCGTCTATTATTACCACTCCATAATCCTGTTTGGTCAGAATCTCCATTAAGGTAGACTCAGCTTCTTTAGGTGTGGTAACCACTTTAGCATCGACACCAATTAGCCTGAAGCCATGGGCTGTATAGTCGTCTCCAATACAAAAAAACTTCATCTTTCCTTCACATCTTCTGTATCAACATCATTGCTATAGCAAACCCGAGCACTGCAAGCCCTTCAGCGAGCGCTACAAAAAGGATGCTACGGGTAAGCAATTCAGGCTTTTCAGCGGCAGCACCTAAGGCTGCAGAACCAATTCTACCTACTGCATACGCCGCACCGCACACGGTAGCTGCAATGGCAAATGCGGCTGAAAAGCCCAATCCTATCTTATAAATTGCCGATGCGTCCAATGTGGCACCGCTTGCGGCAGCCGCCTGAGCAAAAACTGATGAATCAGGCAATAAAAACCATGCAAACAACCCTGCTATTAATCCAATTTGCCAAAACGGCAACCTAATCATATAACACCTCCAAAAGGATTTCTCTGGATTTGCCCTTAAAAACAGACAAAACCTGAGATTATTTCTCTTTTCCATAAATGCCTCACTTTTTCTGAACTGGTATAAAAAAAGGTTCAAAAGGCCTGCCGCTGCCTGAAAAAAACTTTCCAAAAAATTCATAGTATTCAAGACGCAGTGCCTGAACCGATGCAATTATCCCTTCAAGGACAATGGCTATAACATTACCCAATATGATTATAAAAAGACTCAAGCCACCCCCCACATAGGCAACGCCCTTTAATTCATGGGCTACCATAAATGCTGCAAAGAGTAAGGCTGCATGGCTCATGGCATAGGCAGCAAGACGGACAAAACTAATGGTGTTGGCAAGATAGCTAAGTATGGCTTCAAAGGCACCTATACAGGATTCCATGATTGCCGCAGCCAACCCCTCGTCTGATTTATGATGCATTCCTTTTTTATGCCTTAAAATGTGCTCTAAGGGTTCTTTAATGGCCCATCCCACAATAGGGATAATTATAAAAACAAAAAGGAATAAACCGAATAATCCCTGTGCCTTTATGGAGGTACCTTTGATGAGTATTATGATCGCACCCCAGTAAAATATGATACCGATTAAGCCGAATTTATCGAGAATACCACCTATTACATCTCCCCTTTTAAAATGATTTAATGCGTTCAATATTAAACCAATGCTTATCAGCACAATGCCAATAGAAATTGCAAAATACATGAGTTTTATAGGGTCACAATCAATGGGGTCATGCCACAGGGCGTATCTTTTTAGCCCCTCGATACCAAAATAACTTCCATATATGACCCCAAAGATCATACTCGATATGCCAACGGATATAAGTAAAATTCCAAAATCTTTTATCTGTTTTGATTTACCTTTGATCAAGGCAAAAATCCCGCACAGTGCTAAAACAAAACCATGACCCACATCGCCAAACATCATGCCAAACATGAGTACATAGCTTATGGCAACAAAAAGGGTGGGCTCGAGCTCTTTGTAACTTGGAAGTCCATAGGCTGAAACAAGCATTTCAAAGGGCTTTAAAATCCTTGGATGTTTTAAGAGCACAGGGACATCCTGTTCCATAGATTCATCGGGTTCAATAATATTCAACACGTATCTATTTTTTGTTGATGCTTTAATTGTATTTTCTATTGAATGAACTTCACTGTATGGAACCCATCCTGAAAGGGTTACCGTTGACTCTGTCCTCAAAAACTTCTGGCCGGCGCTTGTTAACCTAAACTCATATTCAATAAAACCCTCTATTTTGTCTAAAATATCTTTTGTCTGTAATCTTAATTCCTCTAACTTTAGGTTTATCCTTTCAATATCCCGGGATATGTTTTTAAACTCTTCATCCTGTTTACTCAAAAAGCTATCGATGCTTTCTTTCTCAATTATGGGTAAAATTTCCTTCTGAAAACCTGCGTCCTCAAGAAGTGTTTCCACTTCATAACTTTCTTCCTTTGTTGTTACTACAAATAGATACTGTTGATTTTTCTGTCTTGATAGAGGAAATACGAGCGTATCCTTTAAATTTTTGTTTAAAATATCAAGATTATTCAAGGGGATACTTCCTGTTACGAAATGGAGGAAGGTAAAATCTTTCTCGTTTAAAAGGGGTAGCTCAGACCCTCTGAATAATGAATACCTATCTATTGTCTCCTTTATATCTTTTTGCCTTTTTATGAGTCTTTCTTTCTCCCCGAATAATTGTTGCCATTTAACCTCTATTTCCTTTATTATCTCTTCTGCATCTTCAACGCTTAAGTCCTCTGAAACATACATCTTTTCTGAAGGGGGTATATTGAGCTTCTGTTTTAACTCCTGAAGCCTTAAACGTAAATGTTCAAACCTTAATAAATCTGAATATGTATCTTCTTGTCTTGCCATCTCAGACTTATAGTCTGATTTTGACCTTTCAAGATGCACCTTATTTAGTCTTCCTATTTCTTTTAAAACATGTCTTTCATCTTCTGATAAGATTACTGCCTCTAAAAACACCATGGGTTCAGGCTTAAACATGGTATGCCTCACCGTAATCTTTTAGAATAAGATGCTTACGTATAAAATCAGGGCCATAACCACCTTTTATGCCTTCTGACAGGGCTATAAGATTTATGGTTTCAATCCTTCTTAAACCAATATAACCAACGATAGCCCCGAATCCCATGTGATTTACGTAAAAGACCTTGTTGCATAAACGATAAAACCTTTTCCATGCTAAGGTCTCAAGTATCGACAGGTCTGGTGCTGTTGTTTGATCTATTTTAATCAACTCTACGGGGATAACATCAATCACTCGACCTTCCAATGTTTTTGTAAAAACCCCTAAATCCGATTCTTTTAAAAGGTTAGTAAAAACCCTTTTCGGGATTGCCGTTTCTTCTACATGAAATATTTTTATCAGTTCTGGAGGTAAATTATACTGCATCACCCCTCTTGTAATCAGCATAAGGTGGAATATATCTATTTCCTGGTTAATGATAGCCTTTATATAATCACGGTCATGGGATTTCAATTTGCTTGTTTTTAGAATAAGTTCCTTAAAATATGCACTATCCAGACATGCCTCTATGTAAAATGGTTTTGCCCTATCACCGAATATTTTGATGGCATTTTTAAGGTTGTCTTGGAAAAAACCCCTTGGGCAATTTTTGATAAAGTCATCGATGGTCTCTGCCTCTGACAATTTTTTGGTATTTAATGACAGTTGTCCTGGCAGATTTACAATAAAATGCCTCAACCTAAAAAATGGCGTTTTGGTAAAAAAACCCTTTAGCAATATCTTTAAATTTTCCAGCTGAAATCGAGTGGCAAGCCAATCGATAAAAGAACCGTACTCTCGGGTTAAATAGGCACGAAGGCTATATAATTCTGAAATAAAATCGAATATTACCTTTTTCTGAAAGTCATAAATATCTGCTATGGCCTTATCAGGGTAAACTGACTGAAAAAAGTCAGAGAGATTTTGAATACGACTTAGCTCAATTAGCCTTTCGCCCTTTGCCATCTTACTGTATCGGGCATGCAATAGTGCGGCAAGATAATCTAAATCACTGGCCCCTGTGAGCCTTTTTTTAACAGTCAAAACATCCTTATCTTCTGCTATGACATCTTGCATACTGTCTTAACAATCCAGTCAATGGCTTTTTGCCTTGCCTCCTCATTCAGGACAAATTGGCTTTTTATCTCCCGGGCTTTTTCAATCAGTCTTTTCTCCTTTTCCTGCTGTGCCTTTTCTATAGCTAAATCTATTATCTTCTGAGCCTCAATTATGGCATCTCTTTTCGTCTTTTCTATGATGTCCTGTGCCTTTCTTTTTGCCTCTGATATTATCCTGTCCGCCTCAATTTTCGCCCCCTCTATTATGGATTTTGCCTCGTTCTCCGTGGAAACTATCTTTTCTATCACCTCTTTCATGTTTACCCCTTTATAATCGAACCTCTTTGTTTACAAAAGTAACCTCTTTTTTAAATGTCCTTTTTTCAGGAACATCGAGTTTGAAACGTTTTATCACTGTATCGCCTATTAATCTTGCTGCCTCCTCGTGGGTTACAAGGTCTGTATTTATTATCAGATGGTATAACAGTGGATTTTCTATGTCCTCGCCAAAATTGTCTTTGATATAACGTGACTTAGCCTCATCTTCCTTTTTAACATAATTCACGGCATCCTCTTCTTTCATGTTATAGACCTTTTGAATCTGTTTAACCCTCTTTTCAAAGGAGCCTACAAGACGAACATGAAAGGCATTCTCAAGGGATTTTGTTATGATATTTGCCCCTCTCCCCACTATGATTACATTGCCTTTTTTTGCGAGATTAAATATGGTGGTATTGGTCTGTTCCACAAGTTTCCATGTTGAGGGATGAAGCCCAATTAATTCCTCGAATGCATCCACAATCATTGATTTATGGCCTTCATCCATAAACTCCATAATCCTCTTCTGGTGGTTATAAGTCTCAATAACCTTTTCAACAAGATTTTTATCAAAAACCGTCCAATCAGTTTTTAAATAAGACTTTTCGCGAAGATAATCTGCCAGCTCCGATGCCACTGTATGACCGCCTGCACCTTCTGCCCTTGAAATTGTAATTGCCGGTCTTACATATGCTGATTCTTTGTTTTTTGCATGAAAATGGTAACTGAGAAAGGCCTCACATTTCTTGAAACTTATATTATCCCACATATGACACCCCCTTTTTTTTAAACCCTTTTACATTCTACAAGCCGTGGGAAATATAACCTTGTGCCTTCAACCTTTGCCTATACCTTATTGCTTTTTATTTTTACTGCCCCCTACTTCAAAATTTCAGATGAAACTTAAACCCATGATAACCCATTTTAGAAAATCGGTAAAAATTTTGTCAAGCTTTAAATGATTTTTTATTCATTTTTTTTCTGTTATAATTATAGTCTCATTAAACGGATTTGCAACGACGAACAACTGCTATTAAAAATTAATAGGGAGTGAACGATGGACTTAAATATTGAGAGATACGGTAAAGGTGAAAAAATTGTCTTCATACATGGCTCTGGATTAAACACAAACATCTGGCACAAACAGAGGGATTATCTTTCTTCTTTTGCAGAGGTAATATTAATAGACTTACCGGGACATGGTAAATCCCCTGGAGACGGATGCGATTCTGTAGAAGGCTACAGAGACGCAATTTACAATGCAATAAAGGACTCAAAACTGGAAGGTTGTTACATGGTGGGTCATTCATTGGGCGGTGCAATAGCCATGTCTTTTGCCATTTCTTATCCTGAAGTATTAAAGGGCCTTGTACTTATAGCAACAGGGGCAAAGCTAAGGGTATTACCCCAGCTCCTTGATGGTATATTAAAGGACAAAGAAAAAACCTTAAAAGACATTACGAATTTTGCATTCTCAAAAAAGGCAGATAATGCACTATTAGACTATCAGTTAAAAGAATCTTCTAAGTGTCCTTCTTGGGTTATCTACAAGGATTTTTACGCATGTGACAATTTTAACGTCATGGACAGCCTGGATAAAATCTCTTTGCCGACCCTTATCATATGTGGAAAAGAAGATGCCTTAACCCCGCCAAAATATTCTGAATTTATACAAAAACATATTAAAAACTCAATACTTGTCTTGGTAGAAGGTGCAGGTCACACACCTTTACTGGAAAAACCGGATGAGGTAAATAAGGCCATAGAAACTTTTATAAAACAGGCTAATCTTTAATATTATCTTTTGCCTTTTGTCGTTTTAACCTTATTTTTTTTTAATTCCACTTATCTATAAGTTGCTTCTAAACTGTAAGCAGCCTCCAAAACAGTTTCCACATTTAGATCTTCGGCTCTGAGGGATATGTTTATACCCCTTGGGTGCCAGATAACAGGGTCAAAATCAGTAAAAATGGTAACTGTTAGCATGCCACAGGCACCGGCAAGGTGTGCCATTCCCGAATCATTTGATACAAAAATACCACCTTCTTTGAAAAAATTTTTCACCTCCTTCAACTCTTTAATAACGATAGACCCTCCAGTTTTGGACATGGCGTCAAAGGGCTCCATAATAAAGACATTTCTCTTATCCTCTTTAAACCTTCTATATAATTCTAAAAATCTATCAACCTCCCACTTCTTTTTTGAAAATCCTTTTTCGGGATATAAAATGATCCTGTCTTTCCATATGGGGCTAATCTCTTTTTTTAAAGGTCTTATACTATAGGCTTTAAGCTGTTCTAATTGAAAATCTTCTACATGCTTGATTTTCTCTTTAGTTCCCAATTCTGGATACATTTCGATAAAAATCAGATCCTCAATAGAAAACCTCTCAAGCCTTTCCCTCAAAGAACCTGATCTATCCTTTCCCACAAATATGATTCTCTTCCATTTAACTTGAGAAGGATTATGAGAGAAAAGGAAAAGCCATTTTGCCGATTCTATATTTTCAATACGGATAAAATAATGAGGAAAAAGCTCAAAAAATCTTTTAATACCACATGCCACAAGAAAACCATTAAAATGTCTTGAGAGAGAAAAAAACAGTGATTCTGAAAGGCACACATCTCCAAGACCGCCCATATGTATCAATAGAATTTCCTCGTGTTCCAAAGTTTCAGACATGTTATCTCCTATGAAGTCCTTGACACAAAAATATTAGAACTCTATATTAACTCAAACTGGCTTTGTTTAAAAGATTGTTAAAAACATAAAAGGTAAAACATGAAAAAAACTGTTGCTGTTGGTTTAAGCGGTGGTGTGGACTCTGCTGTTTGCGCCCTTCTCCTTTTAAAAAGAGGGTTTAATGTCATCGGTGTCACCATGTCCATATGGGACAAAAAGGGTCCGTACAACCCTGCTAAAAAAGGCTGCTATGGACCAGTTGACACAATAAGGATAGAGGAGGCAAAAAAAGTCGCCTCCATTTTAAACATTGAGCATTTTGTGATTGATTTAAAGGATGAATTTAAAGACCTTGTTATCCATTACTTTATAGACGAATATAATTCTGGAAAGACGCCAAACCCCTGTGTTGTATGTAATTATAGGGTCAAATTTGGTTCCCTTATAAAAAAACTGGAGCAGAAAGATATAGATTTTGATTTTTTTGCCACAGGTCACTATGCCCGAATATTTTTTGATGAAAAAAACAAAAGATACGTATTAAAAAGGGGTGTGGATAAGACAAAAGACCAGTCATACTTTTTATACAGGCTCACCAATGAACAGCTTGGTCGCATCCTGTTTCCCATAGGTGGTTATAAAAAGGAAGAGGTAAAAACCATTGCAATAAAATCGGGCTTGGGGGACATTGTAAAAAAGCCTGAGAGCCAGGATTTCGGTAGATTTGATTTTCAATTTTTAGAAAATAAATACGGGCCCGGGAATATAATCGACGTTAACGGCAAAATATTAGGCACTCACAAAGGGATCAATCAATACACAATAGGTCAGAGAAAGGGATTAAAACTTGCAGGCATGAAAAGGGCCCATTATGTCATAAAAATAGATCCAGTCAAAAATGAGATTACAGCAGGGACAAAGGAAAGTTTAATGGCATACGAACTCATTGCATACGATACAAACTGGTTAATCCCATTTGAAGAAATAGCAAACAAGCCAATTTATGCCCAGATAAGATATAAATCAAAGCCAGGTAGATGTATTGTTTATCCTTTAACTCAGGATTTTTATAAGGTGATTTTTACAATGCCCCAGGAGGCAATAACACCAGGTCAGTCTGTAGTATTTTACGATGACGATACATTATTAGGCGGTGGTACAATTAAATGAAAATTAAATGCCTTTGACAATTTTTTGGTGCTCCAATCTTTTCTTTCTATTACTCCTTTTACTTCAATCTTTCTTCAGAGAGGAAAAGATGGTCTGTTTCTATCTCAACAAGGGCGTTGAAAATCTCTTTAATCCTTGGACTGTCTGATTCGGCAGCGGCCTTTTTATAAAAGGCTATTGCTCTTTCTTCCCTTTCATGGGATTCTATAAGATTTTTCCTGTTTTCCTTAAAGCATGTGTCATGACCTTTTGGCACTTCAGGTAACTTTAAAATCTTTTTCCAGATAGAGGCATGCTCTGCCTCAACCTTTCCCAGTGCCTTAAAGAGTAGTTTACCCTCCAGGTCGTCAGTTTCTTCGGCAGCACAAAAATAAAAAGTGGCATTGCTTACCTCAACATTTAAGGCATATGCTGCATTTGTTCTATCCTTATCCGTTAACACAACATCGAATGTCACCTCTAAATCTTTTGCCTCTTTGATGTATTCTTTATGGGCACCGCAAAAAGGACAATTGGGTGGTGGATTTTCCCCTATATAGGGGTCTCCACATATCACACATCTCCATAATTTGACCATTTTTCCTCCTTCAATATTGCCATCCAGCCTTTTTGGGGGCCCCCTCCTTAATCTTTCTCAGTTGCTGAGAAAGAATTTATAAGGAGGGGCATGGAGGGGAGGATGGCAAAGTTTATGTTTTCAAGGCTTTATGCCTTTTGCTGAAAGGCACTTTTAGGTGCATTGCAAACAGGACAACGCCAGTCATCGCTTAATTCAGAAAAAGGGGTCTTTTCATACTGTTCATCATACTCATATCCGCATACAGAACATACCCATACCATAATCTTTTCCTCCTTTATCCCTTTATATTATAAATCTCCATTTTTTGTTTCCAAGTCTTTACATCTTCTGCAAATACCGTAAAAATCCACGTGTATTCCTACAAGTTCAAACCCTTTAAACTCATCTTCCGGTAATTGAAGTTGATAATCTTGAAAGACATCGAAGATTTCCCTGCATCTTATACAGAGTAAGTGATGATGGGGTCTTAAATCGCTATCAAATCTTTTTTTACCTGTATCGATGGAAAGCTCAACCACCATCCCTTTTTCTTTCAGCTTTTCAAGGGTATTGTAAACAGTGGCAAAAGACATGGTTGGAAATCTTTCAGATACTGCCTTATAAACATCCCCTGCAGTGGGATGGGTTTTGTTTTCGTTTAAATATTCAATAATGGCAAGTCTCTGTGGTGTTTGTTTCATATGTGTCAGTTCCCTTAATTCCATGATAACTCTCATTTAAAAAATTTTTAAGTTGTCTTTGTTTTAAAATAAAAATCATTTTTTGTCAAGAAAAATTTTAAATTGAAATAAAATATAATTAAAAAATGGTTTTAAATTAAAAATCTTTTTAAACTGTGTAGTCCTTTATGGTTGTTTGATAATTATTAATGGGCTTTTATCCGGGTTCAGCCATTCAATTATGGATTTGATGTGGTGCTCGTCTGTGGCGATGCAGCCTTTTGTTGGTGTTTTTTTATCTTCCCAGATATGGATGAATATGGCACTTCCTTTATTTTTTATAACAGGTTCTCTGTTGTAATTGATTACAATGCCGAGTTTATACAGATTATCTGTCCTTCTCATGACCTCATAAGATTTTGCATTAACCGGTCCCCTTACAAACTGATTATAAAGAGGATGGCAAGCATCATCGATCCATATGTCCTTATCAGTAAGTCTTATATACTCCATCTTTGTATTCGGTTTATTGTCGTATCCAAAGACAAAACCCAGGGTATATACACCGGAAGGTGTGGCCATATCTCCTTCAACCTTATCTTTAAAAGGAATTATACCCTTCTTACCTATTACGCATTCACAGCTAACCGTATCTTTCCACTTATTCTTTTTCTTTTCATAACACTTTATTATCCCTTTAAAATCATTCTTCCCTTTTGCCTTAACTATAATAATCTGTAATGCCATGTCTAATACATTTATTATCAAAAAATGTGCAGAATGTGTAAAAAAATTTGAAAAAACAGGGAAAAATAAAAAGCCATGGCATTAATCTTAACTTTTTCCTTGATTTTAACAGCAAAAATTTAATTTAATCATAATTACAAAATACTTTTAAAACATGTTAAAAGGAGTGTGTTATTATGGAAGAAAACGAGAGAAACGAATTTGACAGTTTATTAAGAGAAAAAGAACAGCCAGAGAAATCTTTTATCATTGAAGACGAAAAAAGATTTAAAGAAAAGGGATTTTTTTCAAAGATCAAAGATAAAATACCGCTCATTATAATTGTAATTCTGTTGATTATCTGCTTATTGAATATCTTTTCCCTCTCCTCCGTTGTCTCTAATGTGAAGGATACAGTAACAGATTTAACGAAAAAGATGGAAGGTATAAATGCTATTAAGGCAAGCACACAGGAACTCGAATCAAAGATAGATGCATTAAAAAAGGAAAATGATGCACTAAAAACAGAGATATCTGAGATAAAAAACGAGATGGAGAAATTAAAAACCATTAAGACAAAACCTGTTCAAGGCCAGTCAGTAAAACAAGCAGGGCAGGCAAAACAAAAAAGAAGATAAAATTTTAATAAAAAGGGGGATAAAAAGATGTCGGTGTTGATGGAATTTGCCATGTTTCCCACTGACAAAGGTGAGAGTGTAAGCGAGTATGTGGCAAGGATTATAAAAAAGATAGAAGAAATGGATATAAACTATAAGCTAACGCCCATGGGCACCATAGTGGAATTCGATACAATGGATGAGGCAATCAATCTCATACATACTGCATATAAACAGCTGGAAAAGGATTGCAACAGGATTTATTCAATTGTCAAGTTTGATATAAGAAAAGGAGAAAAAGGAAGGATCGAGAAAAAGGTTAAATCAGTTGAGGAAAAATTGAAAAAAGGAGTAAAACATGTTTAATCCCACAAAGATTATAGCCATCGGCCTCAATTATCATGACCACGCAAAAGAGATGAATGTGAAAGTTCCTGAATATCCACTAATATTTATGAAACCTCCTACTACAGTCATATTAGATGGGGCATACATAATGTATCCCAAACAGACGAAAGAACTCCACTACGAAGGGGAGTTAGGTATAGTAATAAAAGAAAAGATAAAGGATGTCCCAGAGGATGAGGCGCATAAATACATTGCAGGTTACACCTGTGCCAACGATGTAACAGCCCGTGACCTCCAGAGGGTAGACGGCCAGTGGACAAGGTCCAAATCATTCGATACATTCTGCCCCTTGGGACCCCGCATTGTATCCAATATAGACCCCATAGCAGGACTTGAGATAATTACAAGGGTCAACGGCAGCATAAAACAACACTCTAACACAAAGAATATGATATTCAATGTTTACGAGCTTGTAAGCTTCATATCCTCTATTATGACCCTTATGCCGGGAGATATAATTATAACCGGAACACCGCCCGGTGTAGGCCCTTTAAACATAGGAGACACAGTGGAGGTTGAAATAGAAGGCATAGGCATTTTAAAAAATAAGGTAATAGGTTCCTAAATATAGGACATATCAGTAGTGTTACCATTAACTTATAAATTGTAAGGAGCGATTATGGAAAATATAACATTCGACGAATTTTTAAAGATAGATTTAAGGGTTGCAGAGATAAAGTCATGTGAGGATATAAAAGGTGCAGATAAGCTCTACAAACTCACCATTGATGCCGGTGAAACAAGAGAAATTGTGGCAGGGATTAAACAGTATTATAAAAAAGAAGAATTGATTGGAAAAAAGATCGTTATTGTGGCAAATCTTGAACCAAAAAAATTAAAGGGCATAACATCCCATGGAATGCTTCTTGCCGCATCAACAGAGGATAAGTCATCAGTTGTGCTCTTAACCTTAGATAAAGATATCCCTAATGGTAGCAAAATATCGTGATTAATAAGATTATTCCATTTCGTTTTATCTTTGATACATGGTAAAAGGGATCTTACTTTTTATCACAGGCCTTACATTCTTTCTCTTTGGAATGACAAAAATAAGCACACT
>CAZJOP010000015.1:0-21713 GCA_964547695.1 uncultured Syntrophorhabdaceae bacterium
AACAAGATGGTTTTTTCTATCTTTTTTATAAGGTCTTTAATAGGACCTGTCATACCGAGAACTATAAATAATGAACATAGGGCAGTAAATATAGATACGCCTGTTATCCACATAAAAAAACGACCAGTGTCCATTTCATGGGCCCTTATTGCAATTGCAGCAGAGAGTATACTCGATAAAAATACGAGCAAAGGGATGACAATATTGAGGCTATATCTCAAATTTTCAGGACTTTTTATAAACTTCATCACACGCCACCCCTTATGGCGCTCATCATGTTCCACCAGGGCATAAATATGGCAAGGGCCATAAATAAAACCATAATGGATAGTGCTACTGTTAACATCGGCTCAATCCACGCAGAAATTCTTCCCACTGAGTATGTAATCTCCCTGTCATAGTGATTTGAAACCTCTTTTAACATCTCTTCAAGGGAACCGGTGTTCTCCCCTGTTGAGACGAGATGTATCACAAGGGGTGGAAAGATTCCTGTGTCCTTTAATGGTGTTGATATGCCCTTTCCCTTTTCTATTTTCAAACCCACCTCATCTATCTTTGTGGATATATATACATTGCCAATAGTTTTTGATACCACCTCAAGGGACTTTATTACAGGTACACCGGATCTAATCATGTTTTCAAACATGTTGGCAAACCTGCTCATATAGATTTTATGAAGGATCTCCCCTATAAGGGGCAGTTTTAATTTAAATCTATCCCATTGAAGCCTGCCTCTTTCCGTCCTTTTGTATAACATAAAACCAACTATGAGTGCTATGACACCCAAAACGAGATATACCCCAAACTGTTGGACTATGTCATTTATCAGTATCATTATTCTGGTGGGTAAGGGCAAATCAATCTTTGCGCTCTTAAATAATGGCACGAACTTGGGTATTACAAATGTCACAAGCACAAAAAAGGCAATCACAATACTTACTACCACCATGATAGGATATCTAAGGGCAGATTTTATCATCTCTTTTGTCTTTAGTTGAAACTCAAGCATACCTACAAGTCTTTCCAAAACATCTTCAAGGACGCCACCAATCTCTCCTGCCCTTATCATGCTCACATAAACCTCTGGGAATACATCGCTGTGTCTTGACATTGCATCGGAAAAGCTCCTACCTTTTTCTATATCCATGTAGAGGTCTTTTATGACATTCTTTAGCCTACTTTTTGTCGTCTGTTCTTCTAATGCCTTAAGGCCTGATATCAATGGGATACCTGCCTTTATTATGGTTTGAAGCTGTCTTGTAAAAAATATAAGGTCATCGTATGTGATCTTCTGGTAACTTCCTAAAAAAGGTATAAAGGATGTGGATAGGGATATGTTGCCACCTATGTTCTTAATCTCAGATACTGAAACAGGATACAACCCGAGACTATCAAGCTGCATATAAACTGCCTTTATATTATCGGCATCCATATTCCCCGTAACCAATGTGCCTTTTTCATCCCTTGCTTTATATGAATAAACTGCCATAATTATCTCTTACGATTAGTGGAAAAACACTTTTATCTAATATTAAACAAAATACTAATCTCCCTGCATGAGGCTCATGGCCTCTTCAAGGCTTGTAATACCTAACTTTGCCTTGGCTATTGCATCATCCTTTACGGTCCCCATGCCTTTTTCAATGGCCATGTTTTTTATTACCTCGCTTGATGCCTTTTTCACCACAAGTTCCCTGATATCATCATCAACAATCAATACTTCAAATGTCCCTACCCTGCCTTTATACCCTGTATTTCTACAAGCAGGGCAGCCCTTACCTCTGTAGAAGGCAGTTGGCTCTTTTATACCTATACTTTCCAGTATTGTTAGAGAAGGATAATATAACTCCTTACATTCATCACAGACCTTTCGAAGTAGCCTCTGGGCAATAACACACGTTACAGATGATGCCACAAGAAATGGTTCGATACCCATCTCAACAAGCCTTGTTAATGCCCCGGCAGCATCGTTTGTATGGAAGGTGGATAACACAATATGACCTGTTAAGGATGCATGGGTGGCAATGGTTGCTGTCTCGGCATCCCTTATCTCACCCACCATTATAACATCCGGATCCTGTCTTAATATTGCCCTGAGCCCTGAATCAAATGTAAGACCTGCCTTTGGATTAATCTGGCTCTGCGTTATCCCTTCTATGGTATATTCAACAGGGTCCTCAAGGGTAATAATATTTTTTTCCGGTGTATTGATGGCAGTTAAAATTGCATAAAGGGTCGTTGATTTTCCACTTCCTGTGGGGCCTGTTGATAAAATAAAACCATAGGGTCTTTTTAGCACACCTAAAATCTTTTCTTTATCCATTTCCAGTAAGCCGAGTTTGTCTATTCCATAAAGGGCAGTATTTTTATCAAGGAGCCTCATGACCACCTTTTCGCCGTAAATTGTGGGAAAGGTTGAAACCCTCACGCTTACATCCTTCATGGCCTCTTTTATGTCAAACCTGCCGTCCTGGGGCACCCTTGTCTTTGCAATATCCATCCCTGAAAGTATCTTTATCCTTGAAACTATGGTCTGATACATCTTCTTCTGGGGTGATGGGACTTCTCTTAATTTTCCGTCTATTCTCATCCTTATCCTCATATCCTTTTCAAAGGGTTCTATGTGGACATCGCTTGCATTATCCTCGATTGCCTGAGAGATAATACTGTTTACGAGTTTTATAACAGGTTCATCCTCCACCGCCTCGGTGGGTGTAATAACCTCTTCTATAAGACCTTCTTCTTCCATGGCCTCTAAATCTTTTATCTTCTCCAGGGTCTCATGCATAATGGACCTTGTTCCAAAATATCTCTCAATTGCCCTTTTTATTTCCCCTTCTGTGGCAATGCACGGCTCTATCTCGAGCTTTATGATTTTTGAAACCTCATCTATGGCATTTATATCAAGGGGGTCAGCCATGGCAAGTTTTAAAACATTGAACCTTCTTTCAAAAGGAACTACCAGATAGGTCTTGCAAATATTTTCCGGTAAAAGCCTTATAACCTCGTGGGGTATGTCAATCTTATCGAGCCTCACAACAGGAATACCCAGCTGTTTACTCAGGGTCTGTATCATCTCGCCTTCTGTAAGAAGGCCCATCTTTATTATGATTTTGCCGAGTTTTTCACCGTATTTTTTCTGCTCTGTTAGTGCCCTCTGAAGGTCAGCCTCGGTAATCTTTTTGGCCTCTATGAGGATTTCACCCAGTCTCTTTCTCTCTTTAAGCGCCATTTTCATCACCCCAGATTATTTTTTTAAATACTCAACCATATTTGCTGCCGAATATGCGTCTTCCCATGAAATAGCCCTTCTTAGCAGTAATTCGTTTATGGACTGCTCCATGGTATGCATGCCGAGTTCTGCACCGGATTCCATAATGGAATATATCTGGTATGTTTTTGCCTCCCTTATAAGGTTTTTTATGGCATAGTTAGTTATAAGGACCTCTGTTACAGGTAGTCTTCCTGCTATATTTAGTCTTTTTACAAGCCTCTGGGTTATAACTGCCTGGAGCGTTATTGAAAGCTGCGAGCGAATCTGGTTCTGCTGATGTGGAGGGAAGACATCAATAATCCTTTCAATGGTCTGGGATGCCGATGTGGTATGGAGGGTAGAAAATACGAGATGGCCTGTCTCGGCAGCGGTTATGGCTGCCTGCATGGTCTCCACATCTCGCATCTCACCGATAAGGATTACATCTGGATCCTGCCTTAATACATGCTTTAAGGCATTTGCAAAGCTACTTGTATCTTCACCTACCTCCCTCTGGGATATTACTGCCTTCTTTGATGTATACACATATTCTATAGGGTCTTCTATGGTTACAATGTGAAGGGGCCTTTCCTGGTTTATAATGTTTATCATAGCGGCAAGGGTGGTTGATTTACCACTGCCTGTAGGGCCTGTAACAAGGACAAGACCGTTTTGCTTTCTTGTTATCTCTTTTAGCACCTTTGGCAGATTGAGCTCTTCCATATCAGGCACAGAAATGGGGATATACCTGATGGATAGGGCCACAGAACCCCTTTGAAAATAGGCATTTATTCTGAATCTTGCCCTGCCTTTTAGTTCATATGCAAAATCTAACTCCTTTTCTAAATAAAATCTTTTCTTTTTTGTCTCATCTTCTAAGAGGCTGTCCAGATATACCCTAATCTGTCTTTCTGTAAATATATCCTTGGAGAGAGAAATGAGCTCCCCGTCTATCCTTAAAGTAGCAGGGACATTGTGAATGAGATGGAGGTCAGAGGCACCCTTTTCTACCATTAAATTTAAAAGAAACTCTATATCCATGTTCACCTCAGGAAAAATAAATGTTACTAAATTCTATCACATCGATATCCTTATCGAAAAAAATAATATAATATCGCACATACCTTCCTTCGTATATCTTTGGAATGGGTATGGCTATGCTGTGCAAGACATTATCAAAAACCATTTCGTATGGATTTTTGGGCAAATCAATTTGGGATTTCATATTTTCAACAATCTTTAACTGTAATCTGTAAATGGGCTTTCTTGCCTTTACCTCCCTTATTAGATAAGATAAATTAAAGAAATTTTTTAATGGAAATGGGTTTTTCTTTCCATTTAGTATGGTGTAATCTCCTATAAAATGAAATTCACCTTTTGACTGACCTGTGTCTCTAAAGAGCAATCCGTTTTCTGTCTCCACAATAGTCCCTGAGGCATCAAAATATGAGATATTCTTTGATGTATAATCTGCCTGATATATTACAGTCTTTTTATCTACATCAATAATGTCTTTTCCGTATATGTATTCTTTAGATTTTTTAATCTCAGCTTCTTTTAAGAAAGGTGCAATCTTTTTTTTATCCGTTATATGGTTCATAAGCTCTTTAAGCTCTATAATACCGTTTCTGTATAGCTTTAAGACAGCATTGTCCATGGATATGACACCTTGAGACCTCATGGTGTCCATCATAGAGTAAATCTGTTGCACCCTGTCCTCTTTAATGAGGTTGCTTACACCGTGGTTCATCTTTAAAACCTCACAGGCACATACAAAACCATCTCCTGTTTTTCTGGGCAAAAGCCTCTGGCATACGATTCCCTGCAAAACCTGGGATATTTGTTTTCTCACCTGTTGCTTTTCGTGGTCCGGAAAAAAATCTATAATCCTGTTTATGGTCTGGACAACGTTTATGGTATGAAGGGTGGTAAAGACAAGATGACCCGTTTCAGCAAGTTCCATGGCCGCTTCCATAGATTCCATATCCCTAATCTCGCCTATCAGTATTACATCGGGGTCTTCCCTCAATATGCTTTTTAATGCATCTCTATAGGATTTTGTATCTCTGCCTATCTCTCTTTGACTTATTATGGAACGTTTACTTCTAAAGATAAACTCAATAGGGTCTTCCACTGTTATAATGTGCGCACTTTTATTCTCATTGATAATATCTATTAACGATGCAAGGGTGGTTGATTTACCACTGCCTGTAGGGCCTGTTATAAATACAATGCCTCTTTTTAACTCTGTAAAATCTTTAATAACCGAAGGCAGTCCCAGTGACTCAAATGGTGGTATTTCAGTTGGGATAGGCCTTGCAACGAGACATATTTGATTCATTTTATGAAATGCGGCAATCCTCACCCTCACATTAAATGTTGTCTCAAAGCTGTAATCAATCTCTTTCTGTGTTTTAAGCACCTGTCTTTGCTCTTCCGAAAGGGTCATATACAATATGTCATCAATGTCTTTGCTGGTTAATATGCCTGAATCAAGACTTTCTAAACCTTTTTTACTGCCAAGGGGTGGGAGGTCAGGAAAGAAGAATATGCTTTTTACGCCTTTTATTATCCCCTTTTTAAGGATTTTTTGTAAACTCTCTATCTTCAAGGGCCTTCAACCTTTCAATGACCTTATTTCTCTCTTCTGATTTACCGGATAAACGGAGATAATACCTGTAATAAAAGGTAGCTTCTTTTATATTACCTAATTCATCCATGATTATGGCATAACTGAGATAAAGATCTGGGGTTTCACTACCTTTTTTAATAACAGGTTCAAGCACCATTGCCGCCTCTTTTAATCTCTTTTCTGAACAAAGTAGACCTGAAAGATTGATGTATGCCTCAATACCCTCTTTATCGATCTCTATTGCCTTTTTAAAATATTCCTCAGCGAGCCTTTTATCCCCCTCCTTTAATATAGCTATTGCCATGTTGTTATACGCCTTGGGATAATTGGGTGACCTCTCAAGAATCTTTCTATAATAGAAAATCGCTTCCTTTGGGTTTCCCTGGGTTAAAGCAATGACACCAAGATTATTCAACACCTCAATATAATCAGGTTTTTCTTTTAATATTTTCAGATACATCTCTTTTGCTAAATCTAAGTTACCCTTTTGAGTCTCTAAGACTGCTTTATTATACAAATCTGTAATTCTGTCCCCTTTAACTGTTTTTACCATCACATCTGAATTTTCAATATTTTCAGGTTCAGGGGGTTTGTCCATTCTATGCGTCTCTTTTACCTCTTTAGCTTCTTTTAAAGGGGTATCCTTTTTTGTTTCAACTGCTGGTTTTATAGCTTTATCCTTTTTTGCAACTATGGTATTAGCGGCCTCACTTTTTCTGGTTCTTTTTTCAATATTTTTTTCCCCATTATTTTTGGCATCCATCATGGGCTTTTCTAAGTGTGCGATAGGAGTAATCTTTGTGTAATCAGGGCCTGTCTTTTTTGGCACGGGCAATAAAAATATTAAAAGGCCAAGACACAAACCACCGCCAAGTATAAAGTAAAAGGTTTTTCGAGGTCTTCTGAGGTTTATGTGCCTTCTGCCTTCTTCTTTTACATAGATTGCTTTTCTTTCTTCCTGCGCCTTTCTTAAGGCATCGAGAATAAGGCTCATATTGACTCCTTACCGTATACAATTCTTGGTGTCAAAAATATCACCAATTCTGTCTTTTTAATGTCCCTGTTCTGTTTTTTGAAAAGCCTTCCTATGAGAGGAATGTCAGCCACATCCTTTACCCCTGTGTCCTTTACGATAGATTTATCCTGGATTAAGCCTGCAATGATAACCGTTTCACCCTCTTTCACCTTTACAATGGTATCCACTTCCCTTACGGCAAGAATAGGCACATATGCAGTTCCTCCTACTGTCCCCGCTGGCACCGGCATCTCAACCTGGGCCACCTTATCCGTCAGTACAGGGTGTATGTTCATGAGTATATTGCCGTTACTATCTATCTGGGGGGTTACATCAAGTATCAGTCCTACAGTTACAACTTTTGTCGTAAATCCCGATGTGGTTGCAGATGTGGTGGATGTGGATGAGTAATCAAAATACACATCATCCTGGGCCACCTTTATCACGGCCCTTTGATTATTTAAGGTCGATATCTTTGGGGTTGAAATGAAATTTACCTTGTATGTGGTCTTTAAAAGGTCTATAAAAGAATCAAAATCTCCCCTTGATACGCCAAAACGAAAATAACTACTTGGTGGGGATGGAAATTTTGTTGGGTCAAATGTATCGTAAATCCTGGGGATATTGAAATATCTTGTCTGTGGCGATACAAGGGATTGTTCAATACTTACCCTAAAATTGTCGAGCCATTTCATATTGATGGCAGCCCAGTTTATGCCCTCGCTTGTCTCCTCTGTCAGGGTCACCTCCACGATCTTTGCCTCTATCATTACCTGTCTCTGGACTGTGCCTTCTATTGCCTCGAGAAACATGGCAACATTTTTTATATTTTTTAAATAATCCATGACCATCACAATAGATGCGTGCCTGTTAATGGCATACTTTCCCTCTGGTGATAAAAGCACCTTTATATTTTCTTCAAGGGTCTTCCATAAATCAGCCTCTGATATGGTTTGAAGATTTATAAGCCCCGATGAAGCCCCGCTCTGCTGTGTGCCTCCTGTAGTGGTTGATGCCTGACCCGTTGATGATCCAGTAACTGTGCTCTTTCCGAGTTTTGCCAGAGTCACATAATTTAGAGGAAAAAATCTCGTTTCAATCTTGGGTTTTGAAACATATACGGTATTTTTTTCGATTTTAAACACCAGATTTAGCGGTTCAAGGATGTATTCCAGTGCCTTCTGAAGGGTAACATCTTTCAAGTCCACGGTGCACGACCCTTTTACATCAGGCTCTACTATCATATTGTATCCAGTCTGTTTGGCAATTGCCCTTAAGACATCCTTTATGTCCGCCTCTCTTAAAGAAAATGTAAAAAGCTCTTTATCTCTTTCTGAATCAGTTGATTTTGCCTTTTCTAATTGAGGCACCACAGGGAAAGATATTTCAGGGGGGGCAGGAGGTTTTTTTGTGGCAGTATCTACTGCCTTATCTGTTGTTGCACAGGATACACACATAAAGCACAATGTCATTAATATAAAAATTTTTTTCATCTTTTTCCCTCCGGAGACGATGGCTTAAACCCCATTTCCCTTGACAGATCCGATATGGATATTGTTTTTTTCTTTCCTCTGCGGGCAATTATTACAGAGTCCTTTCCTATATCCAGCACCTTTTCATCTCCTATAAAATCACCTTTTTTTACTATATTGGTGCCTATGATTGCATATCTACCGTCATTCCCCTCTATTATTCCCGATAACTTTAAAGGTTCGTGAAATACCTCTTCTTCACCTATGGATACCTTGGGCAGTATAAAAGGGTCATTCTTCCAGTATGCATCCACATGGGTTATCCTTTTTGGTTCATCCTTGGGCCTGTCTATTTCCTTTAATGCTGGCTGCATTTTAACCTCTGCCTTTTGAGGTAATTGAACATCAACAGAAGGTGGTTTTTTGGGTCCTGCAAAAAAGAATAGATAGATAATTATAGTGATGGCACCAATGAGGGTAAACAAGACAGGTTTACTTACCTTCAAGCTTAGGCAACCTCCTCCATGATTTAAATTCTATTAAAAACCTGCCCGTAAGGACTGGATATTCCTTTTCGTTGTAAGAAAGCTCTGCCTTTTTAATCGTTTTGTATGCCCTGTAACCCGTTAATCTCTCGAGGAAATTAGATATATCCATAAATCTTCCCTTTACTGTTATATCAAAGGCAGGAGTTAAAAGCACTGATTTTGATGTTTTATCAATGGAGGTAAAGGCGCTACTGAAGTTTATTACGGTTACGCCGAACTTGCTTGAACCTTTGATAATGCCCTTTACATAATCAGGAAAACGCTCCATGACCGGTATATCTGTTATATATTCTTTGAGGGTATCCATGTGCCTTTCTCTCTGGGTTTTATATATGTTTGTGGCAGCGATGTCTTTATCAAGGGATGCAAGTTCGTTTTTAATCAATAACAGTTCCTTTTCTTTATTCTTTGTTGTGGATGATAAAGGCAAAAAAACCAGAAAGATCCACACTAAAACCAAAAAAATCGGGATACCATACCAGAAATAGATACCTTTAAACTTCATGTATGGCACACCTGCCCTTTAATTCAAACTCCATGACACCTTTTCCCTTTAATGTCTTCATATCCTTACCTACAATATCTACCCCGTAAATAAATCCGGATTCTTCGAGTTTTATAACAAGCTCAAGGAGGGCCGGCTCTAATAAGCTCTTATCCCCGAAAATATAACCTTTTATGCTTAACATATAGGCTTCATCTTGGATAAGTCTTGTATCCTTTTTTTGAGATGCATCCTGAACTTTCTCGGATGTCTTTGTCTGTTCTGTCTTTTGCAGTACTGGCGACTTTTCCGGTTTTTCGAGATAGACCTCTTTCAAAGATACATCCTTTGGCAGTCTTGATGAAAGATATTTAAAAAGGGATAGACTGGTTAAATCCTTCTTTTTAATCTCAGGATATAACTGGGCAAGTTCATCATGATCTTTTAAGATAACGGTGCCTGAAAGCAGGGCAAGTTCCTGCTTTTTCTTTGATGTCAATAGCCTTTCTATATTTATCTGTGATTCCAGTTTCTTCATTTTACCCACCATGTTTAACGTTATTATAGCAAGGACAGATAAAAGACCAACGGTTCCTACCCTTAGCCACTTCTTTTGATACTCTTGTCTTGCCTGAGATTTTATCTCATAAGGTAAAAGATTAAATACCTGCGTCTTCTTCAAACATAAAAGATATGCAGGGAGAAATATATCTCCCACTCCATCGGGGACAGGCAGAATCTTTATTTCTTCTGTAAAATACGCCCTCAGTTTCTCCACAAGGTTGGGTATTTTCGAACCGCCACCTGTGAGATAAACATGTCTTACTGTTTTATCCACATATTTCTGGGTAAATACATTAAATGTCCTTTGAATTTCTCCCACAAGCCTTTCAAGTGTCACTGAAAGGAGGGGATCTGTATCAGATGTAAAACCTTTTTCTTTCTTATATTGCTCTGCCTCTTCGTAACTGAGGTTAAACCCGCTCATCAGGGCATCGGTAAAACTCTCTGAGGCAGTAAGTATCTCCCTGAAAAACATGTTCTTTGCGTTTTCTACTATATATATGCCGGTTACTCTACCGCCTATATCCACCACCACAGATAATTCAGGATTTATTTCCTTTGTATAAGGGGCATAGACGAATGATGAATCAGTAAGAAGGGTAATCTTCTTGAATCCCTTTTCAGAAAAAAGAGAAATTATTCTATTTGCATATACCTTTTCCATCCCTGCAAGAAAAATATCCCTCTTTCTTACTTCCCTTTCTTCCACATCTCCAATAATATCAAATTCATAATACGTATCTTCAATGGGTATGTTGATGACCTTTGATGCAGACCATGTGACCGCCTCTTTTATCTCATCCCTGGGCATAACAGGCACTGTAAAGGATTTTTTAAATATCTCCTGGGATGTAAGCCCTATCGCAATCTCGTTGTTTACGCCTTCTTTTTCCGCTATAGCACCTATTATCTCTTCGAGATTTTCAAGGGTGCCTTTATAGTCAAAGTAACCTTTAGAGATAATATTTATCCTTTTTGATTTTCTTTCCATACGAACATATTTTACCCTTACAGTGCCAATATCAATGCCTATAATATCCATAATGTTTTTTTACCTGTCTTTTTCCTTTTTTTGCTTCTCTATAAGCTTCAATTTTAAGAATCCAGTCTTTGTAATATGGATATTTCTGTTTTTTCCCGGTTCTTTTTCAATGTAACCCTTTTTTATCAAAGGCTCTATGAATATGGCAGCGCTATTGGATTTCAATTTCATATGCTGTGCAATCTCTCTCTGGGTGGGGTAATATCTGTTTTCAATAAAGTAGTTAAAGACATAGATGAGACATTCTTCCTGCTTCTCTGTTAGAGGCGGAAGAGGTTTAAGGTCTTCATCGTTCTGGATATAAGTTATCTCATCTAATTGCATATTTGCCTATTATATTGCACATATATTTGCATTATGTGCAATAGTATGTTCTAATTAGCATTTAGATTAATGTTTGTCAAGAAAATTTATGTTGTTTGTTACTCAAACTAAAAAATTAAGATTATCTTAATCTTCCATTTTTCCTTGCCATTAATAATTGACCTAACCTATAATTATTGAGTCCCTTCTATGAAAAAGAAAAACCCAATGGAGGCTGAAGAATTTTATTATAAAGACATTGTATTTTTAAAAGGACATCTTCAAAAAGGCATCGTTGAAGATAAAGAATAAACTATATTAAAGGAGGCTTTGTGGCTGGTTATCTGAAACGAAAGCTTGAAACCTTCCCTATGGACAAAATAAAAAGGGTGGACAGACCAACGACGAAAATAATAGAGGGTGAGATTAAAAGGGTAGATGAAAGAGAAAACGGTTTCAACAGGGCTGGCAGAGGTGATTTTGGGTCATATCTAAAGGAGCAGAGGGTCAGATTTGTAACGAAACATCCCCTTTCAGGGGCATTGGGCCAGATGCAACTATTCTTGAAAGATATTGTAGATGGCATCGTAGCACAAAAAAGGGCTCCTATCCCTGAAGATCCAGCGATGCTATCTAAACACATAAAAGAGGTTGCATATTTTTTAAGGGCCGATGCGATTGGAATATGTGAACTTCCCCAATATGCAGTTTATTCAAACAGATTTCCAGACGGTGAACCAGTGGAATGCAACCATAAGTATGCCATTGCAATCCTCATAGATCAGGACTGGCGAACATCCATGGCTACAACAGGTCACGACTGGATAAGCAACTCCATGAGCTTTATGGCATATTCTGCTTCGGGTTTTATCGCATGTATAATAGCTGATTATATAAGGAGGCTCGGATATTCTGCAAGGGCACACCATGCAAGAAATTACCAGGTATTGGTGCCGCCCATACTTCTCTGGGCAGGCCTCGGTGAGATGTGCCGAATCGGTGATTGCGTGCTCCATCCCTTCATGGGTCCAAAGTTTAAGGCCGCTGTTGTTACAACAGACCTCCCCCTTAAAGTTGATAAACCCATAGACTTTGGCCTTCAAGACTTCTGTTCAAAGTGCAAAAAATGTGCCCGGGAATGTCCATCGGGTGCCATAAGTGATGGCGATAAAGTTATATATAACGGTTACGAGCGGTGGCCATTAGATATAGAAAAATGCACTGCCATGCGTGTGGGTAACAAAAAAGGTTCTGGGTGTGGGACATGCATCAAGGTCTGTCCCTGGAATAAACCCTATACCCTTTTTCACAGGACAGTTGGATGGATGATGAGACATTCATCCATTGCCAGAAGCATAGCCATCTGGGGTGATGACCTCCTTGGATATGGAAATCCCCATCCCGAAAAGAAATGGTGGATAGACCTCGAAGATGTGGATGGAATTTTAAAGATCCCAAAACAATAAAAAAATGGATATTTTATAAGGGCAAGGATTTTTTAATTTTTGTTATCTGTTTAATGTCTTTTTTATTTTAATGGTTTATTTATATTTAAGTGCAAATTTTCATATTTTAACAAACTGGTAAATTCATTAGATTTTTAACCATCTTTCTTTTTTTTCACATGACAAATTATTAGACAAATTATTACAGAAAGACATTACAAAAAATTCATCATGAGCTCAAAAAGAGGTTTAAAACAGAGGGTTGGTTTATAGAAAAGGTTGTTGATATTAATTACTAACAAATTTTTGATTAAAAAAGAGTATAAAATTAACTAATCCACATATAACTTCAGTCAGTATAAATAAAATTTTTGTTACCTATAGAAAAGATTAAAACGTATCTCATCAAAAGATTTAACCGAAAATTAATCAATCCTTAATATTCCTTTAATTAAATATGAATAAACTTACTTCAAAAAAATATACAAGGAGGTTGTCATGAGATGAAAGGTTACTTCTAATCAGGTTGCACATCGTATAAATGAAAAAAGAAGTACAGATAATGAAATGAAAAAAAGGAGGAATATATGGCGATAGTAAAAAGACTTGCAATATCTTTAATTATGCTCTTCTTTTTTATCAATGGCATTGTATTTTCGGAAACGGGTGATCCTGCCATAGACACAATTATTAAGAAAATGGAAGAGAAGGGCCTTGTAGGGAAAGATGAGGTCAAAAAACTCGAGGATGACGTTAAAAAAGCAGTAAAGGAGAGAAATAAAAGCATGGCAAAGGATATGAAGCTGCCCTTTGAAGTGAAGATGAGATTTCAACCAAGGTTTGATTACGGGGATCTATTGATAGATGGCAACAACAAATATACAAACGAGTCAGATCTATATATGAGAAGAGTTAGATTAACCGTTTCAAAAGAATTTGAAAAACCCCCTTTTGGTAAAAAGCTCTGGACTGCCATAACCCTCAATGCTGATAAACTGGAGATGGACTTCGATAAGGGGGCAAGAAAAGACCCCGATAAAAAAATAAACATAAATACCATGGAGGCTGGGTGGTCTTTTTTTGATGAATTGGGCATTTATCTTGGTTACGATAAACCGCCATATTACAGAAATACGTCCTCAGGAAAACTTTTGATGCTCGACGACCCCTCTGTAATATCTGCCTCGGATAAACTAACAGGTGGGTCCCAGGTACATTTCAGACTCTTTGGCCAGTTTGCAAAAGGGGTTGTAAAGTACACCTTAGGATACGGTGAAGGTGCAAACAGCTTGAGCAAGGTGAAGGATATAGACAGCGCTGCAACGGCTGTAAATAAAAGACCCTGGGGTGACCTTTTTACTGCAAGGATAGAATTTGCCCCCCCTGGACTGGTAGAGGCCGGATGGGATGATACAAATATGGGCAAGGAGAATTTTCTCGCCCTGGGCATCGGTACGGCTATATCAGGAAAGAAGAAATATGCAGCAGGCGCAGGAAATCCCAATGAAACTCTCAGTACAAATGTCTTCAACATGGACTTATCAGGCAGATACAAATTCAAGGAGGCCTCAATCACAGGTTCAGCTGGCTATATGACATTAAAGAAAAATTACAAAAATAAAAAAGATGAATCGCCAAGGGGTTATTACATTCAGGCCGGTTTTCTTGTGCCCGGCAAGATACTCTTTGGTCAACTCGAGCCTGTAGCAAGGTACGAGGTGTATGATCAAGATAAGGCCAATAAAACAAAGACAAAGGAAAAGACATTTGCTATGGGCTTTAATTATTATTTCTCCAAGCACAATATAAAGATGGGGTACAATTTCGTGCAAACAAAATATGAACAGGATGTAAGACCGGCTGCTAATGATGGGACAAGGAAAGTCCACGAGGTACAGTTCCAGTTTGAATTTTAAACATAAATGGGAGGAATAATGCCATGATTAAAAAGAAAAGCATTTCTTTATTCTTCATAACCCTTTTCGTTGTCTTTCTTTCCATGTGTCTGGCTGTCCATGCAAAAGAAGAACCTCAAACCTCAAGAGCAAAATATATCTTTCTTTTTATCGGTGATGGTATGGGTGTTCCACAAAGGACAGCAGCAGAACTCTATCTGGCAAATACAAAAGGGACTGATAGGCCAGAAAAGGTCAAACTTCTAATGAATACTTTTCCCGTCCAGGGCATAACTACTACCTATGACCTTACAAGCGTTATACCTGATTCAGCCTCCACAGGAACAGCTATTGCAACAGGATATAAAACTGCATCAGGGGTAGTAGGAATGGATCCAGGCTGTAAGATACGCTACGAAAGTATCGCAAAGGTAGCAAAAAGACACGGCTTAAAGGTAGGTATCCTCTCGACGGTGTCTCTTGATCATGCAACACCTGCAGTCTTCTATGCAAACGTGCCACACAGAAATATGATGTACGAGATAGGTGCACAATTAGTAGACTCAGGGTTCAACTATTTTGCGGGCGGACAACTGCTTGAACCTGTTGATAAAAAAAATCCTGACAGGCCAAACATCTACGATCTGGCAAGGGCAAAAGGCTATACTATTGCAATCGGTAGGAAAGAGTTTCAAGGATTGAGAAAAGGCATGGATAAGGTTATTGCCATGAATCAATACGTGGATAGGGACGCTGCAATGTACTATACCATAGACCAGAAGGCAGCGAATCAGAATGAACATATATCTCTTGCTGAATTAGTGGCAAAGGGAATAGAGCTTCTCTACAATCCAAAAGGGTTTTTTATGATGGTTGAAGGGGGTAAGATAGACTGGGCCTGTCATGCCAACGATGCCGCAGCATCCATTCATGATGTAATCGCCCTGGATGAGGCCGTTGCAGAGGCGGTAAAGTTTTATAAAAAACACCCAAAAGAGACTATTATAATAGTTACAGGTGACCATGAGACAGGGGGCATGACCATAGGCTTTGCCGGGACCCAGTACTCTACCTTCTTTGAAAAAATAAGACACCAAAAGATGAGCTACATCGAGTTCGACAAAAAACTGGGTGAATTCAGAAAAAACAATTCTCCCGATAATGCAAAATTTGAAGATATCCTTCCTCTAATAAGAGAGGCCTTCGGTTTATATGTTATGCCATTAGAGGAAAAGGAAAGACTTGAAAAAATTGTTAGAGATGGAAGCAGAAAGGACTCGACAGCAAAGCAAAAAGAAGAGGCCAGAAAAGCGCTTAATGAGCTTAAACACTCCATGGCATTGACAGACATCGAACTCAATGTATTAAGGGAGGCATTCAAGCAGAGTATGGCAGGGATAAAGGAGAGGGCAAAAGATGACTATACCTACCTTCTCTATGGTGGCTATGAACCACTCACGGTAAAGCTGACTACCATACTGAATAATAAGGCCGGTATCGGCTGGACATCTTACTCCCATACCGGTGCACCGGTACCTGTTTCTGCCCTGGGTGTAGGGGCATCTCTCTTTAACGGTTATTACGACCAGACGGGTATCCACACGAGACTGATGAAGATTGCAGGGTTTGCAAGATAAGAATAATCAGGCCATGAAACAAGGTAAACTGGCAAAGAAGGACCTGCTATTTGTAATAATGGTTATAGCCATTGTAGCCTATCTTGCTATCATGCCAGATCTCTACAAAAGCCCCTATGCAAGACTTGAGGAAAGATATGTTGCAAGGGTTGTAGAAACGGACAACAGTCTGGTCAGACAATACGGTATTGTAAAAACAGGTGTCCAGAGATTAAAGGTCCGTATCCTCGAAGGGCCATGGAAAGGAGAAACATTCGATGCCAGTAATTACCTGACGGGCAAAATGGAGCTGGATAAAATTTTTAAGAACAGGGATAAGGTGTATGTAATTATGGTGGAAGACGATAAAGGGGGTCTCAGAGTAACTGCATACGATCATTATAGACTTTGGGTCCAGGCCCTTTTAATCGGTTTTTTTACCATACTCCTTGTGATTTTTGCTGGCCGGGGTGGTATCAGGGTGATGCTTTCTTTGATTGCCACCCTGGTCTTTCTATGGAAAATCATGTTTCCAGCTATCCTCAAGGGGAATGATCCTTTCTGGGTTGCAATAGGTATTGTTACTACTATAACAGGGATAACCCTTTTTCTGATTGCAGGGGTGGGTCGAACTGCGCTTATTGCATGGACAGGAACATTCATGGGTATTTTCCTTACAGCCTTACTTGCATACTTTTTATTTCCTGTCTTTCGTCTCCACGGAGCAATGCAGCCCTTTTCAGAGACACTGCTTTATTCTGGATTTGATCAGCTTGACCTGAGCCGCCTTTTTATTACATCTGTCTTTATAGGAGCGTCAGGCGCTGTTGCAGATATATCCATTGATGTAGCTGCCGCCATGAGAGAGGTGGTAAGGAAAAGGCCAGAAATAACGAAACTGGAACTTATCGGCTCTGGACTTTCAGTGGGAAGGGCTGCATCAGGTGTAATGATAACCACTCTCCTTATGGCCTATATGTCTGGAAACATTGCTTTTTTGATGATACTTGTTTCAAGGGGGATTCCAGCGGCTCAAATATTGAATATGAATTATGTGGCTGCGGAACTGCTCAAGGTTATAGTTGGAGGCTTCGGCCTCATCACAGTGGTTCCTTTTACAGCGATCATAGGCGGATTATTATTCAAGAGAGGTCACGGATATGAAAAATTCAAGCCATAAAGATAAAGTTGTTTTTAAAATAGATGCAAGCAGGTGCACGTTACGTGTTGGCGATCCAGTAACTATGGACACCATAATAGGGGTAGATTCAAAATCAAGAGATTTAATAAAGGCAGGTATAAATGGTATTGTTACAGGGATTTTTTTTAATGGAGGCTATCACGAGCTTACAATATATGTAGAAGCAGTTGATCCGATTTTGCCATGAATGAGATTTTTTATATTTTGATCAATCATTTATAATACCGGGACATTTTCAAACCCTGCATTAGATATTTAAAAAAATGTTGATCTCCAGAGGCCAAGAAATGATGATGTCATTGTTTAGAAAAGTAGTGGATTTGATGGTAAAGCTTTTGATACCTCTTGTAATCCTTGCTCTCATGATAGGTGTTGCACGCATTTTTATAGATTTGAGACTCGTTTACAAAAGTCCCACCATATCCTCCGGTTTTGACATCATTATAACGGATATACTCTCCATATTTGTGGTTATTGAACTTCTAAGGAGTATCATTGAATTTTTTGAGATCCACAGGTTCAGGATCACCTTTATAGTGGACGCCACACTGGTTTTTATAATGAGGGAGGTCATGATAGGTATATATTTGGACAAGATAGATGCAAAAAAGATGTGTGCCTTTGCATTACTGATTGCAGTCACCGGGCTTGTAAGGACTATGGCTATCCACTATTCCCCGGACATAAAAAAGGAGGGCTGAAGTATGAACAAGATATATATGAAATATCTGGGTGAGGTGATATTAATCTCTATGCTTATAACAGGGATAATACTGATCGTCATTCGCTGGATTTGAGGGGGTTCTGAAATGAATGAAGAGTTCATATCTTCCATTGAACCCCTTGAATATGCATTTCAACCAATAGTGAACATCCATAATGGCATCTGTTACGGGTATGAGGTTCTTCTGAGAAACTATAAAAAAGCTGGTTACAGCAACATACTGGATGTCTTTGACAGGGCATATGCTGAAAAGACCCTGTTCAAACTGGAGATTGCCCTCAGAAATAAGGCTCTGGCCAGCTTTGTGAAAATAAAGGAACATGATAAATTAAGGATATTCTATAACATAGACAACCGCGTTCTATCTATGCCTGACTACACACCTGGAATCACAAACAAGTTGCTTAAGGATTACAATCTCCTGCCAGATGCCATATGTTTTGAGATATCGGAGAGACATGATCTTGGATCCTCTGATGGCTTTCTCAAAAGCCTCCAAACTTACAAAAAACAGCAGTACAAGATAGCGATTGACGATTTCGGCACTGGATATTCTGGATTAAAGCTATTGTATATGATAGAACCGGATTTTATAAAGATAGACAGGTTTTTTATTTCAGATATAGAGAAGGATTCGAAAAAGAAACTTTTTGTTGCAAGAATCATAAATATTGCCCATACACTCGGGATATCTGTCATAGCAGAAGGTATAGAAACAGAAAAGGAATATCTCTTCTGCAAGGAGATTGGCTGTGATTATGCTCAGGGTTATTTAATACAGGAACCTACTTCTGACATAAAAGATTTGAAGATAAAATATGAACATATCGAAGACCTTTGCAGGGAAGACCGCAGAAAAAAGAACAGGGATTATCAGTTCATAATCAACCAGCTGGAATACCTCGAACCTATCAAATTGTATTGTAATAATTCAGAAGGCCAGTCCACCAAAATTTCGGATGTGTTTGAAATTTTTAGGCGAAATAAAGACCATAATTTTTTCCCGGTTATTAATAGCAAAGATGAACCTGTGGGCTTGATAAGGGAGAAAGATTTAAAAGAATATGTATATTCAAAATACGGTAAGGATCTTCTTATGAACAGAAATATTAGCAAAAACATTTTCGATTTTATTGTAAAGTGCCCTATCTGTGAGGCCAGCATGAAGATCGAACGATTAATAGAAAGCTATGCAGTTGAGGAATTCCCTGAAGGTATAATCATTACACAGAACGGAAGATATGTGGGTTTTTTAAGTGCACAGGCTGTATTGAAGGTATTGAACGAAAAGAATATTGCCCTTGCAAGGGATCAGAATCCGCTTACAAGATTACCGGGAAATATCCTTATAAATGAATACATCCAGCAGGCCCTTGAAGATATCCGAAATGAATATATCCTTGTCTATTTCGATTTTAATAACTTCAAGGCCTTCAACGACAAATACGGTTTTAGACAGGGAGACAGGGCTATACTGCTTTTTGCTGATATTTTGAACAAGGCAAACCATCTGAATCGTTTTTTTATCGGTCATATAGGGGGAGATGATTTCTTTGCAGGGTTCAAAACAGAGGATATAGAGTTTGATGAAATCTTGAGAATAATACAGGAGATTACGAACAAGTTTACAAAGAATGTTCAAAGTCTCTATGATGAGGAAGACAGGCGTAGAGGCTATATAATCTCTTCCGACAGAGATGGGGTTGAAAAACAATTCCCGTTGATGGACATGGTCTCGTGTATACTGCATTTGCCTATCAACAGGTCGATAAATACAGTGGAAGAGCTGGGTCTCATCATTGCGGATCTTAAAAAATATGCAAAGACCTCGGGAACCAATATAGTTCTCTTCAAAGTGAAAAATGGATACATTATTGATTGCGAGAATTTTCCCTAAGAGTTTAGCAGGCTTTTTTTGAAATGTCTTTCATTTAATTAACACCCTTTCCTGAACAGTGCCTAAATTTTTCCATACAGGGTTTTATAAGAAATCCTTATTAAAATGTAAATTTATAAAATTTCAGATTGGGTGGGTTCTATGGAATATATTTACAATTGTAAACACACAATGTAAAATATGGCTTAATATAAAGGGCATTATATGAAGGTGGAACTCTTAATCATAGATCCCCAATATGACTTCTGTCACCCAAAGGGCAGTTTATATGTTGAAGGCGCCTATGATGACATGATTAGACTTGCCCATATGATAAAAAGGCTAAAATCAAAGATAGACAAAATCCATGTAACTCTTGATGGGCACAGTATTATACATATTGCCCATCCTGTATTCTGGAAAGATGCCAGGGGTAATCATCCCGAACCTTTTACTATTATAACCGTAGATGATATAAAAAACAGTAGATGGGTAACAACAAACCCTTTCATGATGGAAAAAGCAGCCTCTTATGTCTATGAACTGGCTAAAAAGAAAAGATATAACCTCTTAATATGGCCTCCCCACTGTATCAGGGGTAGCATTGGTGCCACAATTATACCCGAACTCCTTGAGGCATTGCAGGCATGGGAGCAAGAAAGGTTTAGAACGCTCAACATTATTACAAAGGGTGAGAACATATGGACAGAACACTATTCTGCCATAAAGGCAGAGGTGCCTGATTCCGAGGATCCAAAAACAGAGATTAACCACGCTTTTATTAATATGCTAAAAGAGGCTGATGTAATAGGCATTGCCGGTGAGGCATTATCTCATTGCGTGGCCAATACAGTGTTGGATATAGCCGATTTTATTGGTTCTGATTATTTATCGAGATTTGTGCTCCTTGAAGACGCCACAAGCCCTGTAAAAGGATTTGAACAATCTGCCCAGGACTTTAAAAATTACATAACCTCAAAAGGGATGAGATTATCGGATACCAAAAACTTTCTATGAATACACCTTTTTTGTACATCACATGAAAAGATTAAATTATCATTGTATTGTTGGCCTCAACACACTACAATTAAACCAAAATATTTATTTATTGGTTTGAAAATAATCCGTTATCTCAATACAAAGACTAATCTAAACACATATGAAGATATCCATAAAACCATTGAAAAGGATATAATTTTTAAGAAAGAAATTCAAACAACTTAAGAATCAGAGATATATTACATCCTGATGATGGTAGAGGGAGAGGAATAAAAGGAGATAGTCTTTGAGGTGACGGGTGATAAGGAAGTTCTGCCTTACATGCTCCTACCCGTTTTTTCCAAGCCATAGGGCATATTCAGGATTACTGAGAAGGAGCCTTAAGGCATAGGCTGCACCGTCTATGCTGTGACAGAGAAGCCCGGTAAATTTGTTTTTTACCTGCAATTGAATACCGCCCACTGCCGAGGCAACAACAGGCTTTGCCTTCCACAGCGCCTCTGTAACGGTTAGACCGAAACCTTCTTTTATGGATTTCTGCATCACTATGGTTGCTGCCCTCTGGAGGGCATTTATCTCTATATCACTTTCAGGTGGAATAAGTAGCACATGGATATCTGGATTGTCTGAAGCCCTGTCCTTTA
>CAZJOP010000016.1:0-21653 GCA_964547695.1 uncultured Syntrophorhabdaceae bacterium
CTGTTGTTTATTGCCTGGGCTGTCATGGGAATTTCAAGATGAAAATTCCGGGAGAATGACGATTCATTAAGTTGTCAATGGGTGTATCTTTATTATTTTTAATAAATTTTCTATAATCTGCAACACTTAGTTAATGCCAAGTAAAATTCCCCATTTTATGGCACTTTAAATTCTCACTTAATTTCATTTATCTTTGTCGTTTGCAAATCTTTTATTGTATAACTTGTTCCTATTGTCTTGATAATGTGGGCATGGTGCACCAACCTCTCTATTATTGCCGATGCCTGTACTAAATCACCAAAACATTTCTCACTCATCGAAGTTGATTTGCTTGTTAGAATGTTAAGTCCTTTTTAAATTAAAAAAATAAAGCCATTTGATTTCAATTAGTGATTGAAATAAATTGTTAAAGTTGTAGAAACCGGATTAGTTTAGGATAAGAATTTACAATTGTGAAAACAGGAAACCCTGGTGTATATTATTTTTATGGTCTTTTCTTTTTTTAGACAGTTCAAAAAACGTCATAAACCTGCTTTAGGGGCTATTGAAATTTTCAAATACATAGGGCCCGGCTTTCTCGTTACAGTTGGTTTTATCGATCCTGGAAACTGGGCAAGTAACCTTGCGGCAGGCTCAGAATACGGATACACGCTTCTATGGATTGTAACGCTTTCCACATTGATGCTCATCATAATCCAGCACAACGTGGCCCACCTCGGGATAGCTACCGGTCTCTGTCTTTCTGAGGCTGCAACTAAATACACACCTCCGTGGATATCAAGGGGGGTTCTTTTTTCAGCGATCGTTGCATCTATCTTTACCACTTATGCAGAGATTTTGGGGGCTGCCGTTGCCCTTTATATGCTCTTTAAAATCCCCCTTTCCATAGGGGCATTTATGTCTTTTGCCTTTGTGGCAATAATGCTTTTTACCAACACGTATTCTAAGATAGAGCGATGGATCATCGCCTTTGTCTCCATAATAGGTCTTTCTTTTATTTACGAGCTTTTTCTTGTGGATATTGACTGGGGTCAGGCGGTAAAGGGGTGGTTTATGCCAAATCTACCAAAAGGCTCAATACCTGTTATCATGTCTGTTCTCGGTGCAGTTGTCATGCCTCATAACCTCTATTTACATTCAGAGGTGATCCAGAGCAGGCAATGGAACTTAAAAGACGAAGAGGTGATTAAAAAGAAGCTCGATTACGAGATCTTAGATAGCTCATTATCTATGGTGGTTGGGTGGGCGATTAATAGCGCGATGATACTCCTTGCAGCAACCACATTCTTTAAAAACAGAATAGTCGTTTCTGAACTGCAGCAGGCATCGGATATGCTTGCGCCTCTTCTCGGAGGGAGTGCAGCAAAGATCTTTGCCATTGGCCTTCTATGCTCCGGGATTGCATCTACCATCACTTCAGGCATGGCCGGTGGAACAATATTTGCTGGAATTTTTGGTGAGCCCTACAATATAAAAGACCTTCACTCAAAGATGGGGATAGCAATCTCCCTCTTATTTGCCTTGATTTTCATCTTTTTTACAAGGGATCCCTTTAAAGGTCTTGTGTATTCTCAGATGATGCTGAGTATACAGCTACCATTTACCGTCTTTATTCAACTATATCTCACATCATCCAGGAGGGTAATGGGTAAATACGCCAATTCATGGTATACGTTTTATACTATTCTTTCAATCGGTCTTATCATCACCTATCTTAACTTCAGGTTACTTTTTGACTGGTTACTGGGTTGATTACTTGATAAAAATTTTCCACAAAAACTGTAAATTTAAGGTATGGCAAGAGGCCCTTTTTATCCGTTTAGCCGAATTTGGTAAAAAAATTATTCTGTGACAAAAGAAAATCCAAGCCAGGACAAAAAATAAACCTCTTTAATAATTTTCTTGACAGAGTTAGGCTGTGAATATAACTTTAAAAAAGGGAGGTAGATATGAAAGATGATAATAGGATATTTATTCTTGGGATAGCTGGGAGCTTAAGGAAAAATTCTTACAACAAGATGCTTCTTCGAGCATGCCATGAGGTTCTTCCGGAAGGCGGATCTTTAGAAATATTTGACCTCGAAGGCATACCTCCTTTTAATCAGGATCTCGAAGGCAACTTGCCTGAAAGGGTTAAACTATTAAAAAAGAAAATTAGGGAAAGTGATGCTGTTCTAATTTCCACTCCAGAATATAACTACTCGATTCCCGGTGTCCTTAAAAACGCCATTGACTGGGCATCAAGGCCATATGGTGATAATGTTTTTTATGGAAAACCGGCTGCAATTATGGGGGCATCCATCGGTATGCTCGGCACTGCAAGGGCACAATATCACCTAAGGCAAGTCTTGGTATGTCTGAATCTTTATGTCCTTAATCAACCTGAGGTTATGGTTTCATATGCAGAAAGTAAATTCGATGGTGAAGGTAAATTGATAGATGATTTAACGAGGAACAGATTGAAAGATCTTTTAATGGAACTTATAAATTGGACAAAAAAGATAAAGGGTTAAAATTTAGGTAAAATTGTTACAAAACCTTATTAAATATTTTGTGCCATGAAAGGAATATCTTAAAGAATTTATAAATGCCGACGGCGGGACTTGAACCCGCACGGGTTTCCCCACACGCCCCTCAAACGTGCGTGTCTACCAGTTCCACCACATCGGCTCTATTTACTTTTTTTCTGGTGTCGATGCCTTTTCAGGCGCCTTTTCTTCAGTCTGGGTGCCTGCAGGTTTTACCATATATTCTTTATGACTATAAAAATATGCAAGCATCAGGCTGGTTATCATAAATACTACCACGGCTATGGTGGTAAGTTTTGTCATAAAGGCGCTGGAGCCAGAGCTACCAAATAGTGTCTGACTTGAACCTGCTCCAAATGCTGCACCTATTTCAGAGCCCCTACCTGTTTGTAAAAGAACAATCAGTATAAGTGCAATCGATATTATTATATGTATAATCGCAATCACAGTCAACATTATCTTTTCTCCAAAACTTTTTTTATTATACCTACAAAATTTTCACCTTTCAAGGATGCACCGCCTACAAGTGCACCGTCTATATCTTTCATTTCTATTAAATCACCTATGTTATCCACTGTAACACTTCCGCCGTATAATATCAAGAGTTTATCTGCCATGCTGCCATATTTTTTTCTGATCATCTCCCGTATAAAAAAATGGACTTCCTCTGCCTCTTTGGGGGTTGCGTTTTTTCCTGTCCCTATTGCCCACACAGGTTCATAGGCAATGGTGATATTTGAGATGTCTTCAATCCCGTTTAGTGCCTTTTTTACCTGAATGCCCACTACAAATTCAGTTATGTCCTTTTCTCTTTCTTCCAATGTTTCACCAACGCACACAATGGGTTTTAGACCTGTAGATAGTGCCTTTTTCACCTTCAGATTTACATTTTCATCTGTTTCGTAAAAATATTTTCTTCTTTCCGAATGACCTATGATTACGTATTGGCATCCTGTATCCTTTAACATGAAGGCAGATATCTCACCCGTATAAGCACCTTTATCTTCAAAATACATATTCTGTGCAGAAAGTTTTATATGAGTGCCTTTTATAACCTCTGATACTAAAGACAGATATACAAAGGGAGGTGATAGGACGACCTCCCCGTTCTTTATGTCTTGCGTGTTATCTACTATATATCTTGTGAGGGCTTTTGCCTCTTCTGATGTGGTGTGCATCTTCCAGTTTCCTGCAACCATCCACCCCCTCATTTTTTACCCCCGAATTTCTCTAAGGCCTCAATGGCAGGCAAGGTCTTTCCTTCGAGCAATTCAAGGAATGCGCCGCCGCCTGTGGATATGTAAGAGATCCTGTCGGCCTCACCTGATTTGTGCACTGCCGTGTCTGTGTCTCCACCGCCCACAATGGTTAAGGCATGGGAATTTGCCACAAACAAGACCATGGCAAATGTTCCCCTGCTAAAGGGGTCTAATTCAAACATTCCCATAGGCCCATTCCACAGTATTGTCTTTGCATCCTGGATTGCCTCTGAGAATAATGTTACCGTGGCCGGTCCTATATCGAGCCCCATCCAGCCCTTTGGTATTTCATTAACGGGGCAGTTTTTTACAACCGCATCATTTGCAGCCTTTTCTGCAATCACACAGTCAACGGGCAGATAAAACTTAACATCCTTTGTTTTTGCCTTTTCCATAATGCCTTTTGCCAGATCAAGCATATTCTCTTCGCATATAGAATTGCCCACCTCATATCCCATGGCCTTTAAGAAGGTAAAGGCCATTCCACCGCCCACAATCAACTTATCTACCTTTTCCACAAGTTTATCAAGAACACCGATTTTGTCAGAGACCTTTGCCCCACCTATTATGGCTACAAGGGGTCTTACAGGTTCATTCATGGCCTTGTTAAAATAGATGAGTTCGCTTTTCAATAAAAATCCAGCCACACACACCTTTACAAACTCTGTAATGGCAGTATTTGAGGCTGCTTTTCTATGGGATACTGCAAAGGCATCGTCTACATATAC
The DNA here is from genome assembly GCA_964547695.1 of uncultured Syntrophorhabdaceae bacterium. GTDB lineage: Bacteria > Desulfobacterota > Syntrophorhabdia > Syntrophorhabdales > Syntrophorhabdaceae > JAKORG01. Next base: position 4,516 of record CAZJOP010000016.1, read on the forward strand.
ATCAAAGAGTTTTGCAAGCTCTTTTGCAAATTCAGGGTCATTTTTTTCTTCACCTATATGAAATCTTAAGTTTTCAAGAAGTATAACATCACCAGCTTTCATCTCGGATACTTTCTTCTCCACCTTTTCACCAATACAGTCATCGAGGAAGAGGACATCTCTGCCGAGAAGCATCGATAATCTTTTTGCACACGCCTTAAGTGAAAATGCATCTGACCTTTTGCCCTTAGGTCTACCTAAATGGGAGCCAATAATCACCTTTGCCCCTTTTTCTATGGCATAATTGATGGTGGGGAGGTGTGCCTTTATCCTCGTATCATCTGTAATATTACCGCCTTCGTCCATAGGGACATTAAAATCTACACGGATAAACACCCTTTTATCCTTTAAATCAATCTCATCAATATAACGCATAGTCCACCTACCTTTCTATATTTCAAATGTCTCCTGAATATAAAATTTATTTGATTATACCTTTAATCCATCATTTAATCCATCATTTCATTATAAACGAAAGGAGCTCAACCATCCTGTTTGAAAAACCCCATTCATTGTCATACCATGAGAGAATCTTTACCATATTTCCACCTATTACATTTATATTCGGTATATCGATTATTGACGAATGTGGGTTTCCGTTAAAATCACGGGATACTAAAGGCTCTTCAGAGCAGTATAATATGTTTTTCATGGGTCCTGCTGCGTATTCCTTAAATTTCTCTATCAATTCTTCTTTTGTGGTATTTTTATAAAGTGTAGCCACAAAGTCCACTATGGACACATTAGGTGTGGGAACTCTTATGGCAATACCATCGAGTTTGCCTTTCATTTCAGGTATGACCTCTGACATCGCCCTTGCCGCACCAGTTGTTGTGGGGATCATGGAGAGTGCAGCAGCCCTTGCCCTTCTTAAATCTTTATGGGGTTCATCGAGGACTACCTGGTCGTTGGTGAATGCATGTATGGTGGTCATCAAACCTTTTTCAATCCCGAATTCTGTATGAAGTATCTTGACTATGGGCGCAAGACAGTTTGTGGTGCATGAACCCATGGAAATTATATGATGTTTTGTCCTGTCATACACTTCCTCGTTTACCCCGAGAACAAAGGTGACATCAGGGCCTTTTGCAGGGGCCGAAATGACAACCTTTTTTGCACCTGCCTTTATGTGTTTCTCTGCACCTGCCCTATCGGTAAATTTACCTGTGCTTTCAAGGACAACATCGATACCGAGGTCTTTCCATGGGAGTGATTCAGGCTCTCTTATGGAGTATGCCCTTATCTCTTTACCGTTTATTATTATGGTATTGTCCGTTGCCTTTATATCTGCATTCATCGTCCCGTGAACAGAATCGTATTTTAAAAGATGGGCCAGTGTCTTGGCATCTGTTATGTCATTCACTGCAACAAAATCTAAATCCTTATTTTCTATCCCTGCCCTTAAAACAAGCCTCCCAATCCTTCCGAAGCCATTGATTGCTATTTTGTAGGCCATAAAAACCCTCCTTTTTTCTTTAAATACTAATTATAAATCATAGTCATGTCAAATATTTTCTGCCTGTCTGAAGGCCTTTAATCCCCTTAAAAGATAATGAATGCCTGATAAAATGGTAAGAAAGGCCGTGATATAGAAGAGAGATTCCTTGAAGTCTCTTTTATCAGACCACAGGATATATATTATTGTTACTATCTGAAACAGGGTTGTGAGTTTACTTAATATACTCGGAGAAGGCTTTATTTTATTTGAAAGGGCATACAGAAGTAGAAAACCTCCGGCAATTAAAAAATCCCTTGATATAACCGTTAATGTCACCCACGGAGGTATAAAGCCTTTAAGGGTTAATACAATGTATGAAGAGGAAAGCATAACCTTGTCGGCCATGGGATCCAGTATGGCGCCGAGATAAGTCTTTGCCTTCATAATACGGGCAAGAAAACCATCAAGGAGGTCGCTTAAACCCTGGGCAATAAAAAGACATAATGCCAGATTGAATCTATTGTCATTTATGGCCATTATAAAGAATATGGTAATAAAAAGCCTGAAGATAGAAAAAAGGTTCGGTATATTCATTCCTTAAACAGATTTCTAAAGGCAGTAAACCTGTCGATAAAAGCAAGCTCAACGGTATCTGTTGGTCCGTTTCTTTGTTTTCCTATTATTATCTCTGCTATGCCTTTATTGGGATTGTCAGGGCTTTTGTTATATACCTCATCCCTGTAAATAAACAGAATCACATCAGCATCCTGCTCTATAGCCCCTGATTCCCTTAAGTCCGCAAGCCTTGGCCTTTTGTTATCCCTTTCTCTTGTCTCGGGTGCCCTGTTCAACTGGGAGATGGCCATTACAGGTATGTTGAGTTCCTTTGCAAGTGCCTTTAGAGACCTCGATATCTCCGATATTTCCTGCTCCCTTCTGTCTGTATTTGTCCTTCCCCTCATGAGCTGGAGATAGTCCACAACGATTAAGCCAAGGCCGTGTTCTTTTTTTAATCTCCTTGCCCTTGCCCTTAATTCAAGGACACCCATGGCAGGGGTATCGTCTATAAATATGGGTGCTTTTGATAATTTACCTGTAGCCTCCACAAGTTTTGGCCATTCATTTAAAGATAAGGTCCCTGTTCTTAATTTTGAATGGTCTATTTCTGCCTCAGAGCTAAGTAGCCTTGTGACAAGCTGTTCCTTTGACATCTCAAGGGAGAATATACCTACGGTAACAGGTTTTTCACTGTTCGTTGCTGCATACTGAGCGATGTTCATGCAGAAGGCCGTCTTTCCCATACTCGGTCTGCCTGCAACGATAATGAGGTCTGATGGTTGGAGCCCGCTTGTTAATCTATCGAGTTCTATAAAGCCTGTGGGAATACCGGTAACTGTTTGTTTTTTATGATACAGGCTTTCAATAACCTCGATGTTTTTCATTGCAATATCTTTTATGTGGAAAAAGGACGGCTTTAGTTTTTTTTCTGCAACCTGGAATATCATCCTTTCAGCCTCATCTAAATAGGTATCCACATCCATGTCCGTCTCGTGACCTTTTTCGATGATTGTGGTTGCAGTCTGGATTATGTTTCTTAAAAGCGCCTTTTCCCTAATAATCTTTGCATACTGGGTGATGTTGGCAGAGGTGGGCATAATATCCACAAGGGTGTTTATATAGGCAATACCGCCTATGTCTTCCAGCAGACCCCTGTCCTTTGCAAAACTTGTAACTGTTATGATGTCTATTGCCTCGTTTCTTTCATACAAATCAGAAATGATTTTAAAGAGTTTTGCATGGGCATCCCTGTAGAAGTCTTCAGGGCTCACCATATCTATCACCCTGTTTATGGCCTCGCTGTCGACAAGTAGGCCCCCGAGGAGGGATTGCTCTGCTTCTATATTTTGAGGTGGTAATATATCTTTTCTTTCCTGTCTGACTGTTTTTTGCCTTTGCATGTTTATTCTTCTTTTTCTACCTCTAATCTCACAGATGCCGTGATGCCTTTTTCAAGGTGCACACCAAAGGAATGCATACCTATTGATTTTATAGGCTCCTCTATCCTTATCTTTTTCTTGTCTATATCAAGGCCTGTATGTTTTTTTATTAAATCGGATAGATCCTGAGTTGTAACAGAACCAAAGAGTTTGCCGTCTGCACCGGCCTTCTTTTTTATATTAAGGGTGAGTTCTTCAAGTTTTAATTTAATCTCGCTCGCTGTTTTTATCTGCCTTTCTTTCTTTTTTTCAGATGCTTTTACAACATGATCAAACCTTTTTATATTGCCTTCTGTTGCAGGTAGCGCCAGACCCCTTGGTAGAAGAAAGTTTCTTCCATAGCCATCTCTTACCTCAATCACATCGCCTTTTTTTCCCGTGCCCTTTATGTCTTCAGTGAGTATGACTTTCATGTTATCCTCCGTTACTTAGAGAGTGTAGTGAATGGAAGAAAGGCAATGAATCGAGCGATATTTATCGATTCCCTTAGTTTTCTCTGATGATAGGCACAGGTTCCTGTCATCCTCCTGGGCATGATCTTGCCCCTTTCTGTAACAAAATTTTTCAACAGTTTCGGGTCTTTATAATCGATTACCAGATTTGGGTCCTGACAAAACCTGCAAACCTTTTTTCTCATATAGACCCTTTTTTTCTGGGTATCCTGCATCTTTGCTGGTTTTGTTGTTTTTGCCATTTAAACCTCCGTTTTGAAAATTTTATTTGCCTCCAACCTGAAGGTAAATTGGTTACCTTTTCTTATCTTAACCAGTGCACCTTCCACTATAATGTTATCGGTCTTTTTTAAACGGTTTTTTTCTTCAATATTCTTTATTTTTTGCACCACCTCAATGGAAAACCTCTTATCTTCATTTAGAAGCGAAAAAATCAGTATCTTTTCCCCTTTTGGTGAAGAATAAACCTCTATTTCAGAGTTTACGGTCCCTGAGAGGAAAAACCTGTTCAAGCAAACTCACCCTCTAACTCGTCAAATACCACAAGTTCCGGTGGCTGTTCAGGGCCTTTTTCATCGTCTTCCACCCTTATAAACATATGTCTTAATAGGGCATCGATGTTTTTGTAAAACCTTCCAATGGCTGTAAGGTTTTTTTCATCGATGTCCAAAAGGATGTAGTAATAATGCCCTCTGTCTTTTTTCTTTATTGAGTATGCAAGTTTGCGGACAGACCAGTCATCGAACCTTACAATATTGCCGCCTGCCCTTTCAATGTTTTGCCTGATACGTTTTAAAAGCTCTTCCTCTTCATCTTTTGATAAGTCAGGATTAATAATCACTATGTTTTCGTATCTTCCCACATTAATCTCCTTTCGGTGCTAACATTACTATTGCAGATTTCAATACCTTTATTCTTATTTTCTCTGCAATTTCAATGGTTACTGTATTATCTGTAATGCCTGTTATTTTACCATAAATGCCACCTGATGTCACAACTTCATCGCCTTTTTTTAAATTTTCCAGGAACTGTTTTTGTTCCTTAGCCTTTTTTTGTTGTGGCCTTATGAGTAAAAAATAAAACACTACAATGAGGAGAACTATAGGCAAAAGTCCCATCCATTGTTGGCCTGCCTGTCCTGCCTGTCCTGCCTGACCGCCCATTGCGTAAGCTAAATCAATCATTTATTTCACCTCCTTTCCATCTTGATTTGAATTCATTGTAAAATTCATCAAATGTATCATGTTTAATGGCCTCTCTGATTTTTTTTAAAAGCTCATTGTAAAAATAAATATTGTGAATCGTGTTAAGATAAAAGCTTGTAAGTTCATGGGATACAATGAGGTGTCTCAAATAGGCCCTCGTGTGTGTCCTGCAGGTGTAACAGCCGCAGTTTTCATCTATTGGTCTTGAATCTTTCTGGTATTTTGCATTCTTTATATTTATCTTTCCTTCCCACGTAAAAAGCCCACCGTTTCTTGCCACCCTCGTGGGTATAATACAGTCAAACATATCTATGCCCCTTTTTACACCCTCCACAATGTCCTCGGGGAAACCAAGACCCATAAGATACCTTGGTTTGTCGTGAGGCAGCATATCCATTATCGCATTCACCATGTCCCACATGAGGGTCTTTGGTTCACCTACACTTAAACCACCTATGGCATATCCATCAAAATCCATATCTATAATCTCCCTTGCAGACCTTACCCTCAAATCCTTATAAAAACCACCCTGAATAATTCCGAATAGTGCGGCATTGCCATTCCTCTTTGCCTTTTTCGACCTTTCAGCCCAATTTTTCGTTAACTCTACAGATTTTTCTGTGTACTCATAGCTTGAAGGGTAGGGGACGCATTCGTCAAGACACATCCAGATATCAGAACCTATATTGTCCTGGATTTCTATTACCTTTTCCGGCGTGAGAAAATGTCTTGACCCATCTATATGGGATTGAAATTCCACGCCATCAGGTCTAATCTTTCTTAAAACACCAAGGCTGAATATCTGATATCCACCGCTATCTGTAAGGATTGGCCTATCCCAGCTTGAAAATCTATGTATACCTCCTAATGCCTTTATAAGCGTATCCCCTGGTCTTAAGTAAAGGTGATAGGCGTTTGAAAGTATCATCTGAACGCCTATCTCTTTTAAATCCTTGTGTGTTGCTGCCTTTATGGTGCCCTGGGTCCCGACAGGCATAAACACCGGTGTATCAACATCACCGTGCTGTGTTTTTAATATGCCAAGTCTTGCATTTCCGCTCTTCTTTTTAACCTCGATAATCTCCATATGTCTTTTTATAACCCCTCACAAAACAAACATGGCATCTCCATAGCTATAAAATCTATAATTTTTCTCAATTGCCTCTCTATAGCACCTCAAAAGGTTATCTTTGCCTGTAAAGGCCGCTACAAGCATAAGAGGGGTGGACCTCGGTAGATGGAAGTTTGTTATCAATGCATCTACGATTTTAAATTTATATCCCGGATATATAAACATCTCCGTGTATCCTTCAAGGAGAAAGTCGCCATTTTGGGAAAATATGGATTCAAGGGTTCTTACTGAACTTGTACCGCAGGCTATAATCCTTTTTCCTTCCTGTTTCCCCCTTTTTATCAGGTTAAGTGCATGGGAAGAGACCCTATAGTATTCGCCATGCATTTTGTGCTCTTCTATATTTTTTTTCTTGATAAGGAGAAATGTGCCTATACCTATGTGGAGGGTTATCTTCACTATCTGAACACCCATCTCACTTATCCTGTTGAGAAGATCCTCAGTGAAATGTAATCCTGCAGTTGGTGCTGCCACAGAGCCTGAATGTTGAGCATAAACAGTTTGATACATATCGTAGTCAATATGGTTTTTTTCTTTTCTCTTTATATAAGGTGGCAAGGGCATCATGCCAAAAGTATTTACAAGCTCCATGCTATCTCCGATATATGAAAAGTCAACAATCCAGAAATCCCCATCTTTTTCTAAATGTGCCTCCACATCTTCTATAATCACGTTAAGTTTATCCGTGTGTTTTTTAATCCCTTTTGCAAGACACTTCCATCTCTTTTTATCCATCTGTTCAATGAGGGTAATTTCAACTGTCCCACCGGTTTGTTTTTTTGCCATAAGCCTTGCAGGTATTACCTTGCTATCGTTTAACACAAGGACATCGCCTTCATTGAGATATTGGGTTATATCCCTAAAAAACCTGTGTTCTATTAAATCTCTTTTTCTGTCATATACCATTAAACGGGAAGACGCCCTGTCTCTTTCAGGATACTGGGCAATATATCCCTCTGGTAAAAAATAATCGAATTCCTCAATATTCATATCTTGAAAAACAGCTTAATTTTATAACAGATTGTGAAAATATAAGCAAATTAAAAAGATAAACATTGCACTATGATTCCTGGGCAAGTCTTAATGCCTTTATCTTCATTAGCCTTGCAGTGTTTGACCTTTCCATCTCATCGAGCTTATTTGTAATGTATTTAATAGTTTCCTCCATACGGGGTATGACCGTGTATTCTAAGGCATTAACCCTTCTTCTTGTTTTTTCTATCTCTTTGGCCATAAGCCTTGTGGCCTCTTCAAGCTCAACCATTTCAAGAAGTTTAACCATAAAGTCTTTAAGGGATGTGATTGCCCTGTCGAGTTCAGTGGAAGTGTGTATCAAAGAATACATACCCTTTATCTCGCCAAATGAAAATTCTAATTTAGGTACTATAACCCCCATGATTCTATTTCTGTTTATTTTTAATTCCAGGTCCTGTTTTGTGGAATCAAGGGCATTTTCTGTTATCCGTCTTGATGATGTGATATCGGCAATGACAAAAAGTTTAAGGATCTCTGGCAACTCTTCATCTACCTTAAGACGGGATATCTTGTATTTATTAGAAACCTCTAAGAATTCTTTCATTAAACCATCGAGTTTGTCTTTTAATAGCTTATGACCCCGCAAGGCAACGACAAGCCTTTTTCTCAACCTTAAAAGTTCCATCCTTGTGGGGTTTATAGGTAACCTTGACATAACTATCTCACAGGCAGATATTTATCGAGGAATTTTTCTCTGATTCTTTTCAATTCTCCCCTTGGTAGTATGGATAGTAATTCCCATCCTATCCTCATGCTTTCTTCAATGGGTCTATTTTCGTTTTCTCCCTGACGGACAAATTTATCCTCAAATTCATCGGCAAATTTTACAAAGAGGATATCTGTTTCGCTCAATGCAGATTCACCGAGCACCACTGCAAGCTCCTTTGCATTTTTTCCCCTTGCGTATGCCGAATACAGCTGATTCATCAAATCTGCGTGGTCTTCCCTTGTCTTTCCTTCCCCTATACCTTTATCTTTGAGCCTTGACAAAGAAGGTAACACATCTACCGGGGGATATATGCCCTTTGTATGTAATGCCCTGTTGATAATAATCTGACCCTCTGTTATATATCCTGTAAGATCAGGTATGGGATGGGTTTTATCATCTTCCGGCATGGTAAGGACAGGGATTTGAGTGATAGAGCCTTTTTTTCCTTTTATCCTTCCTGCCCTTTCGTAGATGGTTGAGAGGTCTGTATATAAGTATCCGGGATAGCCCCGCCTGCCCGGTACTTCTCTCCTTGCCGCTGATATCTCTCTTAATGCCTCGCAATAATTTGTTATATCTGTCATTATGACGAGGACATGCATATCCTTTTCAAAGGCAAGGTATTCTGCAGTGGTAAGGGCCATTCTTGGAAGGGCTATTCTTTCAATGGGAGGGTCATCGGCAAGGTTTACAAATACAACAGAGCGTTCGATGGCCCCTGTTCTTCTGAAATCTGCAATAAAGAATTCTGCCTCTTCAAATGTTATACCCATGGCAGCAAATACAACGGCAAACTTTTCCCCTGTCTTTAATACCTTTGCTTGTCTTGCAATCTGCACTGCAAGTCGGGAATGGGGAAGTCCAGCCCCGGAAAACAAAGGAAGCTTTTGACCCCTTACAAGGGTATTTAAAAGGTCAATGGTTGATATGCCTGTCTGAATGAATTCATTGGGGTAATCCCTTGCAAAGGGATTAATGGGGCTACCGTTTACATTGAGATATTTCTCAGGGATTATCTCAGGACCATCGTCAATGGGCCTGCCAAAGCCATCGAAGACCCTTCCAAGCATATCTATGGAAACGGCAAGTTCCATGCCCCTCGCAAGAAATCTCACCTTTACATCCTGGGGTGAGAGGTCTCTTGTGCCCTCAAAGACCTGAATAACCGCCCTGTCTCCGCTTACCTCAAGAACCCGTCCTCTTCTTATAGAACCGTTGGTAAGCTTAATATCTGCAAGCTCTCCGTATGTTATGCCCGAGACACCCTCGACGATCATAAGGGGTCCCACTATCTCCGTTACTGTTTTGTATTCCTTTGCAATGTCTGCCATCTCTACCTCACCGTGTTAATGGAACTATAGAGTTTTCTATCTTTTTTTCAATAACATCGAATTGCTTAAGGTCATCTTCTTGTATGAACTTTGCCTTTGCTATATCTTCAAGCACATCGAGTTTGGTTAATGCCACAAGGGTTGCACCAGCTTTAAAGGCCATCTTTATCCTTTCATAATAAATTAGGATGAGCTTGAGCAATCTAAATTGTTTTTCCGTGGAGGTATATGTATCTATGTCATCAAAGGCATTCTGGTGAAGAAAATCTTCCCTTATCATCTTTGCAGCCTGAAGCAGGAGTCTATCTTCATGGGGTAGGGCATCAATGCCCACAAGTCGCACGAGCTCTTCCAGTTCTGCTTCCCTCTGGAGGATCTCCATGGCAGTTTTTCTGTTCTTCGACCATTCACCGTTGAAGAGCCTGTCCGCGTATTCATCCACCACATCCTGATACAGGGAATAGGATGTCAACCAGTTTATTGCCGGAAAATGCCTTGAAAATGCAAGTTTATCGTCTAATCCCCAGAACACCTTAACAACCCTCAGCGTTGCCTGAACAACAGGTTCTGATAGATCTCCACCGGGGGGAGATACGGCACCTATTACGGTGATTGACCCTTTTCTCTCATCAGAGCCCAGACATATTACACTTCCTGCCCTTTCATAAAAGCTTGCAATACGTGAACCCAGATACGCCGGATATCCTTCTTCACCGGGCATCTCTTCCAGTCTTCCCGAAATCTCTCTCATGGCCTCTGCCCATCGACTTGTAGAATCAGCCATAAGGGCTACGGAATAACCCATGTCCCTGTAATACTCTGCTATGGCTATACCTGTAAAAACACTTGCCTCCCTTGCAGCAACAGGCATATTAGATGTATTTGCCACAAGCACAGTCCTTTCCATCAGAGGTTCGCCTGATGCAGGGTCTTTTAAATGGGGAAACTCCATAAGGACGTCTGTCATTTCATTACCCCGTTCACCGCATCCTACATAGACCACAATCTGTGCATCTGCCCATTTTGCAAGCTGATGCTGAACTACTGTCTTGCCACTGCCAAACGGACCGGGGACGCAGGCAGTCCCGCCTTTGGTAATGGGAAATAACATATCAATGACCCTCTGTCCTGTGAACATAGGTTCAGTAGGCACAACCTTTCTTTTAACAGGCCTGGGCTCCCTTACAGGCCATCTCTGAACCATCGTGATCAGGTGGTCTTTACCGTCATCACCTTCTATTATAGCTATAACTTCGTCTACATTTCCGGCTACAGGTGCCATCTTTTTTACAATACCTGAAAGGTTAGGGGGAACCATGATCTTATGGATAACGAGGTTACTTTCTTTTACCGTTCCTAAAATGTCTCCAGGTTCAACCTTATCCCCTATCTTTACAGTGGGACTGAACTGCCATACAATGGATCTGTCAAGGGCAGGTTTTTCAGCACCTCTCACAATGTATTCGCCAAATTCATAAGAAAGTTTATCCAGAGGCCTCTGGACCCCATCATAGATGGATCTTATAAGACCCGGTCCTAACTCAACGCTCAAGGGCTCTTCTGTTCTTAATACAGGTTGACCTGGGCCTATACCCTCTGTTTCTTCGTAGACCTGTATAGAGTAACTATCTCCTTTAATTTCAATGATTTCACCAAAGAGCCTGTCTTTCCCCACCCTTACCATCTCGAACATCCTTGCGCCTTTTAGACCTCGGGCCACAACCAGCGGGCCTGAAACCTTTATGACCTCTCCTTTGTTTTCGTTCATAACCTGATCCTTAATCGTTTATTTATGTATTTTTGTCTTTTCCAAGTATATCAATGCCGATAGAGCGTTCAACCATCTTACTTATATTAAGAAAACTCGTATGTCTGCTTCCTTCATGGGTCGGTATGAGGGTGATGATTGCCTTACTTTTCTGTCTGAACTCTTCTATTATCTCCGGATTTTCCTCTGCCAGGCTCTCTGTAACCAAGATAAGCCCCACATCGTCATCTCCGGAGAGCTTCATTAATTCATGGACCAACTTTGAGCTATCCTCAACATGGATGAGTTCAAACCCCACTGCCTTAAACCCCATGATAAGATGTCTTTCCCCTAACACATATGCCTTATACATAAGGGTCCTTTATCCTTGCCTTTAGAAACTCTCTATCTATGTTATTCATCCTGCCCATTACAACGAGTTTTAAATTCTGTAACTCTGTTAATAAACCCAGAAGAAACGCAAAGGCCCTTTCAGGGCCTGCAGTCTGATATGCCCCTGCATGGGCTATATTTGAAAGATAGTTATTGACCTTAAAGTCAAAGATGGATATATGATCCACCTCTTCGTATTCACAGCATTCAAAGAAGATGTCCCCTATTTCTCCGCCTATTATGGCCCGCCAGTTTTCTGTATTAGGTGTCATTGCAAGATCATCGATTAGGTAATCAAAGTCCGTCACAGGTGAAAGATACTGTTGATAGTGCTTAAGAGGTATACCCTTATCCAAACCCCTCCACATGGCAATGATTATGTAAGATGTTATTCTCAACGTTATGTATTTTTTAATGAGTTCTGATGTTGTTTCATCTGAGAATAGTTTAAGATGTCTTAAATACGCACCGTCAACGATAATGTCAAGTAAGAGAGGATTAATATTGAATATCTCTCCTGTTTGCCATGCATATGACTCTTTTAAAGTTTTAGGAAGACCTCCGTAATCTCCCTGGGCTATATCGATAAGTGTATCATAGGAAAAAAGACATGGTGGAAAGACAAAATCTGTTTTACCTTTTATAGCTGATGCGAGATTGAGATAATCGTTTTGAATCAAAAACAAATCAGCAGGTAATGATAAGGGGCAGTCATCCCTTAATGAAAGGGCCAGATCGACAAAGCATCTATCAAAGATATTTCCAAATTCTTCACCGAACCACATTGACCCCGGTGAGATATAATCTTTCAAAAATGTATCCTGTAGCATGGCTATTATATCATCTATTCTTTCCTGGTTTATTAAGTTCAGAAAGAATTCCTTTGGAAGAAATGCGCCTTCAAGGACGCTGATTCTTCCGCAGACAAAACCCCACTTAGCAAAGTTGCCTATTTTAGGTATCATTTATCCCTATTATCCTTAAACAACTCTTTTGCAATTACCGGTAGCATTTCTTTTTTCATATCTTCCAATAATAGATCCAAGGTCTGGTTTATTTCATAATCCTTTGCAATAAAGATAAAACCACCCTTGCGGGGTAAGGAATTTTTATCATCTAAGACAAGCCTTGCAGTTTCATCTCTATCTTTGTTTAGCCTATCGATTAATTTTGCAAAAAGATCCCTTTCTTCTTTGTGCACCAGAATAACCCCAGAAGTGTTAGACGCTACTTTTTCTATGAGCCTTGCCATTAAATCCATATACCTCTCTTGAGGTAGGCTTAAAACCTTTTCATATGCCCTTTGTATGATTTTATCAATCAGGGCATTTCTTTTTTCCAGTATCTTTTTGTTTGTGATACCCTTAAACTGTATGAGCTTTCTTGCAAATTCATCGGATATTTCCTGAATTCGGGTTTTGTGAATTCTTTCATATTTATCGTCGATCTCCTGTTTTTTTCTTTCGAAAAGGGCAATGGAATTTTTTTTTGCAAGTTCGACTATAGCTTTAGCCTCTTTCTTCGCATCGGACAAAACGGCTTCACGGATCTTCTCAATACCCATGTATATTAGCCCCCTTTAACCCTTATCCTAAAAACTTCAACACTATGGGCTGGGTAAGGAATATGATAAAAAGCACTGTGGCAAGGAGACCCACAACGGCATAGGTTTCTACAAATGCAGGGAATAGTATTGCCCTTCCAGCTGATTCAGGTCTTCTTGCTATAAGGGAGATGCCTGCAGCAGATGCCTCTCCCTGTTTGATTGCAGATACCAACTGGGCAATGCCGCAACCAAGGCCTACAAAAAACATGGCAAGCCCCGTGCCAAGGGATATCTTTATGGCAGAGCCGCCAATAAGTCCTGTCTGGGTCATAATCAGTATGGCTGCTATAAAACCGTAAAATCCCTGGGTTCCGGGAAGGGCAATCATGACGAGCATCCTTCCAAAAAGTTCTGGTTTTTCCCTCAAGACACCTGCACATTGATGTACTGCAATGGAAATGCCCCATGCAGACCCTGCCCCTGCCAGACCAAATGCGAGCCCTGCACCACCATAGCAAAGCCCTCTACCTATTTCAATCCATTCAGGTGACATTTTTTCCCTCCTTGTTTAAATTATTGCCTTTTTTTCCTTTTTTATAACACATAAACTGGAATCAAATCCAAGGGGCTGAAAAGGCCTTGCACCTCCTTCGTAAAATCTTCCAAAGAATTCTACAAAGATTAGCCTCATGGAATGGACAAAAGCACCAAGGGCGCTTATCATGAAGTTAAAAACATGACCTATTATAAGGACGATTACAAACAGGATAATCCCTATATACGGGATGCCTTTTAACATCCCTGCCATGAGGTTAAAGGCCATGGCCACAATGGATGTGGTAAGACCTAAGGCAAGAAGCCTGCAGTAGGAGAGGGTATCTCCTATAAAGGCTGTTATACCGTAGCTACCTACGATCCCGTAGAGGCTTATTAAACCTCCGGCAAATCTCCCTGCCTTGCTCTTTATCTCCCTCCCTTGTGTAAGTATCAAGCCAGTTGCACCTACTATAAACAGAAAGATACCGGTATTCAAAATGGATTTTGGTATGTCTGTAAATACCTTGCCTGCCACAATGATAAGACCCGTTAAGGTTATAATCCAGCATAAACCATCGGAGACAACGCCGATAAAATCCTTTTTTCTGTATAAATCATACATTTTTAATGTGATTCCAAAAAATTGGTTGAGCACACCAAGTCCAAGGGCTATGATTAAGGCAACGATGGTCTTGGCCATCGGGTCTATGAGTACGAACCTCTGTTGAAGGGTATAAAGAATATTTCCCTCCCCTAAATATTCTGGCTTGTATAGATCCCCAAACCATGAGCCTGTAAGTGCCCCGAAGACGATACTGCTTATACCACCATAGAAAAGCATCCTTGAGAGGTTGTTCACACCTTTATATAATCTTGTTTTTTTAGAAAGATATGCGCCCATTAAGGCGAGCATGATACCGTAACATACATCGCTGAAACAGATACCGAAAAATAGATAGAAATTTATCTGCATAAACGGGGTGGGGTCAAAACTTTTATAATAAGGCAATCCGAACATCTCTGTTAAAAGTTGTATAGGTTTTAAAAGATGGGGGACAGAGATACTCACAGGCACATCCTCTTCAGGTGATGGGTCTTCTATGGTGAGTATCGATTGGGGGAATTCTTTTTCTATTGTATTTTTAAGTAGTTCTGAGTCTTTTGCCCTTATGTAACCGCTAATTACATAGACCCACTTACCCTCAACCCCTTTCATGGTGGCGAGCTGTCTGTTTTTGATATTTGTCCAGTAGGCCTTTAAGATTATAAGCCTCCTTTTGGCTTCTTGAGGTGTAAGGCCTTCCAGTAGAGAGTTTACATGTTCAGCAACCTCGGCAATTTTGTTTTTATAGTTTTCTCTGTCTTCCTCAAGCTCTAATATACGCTCTTTTGCCTTTTCTTTTCTTTTTGGAAGGGCAATTTCTTCGAAATTTAATTCTGTCAGTAATCTTTTTACCTCATCTTCATATTCCTTTAGAAAAGCAAACACAACCTTTATCTTGGTGCCTGTATCTTTTCTGTCCTTTTTTGTCCTTACACCTTCTGGTAGGGATAACTTTTCCCAGGCAATCCACTGCCAGATTTCTTCCTTTTCGTCTATTGCTTCCAATCTTTTTTCAGGCACATAACCTATAAGCATCTTAATACGTTTTGTAGAGTAGAACTCTTCGAGGTTAATATCGAGGTCCAAAAGAGGTCTTAAATCTTCCATCTCTGTCTCTATCTCTGCTATAATCCTTTCTGCGTTTCTGTATGTCTCGTCAAGTGTAACGGCATATTTATAGTGTCTTTCCAGGTTGTAATCTTCAAGGATTTTGTTTAATTCTTCCTCTGATGTCACCACAGGAAGGGGTGTTAGACTTTTCAAAAAATTTTCTTTTTCAGGCAGAAAGGTATTTATGAGATTCAGGATAAAGTCTATCTTGTTTAGATTACCATCTGCCTCTGAGGTGTCTACCTTGGGAGTGATAAAAGGCGCATCATCCTTTAAGATACTTTTTACATCAATAATCTCCATTATGCCGAGATTATTAATGGTTTTTATTAAACGCCTTTGGGCCTCTCTTGTATTGACTATGGTTACTTTTTTTACTGGCTCTATAGCCATAACATAAATTATTAAAAGTTAAATAATTTCGATACAATAGCCTCTGCGTGTCGCTCTATAATATCATTGTGGATTAAATCGATTGCTTCAAGTGAAGATCTCTCCTCCTCTTCTAATCCTCTGAGTGTCTCTTTAAATTCTTCCTCTGCCTTTTTTTTATACAATGCAATAGATTCTTCTAATTTCAACCTTTTTTCCTCTTCATAAGCCTGTATCTTTTCCCCGTATTCCCTTTCGATGTGTTTTGCTTCTATGTGCGCATTTTCTAATATGGAATCTGCCTCTTTTTCGATTGTAATCACATCTGTTATGGTAGAGATCATCTAATACCCCTGCTTTTTGACTTGCTTATTTAAGAGAAATCAATTTTCTGTTTTTTATCATATAGGAAAAAACTCGTCAAGTTTTTAATTGGGCTATGCTACTCATTGTGGTTTGTTTAAAATTTATTTATAATGTTATGGAATAAAGATATGGTTAATTTTTTCGAACTCCCGTTAAAGGAATTGGAAGACATCATAGGCGGTATAGGAAAAGAGCGTTATAGGGCAAGGCAACTTTTTAGATGGGTTTATAAAAAGGGTGTCTACGATTTCTCTTTAATGGATGACATACCAAAGAGTCTGAGAAACCTTTTTAAAGACATGTTCAGGATGCACTCGCTAAACATGAAAGATGCCTTTTATTCAAAAGACGGCTCAATAAAACTTTCTTATGAAACAGAAGACAATCATTTAGTGGAAAGTGTGCTTATTCCTGAAAAAAACAGGATGACTTTATGTGTGTCCAGTCAGATTGGTTGTAGAATGGCATGTGCCTTCTGCGTAACCGGTAAAATGGGTTTTGTAAGAAATCTAACTACAACGGAGATTATAAATCAGGTAGTAGCTGCAAAGGACCTTTTAAAAAATAGAGGATTAACACCATCTGATGACGAAAAAATAGATGGCCATGAAATAGATAACAACGGGCACCAGGTTCAAAAAATCACCAACATTGTGTTTATGGGTATGGGAGAGCCTATGGACAATCTTGAAAATGTCATTAGAGCCATTGACATCCTTAAAGATCAACATGGCTTTGACTTTTCGAGAAGAAGGATTACCTTATCCACAGCAGGTTTACTTGCAGGGCTTAAATTAGTAAAGCCAGGGACAGCGGGTATTGCCATATCATTAAATGCCTCTGACGACAGGAAGAGGGTTAAGATTATGCCCATAAACAGGCTTTATCCTATAAGGGATATAATTGATTTTGTTAAAAATTACAAAACAGCGCCGAGAGAGCGCATTACCTTTGAATATGTGATGCTTAAGGATTTCAACGATTCCATAGAAGATGCTAAGGCATTGTATGAACTGCTCAGAGGTGTAAGGTGTAAGGTAAACCTCATACCTTTCAACGAATCCCCTTTTTCTGAATTTAAAACCCCAGAAAAAGAAACTGTAGACAGATTTCATAGGTACCTCA
>CAZJOP010000017.1:0-21545 GCA_964547695.1 uncultured Syntrophorhabdaceae bacterium
TGTTATTCAATTTATGGGATTTTAAATAATACTGGGCTGACATTATGATGTGTCTTTTCTTTTCTTCATTTATGGCATAAAGCGGGTCACCGAATGTCTTTGTGTTTCTCTTTTTTACTTCGATGAACACAAGATAACCCCCTTCTTCCGCTATTATGTCTATTTCTCCAAAGGGATTTCTATAATTTCTCTCGATGATCCTATAACCCCTTTCCTTTAAAATCATTGTAGCCCTATCCTCTCCTTCTTTGCCCTGTTGTCTTTTAGTGATGGTCAATGTATTCCTTAACTCCCCTGAAAGTTTTTCTGTGAATAGGTGTTATTCCGAATCTCTTTATGGCAAGTATGTGTTCTTTAGTGGGATATCCCTTATTTTCTTTGAAATTATACTGGGGAAATGTCTCGTGATATGCCTCCATTATCCTGTCTCTTGTCACCTTTGATATTATAGAGGCACAGGCAATAAAAAAACATTTTTTATCACCCTTTATAACAGGCTTTGACTGATAAAAGCCTTTTATACCGTGATTTCCGTCGATGAGTATCAAATCAGGTTGAAGCCCGGCATCATTTAATGCCCTTTTCATGGAAAGGAGGCTTGCCTTGAGGATATTCATCTCCTCTATTTCTTTGTTATCTGCAATGCCTATCCCTAAGGCATAGGCATTTTCTTTAATCCATTGAAAAAGCTCTTCCCTAACCTTTTTATCCAATAATTTTGAATCATTGACCCCGCAGATATCTTCCGGCACACGGTCCCACACCACACAGGATGCAACCACAGGCCCTGCAAGGGGTCCCCTTCCTGCCTCATCTATGCCGGCAATAAGACCTCTTAGATGGCAACCCATCAATCTCTTTTCTCTTTTAGTTTTGCCGCCTTTCCTTTAAGCTCCCTCAGATAGTAGAGCTTGGATCTTCTTACCTTGTTCTTTCCCACAATCTCTATCTTTTCTATAAGGGGTGAGTGTATGGGAAAAGTCTTCTCTATACCCACACCATATGAAATCTTTCTGACAGTAAAGGTAGCCCTTGTATTTCCACCCCTTTTCCTTATCACAACCCCTTCAAACATCTGGATACGCTCTTTGTCGCCTTCGAATATCTTTGTGTAGACCCTTACATTGTTACCTACACTCACCTCTGGAAGGTTAAGCCTCATGTGCTCCTTTTCTATCAGGTCAATTACTTCGTTCATCTTTGCCTCCTCTTAATCCAAAAATTCTATCCAGTATTATACCTATTGCTACCCTTAAGGAGAGATGATTGTATTCGGAAATTCCCCTTACAGGCTCCAGCATTCTATCGCAAATTTCTATTGTCTCATCCGTTAGGCCCCAGCCTGTTCCAAAAAGTAAAAGAATGTTTAAATCGTCTTTATCCACAAGGGGTCTTAATTCATCATATCCCATAATTTTATGGGGTCTAACCTTTGATGATGTACCTATAATCATCGTTTCTTTCTCTTTTTTTAGTTCAGTAATCAATCCTTCAAGGCTTTCTTTCATAACGATCTTATTCAATGCCGATGACCTTACAGGGTTGTAATCGGCACCGTATCCGTATCTCCAGTGTTCGATAAGCCTTTCCATAATCAACCTCTGTTTTAAAAGAGGAGTAACAATATAGCATATTTTAATACCAAAAGTCATGCAACTTCTTGCAATATCGTGTAACTCCAAGTTATTTACACTCGTTGCCACGATCTCCCTATTTTTGTTATAGACCGGATAATGGATTACAGCAATGCTTAAATTATTCAGTTAATCCCTCCATGATCTCTTTTATAAACACTTGGTCTTCTTCGCTGGGCGTAAATCTTTCCATCAAATCAGGCCTCCTGAGGATAGTCTTTTTTATGGATTCTTTTCTTCTCCATTTTCTTATCTCCTCGTGATTACCGGAAAGCAAAACCTTGGGCACCGCCATATCCATAAACACCTCTGGTCTCGTATACTGGGGGTATTCAAGAAGCGGCTCCTCAAGGCTTTCTTCTGTGACAGAATCTTTATTTCCTAAAACACCGGGAATATACCTTGATATGGCATCTATCAAAATAAGGGCAGGTATTTCTCCACCTGACAGGATGTAATCACCTACAGATATTTCTTCGTCCACAAGATTTGTAATCCTTTCGTCAATGCCTTCGTATCTTCCGCATATAAGGCATAAATGGGTCTTTTTAGAAAGCCTTCTGGCATCCCTTTGACTAAAGATTTTACCCTGAGGCGTAAGAAGTATGAAATAGGGCTTACCGAATGCTTTTTCTGTGTGAACCATGGCATGATAAATAGGCTCTATTTTCATTACCATGCCAGGGCCACCACCGTATGGAGTATCATCACATGTTTTATGGACATCAATCGCAAAGTCTCTTATGTTTATTATATTAAAGGATATGAGGTTTTTTTCCTGGGCCTTTTTAAGGATACTTTCTCTGATAGGTGAATAAAATATTTTAGGGAAAAGGGTGAGAACAGTAAAGATCATGCAAGGAAATCTTCCCCCTCCACCTTTATTTCAAATGCATCCAGGTCAATGGATCTTATGTATGTATCCACCATAGGCACGAGTATCTCTTTTTTTCCCTTTACTACCAGTACGTCATTTGCCTTTGTATGGATGATGTTTTCCACCTTACCGAGAAGGTTTCCCCTTTCATCAAATACATTTAAACCTATTAGCTGATAATCATAATACTCGTCGACATCAAGCACAGGAAGGTCCTCTTCCTTCACAAACAATTCTTTATTTGTGAAGGAATTGACCTTCTCAATGGTATCGTGACCTTGAAATTTTATTAAATAAAAACCTTTTTGCCTTCTAATACGCTCCGGCTTTATCTCCACCCATTCTTTATTCTGTTTTATAAGAAAGGTGCTGTAATGGTATAGTCCTTCTGATAACTCATTGTAGTATAAAAACTTCACCTCTCCCCTTAAACCATGGGTTGAGACAATCCTTCCGATGGAGACGTATTTCATTATTCGATGATTTCAAGCACCGCCCTTTTCTTTGCCTTTGTGGAGGCTGCACTTAATATGGTCCTCATGGCACGGGCAGTTCTACCCTGTTTGCCGATTACCTTGCCAAGGTCATCCTTGGCTACATTTAATTCGATAACGGATGTTTTTTCTCCCTCGATCTCTGTAACCTTAACCTGGTCGGGATTGTCAACCAAAGCCTTTGCAATGAACTCGATTAAGTCTCTTAACATAATCTACCTCCGAAATTTATAATGTTAGTTCGTTTAAAATCCCTTGTTTTTTAAAGATGTTCTCCACTGTTTTTGTGGGTTTTGCACCCATTTTATACCACTTCTTAATCTTTTCTTTATCAAGGGTGATTGCAGCCGGTTCCTTTAACGGGTCATAGGTGCCTACATTTTCAATGAATCTACCGTCTCTCGGATAGATGCTATCTGCCACGACAATCCTGTAAAACGGTTTCTTTTTTGTTCCGTAGCGGGTAAGTCTAAATCTAACAGCCAATCCTTTCACCTCCTATCTGAATAATAATTGTTTTGGTAAACCTTTTATGCCACCTTTTGAAAACTTTTTTATCATCTTTTTTGCCTCTGCATATTTTCTTAAAAGTTCATTTACATCCTGAACCTTTGTCCCACTTCCTTTGGAAATCCTGAGCCTTCTGCTTCCGTCTATGATATGGGGATACAATCTTTCTTTCTTTGTCATGGAGTTTATGATGGCCTCCATCTTTTTTATATCTTTCTCTGCCTCTGCAAAGTTTATTGCGCCTTTTAATTTGTTCAATCCGGGAAACATGCTGATTATAGATTCCAGTGAACCCAGTTTTTTCATCTGCTTTATTTGCTCTCTAAAATCCTCAAGGGTAAATTCATCCTTTCTTATCTTTTTTTCAAGCTCGGCAGCCTTTTTTTCGTCAAATACCTCCTGTGCCTTTTCAACAAGGGATAACACATCGCCCATGCCCAGTATCCGGGATGCCATCCTTTCAGGATGAAATGCCTCTAAGGCGTCTAACTTTTCACCCATACCAATAAGCTTTATGGGTTTCCCTGTTACTGCCCTGATGGATAAGGCAGCGCCACCCCTTGTATCGCCATCGAGCTTGGTGAGTATTATACCGTCTATGCCCAGTCTCTCATGGAATGTCTTTGCAATGCTTACGGCATCCTGACCTGTCATGGCATCTATCACGAGCAGGGTCTCTTTTGGATTGAGTACTTTTTTCTGATTTATAAGCTCCTCTATCATCTCGTCGTTTATGTGGAGCCTTCCTGCCGTATCAACTATTACGGTATCAAAGCCATTTTTTAAAGCATACGTCTTTGCCTCTATGCATATATTAACAGGGTTTTTAATATTATCCACAGAAAAGGTAGGTACGTTTATCTGACTGCCTATCTTTTTTAGCTGGTCAATGGCTGCGGGTCTATATATGTCCGATGGAACAAGAAGGGGTTTTCTATCTTTTTTTCTTAAAAAAAGGGCAAGTTTACCTGCTGAAGTGGTCTTTCCTGAACCTTGAAGACCAGCCAAAAGTATGGAGACAGGGGGAGACCCTGATATGTTTAACGGCACGTTTGTCTTTCCTAAAAGCTCGCATAGTTCATCGTAAACAATTTTAATAAACTGCTGACCCGGGGTTATGCTCGTTAACACCTCTTTGCCCAAGGCCTTTTCTTTTATTTTTTCAAGGAAGTCTTTTGCTACCTTATAGTTTACATCTGCCTCAAGGAGGGCAACACGGACCTCCCTTAAGGAATCCTTTATGTTATCCTCAGTTAACTTGCCGTAACCCCTCAGTTTTTTAAATGTTTCTTCTAATCTTTCCTGTAATCTTTCAAACATATCTTATTAAGATAATGGAAAAATGGAATATAGTCAATGATAATCAATTTAAATTACTTTTTTATAAGTTCCACATTTACTTCAGCCCCGAAGTTTTCCTCAAGATCTTTATTCAATCTTTCAAAATCTTCTATTTTATCGAATTCTACTACAAGTTCCCTGTCATCTAAGACCTTTAACCTTCCGTATCTTTTTACAATCTCTGTTACCTTTGTGGGTTCCACCGTAACCCAGCCCTTCATCCTTTTCACAAGCTCTTCTCCATTGAAGGCCCTCTCTATGGTAAGTTCTACCTTTCTCATCTTTGCCTCCCACCCAATAAGGCCAGGCTTAACGATGAAAGGCGTAACAGGGTCGTGCATGGCTGCACATCTAAACCACAACTTTGCCCTGATCATAAAAATCACCCCTTAGATTTAAAATTTAAAACATTCTATCAATACTTGATGGCATGGGCAAGAGAAAAATACGCCTCTAAGTTTTTTCACTATCGTAATCCAAATAGGTGAAGGTTGTTGTTTTATTTAAATTGACAATGAAATAATTTTTTTATATAATGTTCATCATACTGAATTATGTATAACGCACCGGTTATAAAAAAGGCCTTTGATATTATAAGACTGATGGCAGACGATTATAGCCCCATTGGTGTAACAGAGATATCAAAACGCCTTTCTATAAGTAAAAGCACCGTCTTCGGGATATTAAAGGCCCTTGAAGAAGAAAAACTCGTTATAAAAGACAGCACCAATAAAAAATACCTTATCGGTCCCGGGCTGTTTGAACTGTCTAAAAAGGTGTTTAAGGGCGGCGAATTAACAAACATTGTAAGACCATATCTTGAAAGGCTTGTAAAAGAGGTGGATGAAACGGTATTTTTATGCACCAGGACCAACGATAAGATAGAAACCATTGATGTTGTTGAGGCAAAAAAGGCAGTAAAAATTTCTGTGCCATTGGGGACGAAAATGCCTATAACAGCATCTGTGCTCTGTAAAATATTTCTCTCCCCCCTTAGTAACGATGAGATCAGGGAATTTTTGTCAAAAAAGGGGTTGCGTAGATATACAGAAAACAGCATTACCAACATAGATAGATTCATTGAAGAGATAGAGAAGACAAGAAAGCTTGGATATAGCCTTGACCTCGAAGAATTTTTAAAGGGGGTGAGGGCACTGGCAACGCTTTTAAATTATCCTGATGGCACAGTGGCCGGTGCTATATGCATCCTTGGGTTTACAAGTTCCATCAAAGATGAAAAGATTCCTTTTATGATTGAAAAGTTAAAAGAGATCACCTATCTTATAAACGAAAGGTTGAGACTGATTAACATTAAATAATGAAAAGACCTTAATCCAATGCAATTATTTAAATGGCTCCCGGTTTCTCTTACCATTTTTTTAAGCTTTTTTTTAATTTCATGTGCAGGCATTGAAAAAAAGACTGAAAATAATGAGGAAATCTATAAAAAATATATAGATTGTGTTTCTCATTCAGACTCTCACTATTTAGAATGTTCCATAAGTTTTGATAAATCGAGTTTTTTTACCCCTCGAGGTAAAAAATTGACCATGATGGCTGATTCAAAAGAAAGGCTTGAGCTCTGGTGGAAAACTAACTGGCTGACTAGTGGAAATTTATTGCCAAACTTACAATTTACTCTTATCTATTACAATCCATCGGGCACGGATAAACAGAGATCCGGTATTATCATTGGAAAGTGCCGTTTTAATGAAGGATGTAACAACGGAAAATTTATAGGCCCTGATCTGGACAAAAACGGCATCCCTGATTACTTTACAGAGATCATCTGGAATAGCTGGGATTACGGTGCCGATGACGGAGATGATGGCTATCTCGACCATTATCAATATGTCTATAAACCACAGGAAAATCTCTATGAAGTGATAAATTACCAGTATTTTTATCCAGAAAAGTGTCAACCCCCAGTGAGCCCATGGAATGACCCCTGTAATATCTCCAGTGCATGTAAACCACCATATATATTAAAGGAAAAAAAGATAATAGAGTCAAAAAGCTTTTAGGCTTTGACATTAAATTATACAATATGATACATATACATGCCATGGGTTTAGACATTTTTAACACATTTTCAGGGAAAAAAGAGCCATTTAAACCAATTGTTGAAGGCACTGTGGGGCTTTATGTGTGCGGGGTCACTGTATATGACCACTGCCATATAGGTCATGCAAGGAGCGCCATTGTCTTTGATGTAATAATAAGATATCTAAAGGCAAAGGGGTATAATGTCATTTCTGTAAAAAATTTTACTGACATAGACGATAAGATTATAAAAAGATCACAGGAAGAGCATATATCCTGGAAGGATGTGGCTGAAAAATATATTGCCTCTTTTTACGAAGATATGGATAGTCTCAATATATTGAGACCCACTTATGAACCTAAGGCAACGGAACATATAGATGACATGATAAAACTTGTTGAGACCCTTTTAAATAAAGGTCATGCCTATGTTATAGATGGGGATGTATATTTCAGTGTAGAAAGCTTTAAGGGCTACGGTGAGCTATCAAAAAGGTCCCTTGAAGACATGATGGCCGGTGCAAGGGTGGACATTAACGAAAAAAAGAAAAACCCCCTTGATTTCGCCCTATGGAAGGCATCTAAGGAAGGTGAACCCTGGTGGGATGCCCCATTCGGGAAAGGAAGACCGGGCTGGCATATTGAATGTTCAGCCATGAGCACAAAATACCTCGGTAACCCCTTTGATATACACGGCGGTGGTAAAGACCTCGTGTTTCCCCATCATGAAAACGAGCGGGCACAGACAGAGGCGGCAACGAATAAAAGGTTTGTCAATTACTGGATTCATAATGGCTTTGTGAATATTGAAAAAGAAAAGATGTCAAAATCCCTGGGTAATATCCTTCTCATAAAGGACTTTATAAGACAGTACCACCCGGAGACATTAAGGCTTTTCTTTCTCTCAACCCACTACAGGAGCCCTGTGGATTATAATGAAGACTCCATTAAAGATGCAGACAGTGCCCTCTATAGGCTATATCACACCTTAAGACGTGCCGACACCGTGTTACAGGGAAAAGATGTAGAAGAAAAGGTCTTTGATGAGGCCGATGACATCAAACAGAGATTCTTTGATGCCATGGACGATGATTTTAATACTGCCCTTGGTCTATCTCACATCTTTGAGCTATCGAAGGTAATTAATAGATTGATAGATATCCATGATGAAAGTAGTGTCCCGTTTGTTGCCTACGCAAAGTCTATATTTTTATACCTTTCTAATATTTTGGGCATTTTAAATGACAGATGGGAGATATACGACGAGCGGGAAAAGAAAAGACATCTTTCAAGGGTAGGTTTAGAGCCTGGTGAGCTTGAAAGATTAATTAAAGAAAGGGCAGAGGCAAGAAAGCATAAGGATTTTAAAAAGGCAGATAGTATTAGAAATCTACTGCTTGAAAAAGATATAATCTTACAGGATTTACCAGGTAGCACCGAATGGAGAATAAAAAAATAATATTTTAAAAGGAGAGGGATAGATGAAAGAGGTAAGGTTTCACGGAAGAGGAGGCCAGGGTGCCGTAACATCTGCAGAGCTTGTAGCTCAGGCAGCAGTTAAAAGTAATATGTATGCACAGGCATTTCCAAGTTTTGGACCAGAAAGAAGGGGAGCACCTGTGCAGGCATTCTTGAGGGTTTCTGATAAGCCCATTAAACTCAGGGCAAAGATATACGAACCTGATTATGTGGTGATTCTTGATTCAACATTGATAGGGGTTGTTAATCCTGCAGAGGGTTTAAAGCCAGATGGGATCGTAATTATAAATTCAAGCAAATCAGCAGAAGAATTAAAATCTTTGTTTCCAGGATACACCATTGCCTGTGTTGATGCCACAAAAATTGCAAAAGAAGAAATGGGAGTGCCCATTACAAATACCACTATGCTTGGCGCCTTGCTTAAGGCTTCAGGTATTTTGGATATCAGTTTTCTCGAAGAACCTGTAAAAGAAAGATTCGGTGTCATTGCCGAAAAAAACATAAATGCATACAAGAGGGCATTTAACGAAACTAAAATCATAAAGGCTTAATTTGATTTCCAGATTTTCCCGTTAAATGAAAATCTATTAAGCCTTGTAAGTGCAGAAAACGGGAGACCTTTGTAAGGGGTCTCCCATAGATAATCTTAACTTTCTTATTCATGAAGGACTCAGGAAATGTAGTTGGTATCTTAAACAATCAAATATACCCGGCACACAATAGTGATAAAAGATAAAATCATAAAAGGCATAATCAGGAAAAACAGAAAATACAGCACATACATACTCCCTGATTTTATAAATACCCGTTTCAGCATAGAAAGTTCCAGGCCCTGTCTTCTGGGCTTGTGATACTTGTTAAAAACCTGGAGATGAAATTTCTCATTGAAACCATAGACCCCGGGGTTTATAAACCGTGATCTACTGGTAATAGATAAGATTGCCATTGCAGGAAGATATAAAAAACCCATTGATGGACACGCCCCGGTCTTTCAGGCGTTGTCCTCAAAAGATGCATAGAGGCAGGCATAGCAGATGACCCCGAGCGCTCAAAATTGACTAAAGTTTTAAAATATAATATGATGAACCGAGAGAGAATGTGTTAAGATTGTCAATGGGTTTTAAAAAAATGCTTAATTCACTTGAAAACTGTGAAAGTGAGATTAAACATAATTGAGAGGTTAATATATGACACTTAAAGATGTAGCGCTTTTATTGGATGCTGAGATATTGTGCTGTGATGGACTTTTAGACCGTGAGGTAAAGACCTGCTTTGCCTGTGATATGGTTAGCGAAATGTTACTCCATGTGCAATCCAATACCCTTCTTGTAACATCCCTTACAAATGCCCATGTACTCCACGCAGCCCTTGTAATGGATGCCCTTGCCGTTGTATTTGTTGGAGGGAAAAGGCCTGATAGCACTGTAATAAAAAATGCTGAGCATAACGGTATTCCACTAATGACAACAAAAAAGCACATATTTGAATGTTGTGGCCTTTTATATAAGGAAGGGTTGAAGGGCTATGAATGTTAAAAACCAATGAATATGTTAAACGATAGTTTTAGATTTACACCTCACATAACACTTGAATTTAAGATAGAAGAGAAGGATTTTTTTATTGCCGGTGAATCTGCCTCAAGGGTAAAAAAGACATTGCAACAGTTAGGTATAAGGCAGGATATCATTAAAAGGACTGCTATTGTAATCTATGAAGCAGCCATGAATGTGGCCATACATGCAATACATGGGGTGCTAAAGGTATATGTGGACCCTGAGGTGATATCGGTAATAGCTGAAGATGAAGGGCCTGGCCTAGAAAATATCGAGCTTGCAATGAAGGAGGGCTATTCAACAGCACCCCAGGAGATACTTGAAATGGGATTCGGTGCAGGTATGGGGTT
Organism: uncultured Syntrophorhabdaceae bacterium; assembly: GCA_964547695.1. Classification (GTDB taxonomy): domain Bacteria; phylum Desulfobacterota; class Syntrophorhabdia; order Syntrophorhabdales; family Syntrophorhabdaceae; genus JAKORG01. The sequence goes on from CAZJOP010000017.1 coordinate 10,282, forward strand.
ACCAAATATCAAACAGTGTTCTGATGAACTGGAGATAGATACAAAGGTAGGTGTTGGGACAACGTTAAAGGCAAAGATTTATGTAAATAAAAATCAGTAAGGAATTACTATGACAGAATATTTTCACTCCGTTAGGCTTGAATTTGAAAAATGTAAAGGTTGCACAAACTGCATAAAAAGATGCCCCATGGAGGCCATAAGGGTTCACGAGGGCAAGGCAACTATAATGCAGGAGAGGTGTATTGATTGCGGTGAATGTATAAGGGCCTGTCCTAACCATGCAAAGATATCGGTAACAGACACACTTGAGATTTTAAACGACTATAAATACAGGATTGCCCTCCCTGCACCTTCGTTTTTTGCCCAGTTTAAAGAAGTAGAAAATGTGGAATATGTGCTTAATGCCCTTTTAAATATTGGATTTGATGATGTGTTTGAGGTGGCCCTTGCCGCTGAAGTGGTTGGTTTTTTAATTCACCAGTATATAAAAGAAAATAAGGTAAAGAAACCTGTTTTTTCATCTGCCTGTCCTGCGGTTTTAAGACTCATGCAGATAAAATACCCTGATTTATTGGAACATGTGGCACCTGTCCTTACCCCAATGGAGGTGGCGGCAAGGATGGCAAAGGAAGAGGCTATAAAAAAAACCGGGTTGAGTTATGAGGATATAGGTGCCTTTTTCATATCTCCGTGCCCTGCCAAGGTTACAGAGATGAAAAATCCCATGAACACAAAACACTCTGCAGTAAACGGTGTCATTGGTGTAAACTTGATATATAAGGATATTGTAAAGCAAGTTATTGCCATTAAAACAAAAAAGCCTGAAGATTTTGAAAAATTACATAAAGCAACGGGTATGGGTATGGCATGGGGTTATGTTACAGGAGAATCAAAAAATGTGGATATGGGTAAGGCCCTTGCTGTAAGCGGTATACACAATGTTATAGGTCTGCTCGAAGAGATAGAAAGGGGGGAATTAAAGGATGTGGACTTCTTTGAGCTTCAGGCATGCACAGGGGGTTGTGTGGGAGGCCCGTTGAACATCCACAATCTTTTTGTAGGAAGGGTAAGGTTAAGGGAACTTATTAAAAAATGTGGCATACAGGCGCCTTTCTATACAGAAAAACAGCTTATTGACCTGTATAAGAGAGGACACTTTGAGGCTACAGAGCCTATAAAACCTAAAACTATCATGCACCTTGACGAGGATATGTCACAGGCTATTTTAAAATTAGAACAGGTGGACAGGATTGCCAGCGAGCTTCCCGGGCTTGACTGTGGTGCCTGTGGTTCGCCGAACTGCAGGGCACTGGCAGAGGATATTGTAAGGGGTGTGGCATTTGAGACAGATTGTGTCATAAAGTTAAGGGAAAAGGTAAAGACCCTTGCAGAGGAGATACTGGATCTGGCAAGGATTGTGCCCCCTTCTATGGCAGATTCATCTAAAAAGACAGAAGAAAAATAGTGTGAGGTGAATATGACCCTTGGAGAGATCGTAAAAAAATTGGGCTTTGAGGTTTTAACTGGTGATGCAAACCTCAATAAAGAGATAACATCAGGTTATGTATCTGATTTGCTTTCCGATGTAATAGCAAATATCGAGCAGGATTCAATCTGGATAACCATTCAAAGGCATATCAATATACTCGGGGTGGCAAAATTAAAGGATGTGGCTTCCATTATATTCCCTCGCAACCTTACAATAGAGGAAGATGTCATTAAAAAGGCTAAAGAGGAGGGTATTGTCCTATTGAGAGACAAAAGAACAGCCTTTGAGATATCAGGTTTATTATATTGCATTTTACAAAAAGGTAATTAATATTGGCAGGTTTTTACTGCGACCTCCACATCCATTCAGTATTATCAGCCTGTGCCAGTCTCGAAATGTCACCTAAAAATATAGTTCAAAAGGCAAAGGATGTGGGACTGGATGTCATCGCCATTACAGACCACAACATGGTGGAAAATGGTCTCTATGCACACAATATAGGCAAACATATGGGTCTTACTGTGCTTTTTGGCATGGAATTGCAAACCCGGGAAGAGGTTCATATACTGGCCATTTTCGATGATTTTAATACAGCCATGGAATTTCAGAAGATAATCTATTCCCTTCTTCCCCCTGTTAAAAACGATGAGGATTATTTTGGAGACCAGGTTGTGGTTGACGAAAACGATGAGATAATAAGGTTTGAAGAGAGGTTACTCCTTAACTCCTCCAAGATATCCATAGAGAATGCAGTATACTGGATAAAGTCCCACGGAGGACTGGCCATCCCATCCCATATAGACAGCGACATGTTCAGTATCATAAGCCAGCTGGGTTTTATCCCTGAAGATGTCCCCTTTGATGCCCTTGAAATAAAAAAAAAGGAAAACATCCCCCGGATCCTACCCTTTATTACAAATAACGATATTCCTTTTGTTACATTTTCAGATGCCCACTACCTAAAGGACATAGGAAAAAAGAGGACCCTTCTTAATATGAAAAGCCCTACATGCAAAGAGATGGAAAAGGCATTAAGGTTAATGAAAGGCAATAAAGACAAAATACAGGAAGACTGCATCAACAGATGACAAAGCAGAAAGAAATATCAACTAAATCCATAAAAAATGTTTATAAAATTGGTTGGCTCGTGTATATTTTAGTAATCTACAGTGAGGGAAAAACGTTATGTTGTTCAGAGAATATACAATAACAAAGATCTTTCAGGGAAGGCTTTCTAAGGGCAGTGACCTCATAGAGGATATCATGGCGTTTCTAAAAGAAAAAGACATTCACTCAGGAATAATTTCTGGTATAGGCGCTGCTTCAAAGGCAACCATCGGTTACTATGACCAGGTTAATAGAATCTATAAAACAAAAACCTTTGAAGAGCCCTTGGAGATTTTATCCATAAAGGGCAATATATCCATAAAGGATCACGATGTCTTTCCCCATATTCACGGGGTATTCTCACGGCAGGATGGTTCGTGTATAGGAGGCCATGTCTTTGGAGGCACAGAGGTCTTTGCCTTTGAATTCGAAATTATTGAATTTTCCGGCGATGCCTTTATAAGATGCTTTGACGATGAAACAGGCCTTTATCTCTGGGCAAAATAGCAAGATCTTATTTTTTAAAAAGGCTCAATGTCCTTTCCATACCCATAGAATGGCTAAAGACCTCCCTAAAGCCTTCTTCTATGAGTTCTTGTTTAAATTTATCGTCTTTATCCCTTATAACAATGTATATGGTGTCTTCTTTTTCCTTAAGTGATTTAAGCCCGACCCTATCATGAATCTCTGTTAAATACCTTCCTGTATAAAAAGGTATAAAGCCACGTATGGTTTCATCAGGTTTATAACCATAGATGGAGGCCTGTTCCGGGATGCATTCCTTAATCTTTTCTGCAAAAGGCTTTAGGTTTTTATAGACATCTATTTTTGGCGCAACAAAAATGAGGGCAAACATAAGAAAGACAAAGAGTGCCCCCATTGTAAGAAAAAAGAAGTGCCTTATTTTATTCTTCCATAGCATTATCAAAGCTGATACGGAAAGTATTACCAAAATTGCAGATATGGCAAAAGTATAAACAGTGACTTCAGTATTAATAATGGTACTGTATTGAGTTTTTGCATAAAGGACAGCAGGTAAAAACAAAAGCCCTATGAGTAAATACATAAAACCGTATGTCCAAAGAAAAGCCCTGTAAATACCTTTTAAGGTTTGAGCGTTTGATGCAAAGTCTATGAATAAGGCAATGATAATCGATATGGGCGCGAAGATGGGAAGGAGATAGAGTATTCTTTTAGTTGATGCAAGGCTGAACAAAATAAAACCGGAAAAAAACCAGCACATTAAAAAGAGGGTTCTTTTTCTGTCATGGCACATATCCTTTGAAAAAACGTAAAAAAATGCAGGGATTATAAATATAGACCATGGCATAAAACCAGCTGGAAATTCGGTTAAGTAATAATAAAAGGGTCTATGATGACCCGATGTGCCTCCGGGAAAAAAACGCAAAAGATTATTATCGATGAAAAAGATTTTAAGATATTCCTCACCTCCATGCCTAAAAAGACATATGCCCCACAGAAAAAGGGATAGAGAAAAAAGCAATAAACCAACTAATATATGCATTCTTTTCATCTCTTTTATGTTTTTATCCAATATCAAAAAGGTGAGGGTAGCCACAATGGGCACACCAATACCCACCAGGCCTTTTACAAAAAAGGAAAGGATACAAAAAACATAAAAAAGTATGTAACATAACATTTTTTTGTGCTTTTCATTGCCAAGATAAGCCTTTATAAAAAACCACATGGCAAAAAAGGTAAAACAAAAAAGGGCACTGTCCACGATAACCCAGTGGGATACCCTAAGGTATTCAAAGGCAGTGGAGATAATAAAGGCAGATATTATCCCTGCATTTATTCCAAAGAGGGTATATGCTAAAAGAAATGTGGCTAAAACACCTCCAAGGCCATATATTGCAGAAGGTAGCCTGGCCAATCCATCTGAGGCATAACCGGCGATTTTAAATACCCCAGCAAGGCTTGCATAATAAAGAGGTGGCTGTTCAAGAAACGGTCTTTTGTTCAATTGGGGTATAAAGAAATTGCCACTCTCTGCCATCTCCCTTCCTATTTCTGCAACCCTCGGTTCGTCAGGGGTCCAGAGGCCATGATTGTTCAAACCGGAAAAAAATATTAAACAAATAGACAGGACAAATGCCCCTAATTGTATTAAATTTTTATTGTAACCCATTTATCAACCTTATATGTTTTTGGACGGTTAGTTTTATATAACTTTTTAAAATACATTGCAAACTAATAATTACTTGATTATATTCGATGATAATTGTATATAAGGATACAATTTATGGAGGTTGGTAATGTCTGAGAAAGACATAATGGGAACCCCGCCATGGGGAAAATGGATTGTCTTGCTCGATGAAAGAGATTTTAAGGTTAAGAGGATTGAAGTGTTGCCTGGTCATCGCTTAAGCTATCAGAAGCATTTTAAAAGGGAGGAGCACTGGCAGATAGTAAGGGGCACAGGTATGGTTACAATAGACGGAAGAGATTATGTGCTTAAACCTGGTGACTGCATTAACATTCCAAAGGAATCCTGCCACAGGATAAAAAACACAGGGGATACAGAGCTTGTCTTTATAGAGGTCCAGAGGGGGGAATATTTTGGTGAGGACGATATTATAAGGATAGAGGATGATTACGGGAGGAATACATAGATGAATAGGATCTTTAGCGGCATTCAGCCTACAGGGGAAATACACATTGGAAATTATGTAGGCGCCATAAAACAGTGGGTGGAACTCACTAAGGATTACGATTGCATATACTGTGTTGTAGACTACCATGCCATAACCATCGAGTATGACATAGATACATTAAGGCAGAGAACCATAGATACAGCCCTTATTCTTATGGCCTGTGGTCTATCTCCAGATAACTGCAAACTCATGGTTCAGTCCCATGTCCCTGAACATACTGAGCTTGCATGGATATTTAACTGTGTAACACCTATCGGTGAATTAGAAAGAATGACCCAGTTTAAAGATAAAGCACGCCAGCATAGAGAAAACATCAATATGGGGCTAATGGACTACCCTGTTCTTCAGGCAGCAGATATCCTCATATATAAGGCTGGTTTTGTCCCTGTTGGGGAGGACCAGGTTCAACATATAGAACTTTCAAGGGAGGTGGCAAGAAAATTCAACAACAGGTTTGGAAAACTCTTTCCTGAACCGCAGGCAATCCTTTCCCATGCACCGAGGATATTGGGTGTGGATGGTATAAACAAGATGTCCAAATCCATGAATAATTATATAGGTCTTCTTGAAGATAAAGGGATGATCTGGGAAAAATTAAGAACCGCAGTAACAGATGTAAACAGGGTAAGAAGAAAGGATCCAGGCACACCGGAACTATGTAATGTCTTTACAATCCACAGGGCCTTTTCAAAAAATGAGGAACTCCTTGAGATAGATAAGGGCTGCAGGAGTGCATCCATCGGATGCATTGATTGCAAGAAGAAATTATTTGAAAACATGATGACAGAAATAGACCCGATAAGAGAAAAGGCAGAATCGTTAAAGAATAACGAGGACTATGTAAAGGATGTTCTTATCCAGGGTGCAAAAACATGCCGTGAAATGGCAGTCAAAACCATGGAAGAGGTAAGGGCATCCCTTGGTTTATTTCGCCTGTAAATTTGGAAAAATATAAAATACGATGGAGGTATCAAGGCACATAAAAAAGACATTTATAACAGGATTTTTTGTTTTAATCCCCCTGCTGGCTACCATTTATATAATCTATCTTGTTGTCTCATCCATTGATGCTATTATCTCACCCTTGATTAAAAACATCGTTGCCAGCATTGCAGGAAAAGAGATATATATCCCGGGAACTGGATTTATAATCTTTATAGTAATTACCTATCTTACAGGTATCCTGGCATCCAATTATTTCGGTAAAAAATTACTTTTTTACGGTGAGTTTGTTTTACACAAGATTCCTTTTGTGAAAGGTATTTATAAATCATTAAAAGACATATTCCAGACCTTTTCCTTTGAAAGCACTAAGGCTTTTAAAGAAGTGGCACTCATTAAGATGCCAGGGGATGGAAGATTTTTTATAGGATTTATCACAAAGACGTTTCAAACAAAAGACCATAGAGAGTTCTGCAATGTATTTATTCCCACCACACCAAACCCTACCTCGGGCTTTTTGATTATTGCTGAAAAAGATGATATGATCGTCCTTGATATGACACCAGAAGAGGCCATCAAATATATTATCTCATTAGGCCTTACCCAGAAGCACCTCTCATGGACAGACAAAAACTCATAAGTTTGTTAACAGTTTCCAAAAGGATTATATTAAAGGTTCTTTTAATAGTTATTGTAACAGGCGGCATAAGTTTTTTATTCTCCAAGACCATTCTTATAGAGCTATTGAAAAATACAGAAACAAAGGTCTATTATTACACCTTGCCTGAGGTATTTTTTTCAACAGTAGAACTATCTATTTTTTCAGGTATATTTTTCAGTTTTCCTTTTATAGTCATAATAGGATGGCTTGAATCTCGGTCATTAGTCAGGCTCAGACCAAAAGATGGCTGGCTTTTCTGTATATTTTCCATCTTCCTCTTTTATGTGGGCACCCTTTTCTGTTATTTTGTAGTCTTGCCATCAGGTATAAAGTTTCTTGTAGGTTACGAAAACGAGATGCTCAAGGCAATGATTTCGGTGGAAAGGTATGTTGCCTTCTGTGTAACTATGATCTTTGCTTTCGGTGTTACCTTTGAATTACCTATTATATTGCTTTTGATAAACAGAAAGGGTCTAATAAAGGCAAAGACCCTTGCAAAGGGAAGAAGGTTTGCGGTGCTTTTTATAAGCATTGCCTCTGCTATCATTACCCCTACGCCTGATGTGTATAACATGATGCTCCTTGCGGTGCCCATGTATGTTCTATTCGAAATCGGCTTATTACTTATGAAGATAAATGAGGCCAGGCAAAAACACTGTTGACCAAAGTAGATAATGTATATAAAATGGACATATCGACCCTTACTGAATATAAATAAAAATGGAAGCCTATATCGAAAAATTTGGATATATCGGGATTTTAGCAGGAACATTCCTCGAAGGCGAGACCACTGTGTTAATAGGCGGCATCCTCTCTAAGCTCGGTTATATGAATATTTACAAGGTTTTTATCTTTGCATTTATAGGAACCTTTGCCGGGGATTTCACCTTTTTTTCTGTTGGTAAGGTCTTTGGTAGAAGCATTGTGGATAAATACGAATTTCTCTCAAGCAAGGTCCCCATTGCCGATAAGATAATAAAGAAACACGGCAGTTTTATAGTATTTATAATAAGATTTCTTGTAGGTGTGAGGGCCGTTGTATTGGTACTTCTCGGATGTACCAACATCAAAGTCAGTAAATTTTTTCTCTTTAGTATAGCAAATTCCATTTTATGGAGTCTGGTGGTATCTGCTATTGGATATGTATTCGGCAATGTGGTGTACATGATCGTAAAAGATATAAAGCAGTATGAATGGTATATAATATCTGCCATCATTTTATTGATAATTATTTTTATCTTTATTTACAGACATATTATGGAAAAAAAGGAGAGGTCGTATGCAGATTGATGAAAAGATGGTAAGGGACCTCAGAAAAAAGTTTGAGATTGAGTTAAATAAAAGGGAGATAGAGATATTACAATTCTGGAGGCAGGAGATAGAAAATCTCTATAAAAGAAAATACGAGAGCATAGGTTCCCTTCAGGTAAACCTCAAAGAGCTTATGGAGCGTATGGGCAACAGGATTAATCTCCTCCAGAAAATGATAAAACAGGGCTAATTGCCTCCACTATTTTTATGTTAAGGATAAAGGCTTTGAAATTTAGTCTAATTTGTTTTTTAGCTGGCCTTTTTATGATATCTTGTCTATTTTCCCCCGCTTATCCTCAGGTTACGCACAAAAAAACAGAACCCTTAGAAAAAAGGGTTAGTGAATTAGAGAAAGAGCTGGCACGGTTAAAAAAAGAAATAGACTTTTATAACCTTACCCAACTTCCTGATTATCTTATTCTGTGCGAAAAAAGGATTCCTCTAAAAAGGGACGATGTAAGGGAAAGGTTTGAGAGAGAGATGCTTCAATTTCTTGAAAACAAAGGCCTGCTGGTAATACTCATCAAGAGATATTTTAAATATTATAACCTGATTAACGATGAAATAAAGAAATTTGGCCTTCCCCCTGATTTGATTTTTCTTGTGATAGCAGAGAGTTACCTTAATCCAAGGGCACTTTCTAAGGCAGAGGCCGCTGGGTTGTGGCAGTTTATTAAAGAAACAGGGAAAAAGGAAGGATTATTCATAAATGACCATTTAGATGAGCGTTATAATATAAAAAAGGCGACCCGCTCAGCCCTTATGCACTTAAAAAAACTAAACGAAGAGTTCAACGACTGGTTTATTGCCATAGCTGCATATAATGCAGGTGCAGCAAGATTAAGGGAAGCCATTGCCAATCAGGATACAAGGGATTTTTTTGATCTATTTCTCCCTGAAGAGACCGAACGATACATTTTCAGGATCATATCCTTGAAAGAGATCATTTTAAACAGAGAAAGATACGGCATCATGATAGACGAAAAGTCCCTTTACAAACCTTTTGTATTGAAAGAGGTGATGATAGAGACAGATAGAGAGACCCATATATCCATATTCGCAAAGGCAATGGGTGTTTCTTTTAAGGCCTTCAGAGACATAAACCTCCATCTAAGAAGATACAGGTTACCAAAGGGTGTTTATCTCATAAACGTCCCGGCAGACAAATACGACGTGTTTATGAAAAATATCAAAGATTATACGTATATAAGCATACTACGTGAAAAATAGAACAAATTATCGACCTTATCGGTAAAATTTTTTTATTTTTCACCTATTTTTTATAAATTTTTTACGTCCCCTTTAGCAAAAAAACATCAATAATTACAAATAAATAAAATATTTAGTGAAAAAAATAACAAACTATGCGTTTTTATGTTGACAACGCCATATAAAATATTGAATATCTATTATCGTAGATATGAATACGTTGATAGAATTTTCATATGTAGTCGTATTTGCCGTTGTAGCCGTAATATTTACCATCGCACCAGTTATCATTTCAAGACTTATCGCACCGAGAACAATAAGTGAAAAATCCTTTACCACATACGAATGTGGCATACAGCCTTTTGGTAGTGCCTGGACTCGCCATTCAATAGTCTATTACACATATGCCTTAATTTTTATAGCCTTTGATGTGGATGTGCTGTATCTCTTTCCTGCAGCGCTAAGCTATACAAAACAGAACAACGCTTACGAATTCTATTCCCTGCTTGTGTTTGTCTTAATGCTTGTGCTTGCCATAATCTATGCATGGGGAAAGGGGGTTTTTGCCTGGAAACGAAAGATCCTATAATAAGATTCGCCATTGCAGATAAATTTATTAACCTTGCAAGGGCAAACTCCATATGGCCCATGACGTTCGGCCTTGCATGCTGTGCCATAGAGATGATGGCTGCGGCCATGGCCCGATTCGACATTGCCCGTTTTGGGGCCGAGGTATTCAGACCGAGCCCGAGACAGGCAGACCTCATGATAGTAAACGGCACCGTAACCAAAAAGATGGCACCTACTGTGGTCACCCTTTACGAACAGATGCCCTCCCCTAAATGGGTAATAGTTATGGGCAACTGTGCCATATCCGGTGGCCCCTTTGCGTTTGAAGGTCAATACAATATCATAGAAGGTGTAGATAAACTCATCCCTGTGGATGTGTATGTACCAGGATGCCCCCCGAGACCGGAAGCACTACTTGAGGGGCTTATGAAACTGGAGGAGAAGATTACAGGAAAGAGACGTTTTCCTGTGCCTGAGCAAAAATGGTAAAGGAAATAATTGAAAAGATAAAAGAGGGTATACCATCCGTTGAGCCTCAAGAAACCCCTTATGAATTAAGGGGTTACCACATCTCTATGGAGGCAACAAAATCCAATATTATAGACATTGTAGAGTTTTTCAAAAAGTTGGGTTTTTACCTAACTGACATGTTTTGTGTGGACTACATTGATTATCTTGAAATTGTGTATCTTTTTAACAATCACAGTAAGGTCTTGAGGATTAAGGTGACCCTGAAGGTTGAACCGGATAAACCCTCTGCACCTACCATTTCCCACATTTACAACATGGCCCACTGGTATGAAAGGGAAATCCACGAGTTTTTCGGTGTGCTATTTGAAGGTCATCCTTTTATGACCTATCTATTCCTCCACGACCAGATAGAGTTTTATCCCTTAAGAAAGAAACAGGTGCCTGTACCTGAAGAAGATAAAAGGCTACTTAATTCATTTAAGCCAGAAGAGCAGGAAGACGGGTTTTTCTTGAATTTAGGCCCGCAGCACCCGAGCACCCACGGTGTCTTGAGGGTTGTGGTAAAGGTAAACGGAGAATACATACTGGAAGCAATCCCGGTTCTGGGCTATCTCCACAGGATGCATGAAAAGATGGCAGAGAATAGAACTTACCAGCAGTTTTATCCCAACGCTGCAAGAATGGATTATTTAGGGGCACTAAACTTCAATCTCGGTTATGTAACAACAGTGGAGAAGTTATGTGGAATAGAGGTGCCTGAGCGTGCCCAGTATGTAAGGACCATTACCTGCGAATTAAACAGGATCTCGAGCCATCTTTTGTGGCT
>CAZJOP010000018.1:0-14545 GCA_964547695.1 uncultured Syntrophorhabdaceae bacterium
ATGCAGATGAGACAACTGTCTGGCGTTCCCAGATGGTTTACAGCATTGCTGGGTCAAATACTGTGACCCTTGGCAATCAAAAGGTTTTACTGGAGGGAGAATTCAGTAAATTTTCAGGTGACCACGATGGTTTTACAGGAGCAGAAAGTGGACAGGATAGAAACGATAAAGGCATATTTTTCCAGGGCAGCGGGAAGAGTAAATTGCCGCTCACTTACCGGGTAAGGTATGAAGAATATGGCAGGGATTATCGTCCTGTAGGTGCAACTATTTCATCGGGAACAAGAAATATGGAAGGACATATGGGATGGCTGTTTCCAAAGGGCTACCAGTTGCGTGCCCGCGCCCAAAAGATAAGGGATGGGCTTGAAAGCGACAACCCGACAGATACAATAGTTTACGGTGTAAATCTGACTGGTTCGCTCGGTTCAATCGATATGTTTTTGCAGGATGCGACCAACAAGGATAGGACAACTGATACGCTTACGCAAAATGTTAACCTTAATTTAAATATCCCGAGGATTGCCAATTGGACAGGCAGGGTGGGGTATCAATACCAGAATATGTATAACAGGGTGCCGGGCTCTAATGACAATGAGGTAAACCAGTTAAGCATTAATGCTGATCACCCTTTATCATTCGGGAATATAAGCGGCTCCATCACTCCGGGATTTATTGTGCGCAAGATAAATAACCCTACAAGCCGGGCATGGGAGGTAAACCCTACACTTGCCTTAAGCTTAAGAACGGGTCAGCACAGCCTTGACTATAATCTTTCATGGTATGACCAGAGAAGGCTTATAGCGAATAACCCGGATGTAGCTACATCAACACAATCCCTCAACTACCGTTATACTACAAAGAAATATATCTTCGGTTTAGAATGCTCGTCTGGATACAGGGTCCCTGATCCAGGTCGCTCAACAGATTATTATAAGATTGGTGCATTTTTTACATACTATTTTGAAAAACAGCCGATAAAAATTCAACCAGTAAAAACAGATATGGCAAGGGCAGATATACCAGCGCCCTCACCTTTAGCAATAGATATTTCATCCCTGACACCGGGACTTAAGATTGATGCGGTTACAGAAAACTTGAGGAAAAACAATATATTGAATCCTGTCTCAGAAGAGGGCTTACTTGTATACGAAACAAGATTGATTGAAGAGATTGAATTAAGGCAGAGGCTTGCCCTTGTCCATAAGAATAACATTCTCAGGAAATCTGCCATAATAATAGATTTCGGTTTTATGGAAAGACCGGATGATATGATGCAGGCATTTCAGAGGATCCGTTCTATCCTCCTTGACAGATACGGCACACCTACAAACTTTTATGAAAGGGGAACGGTGAGCAGGAATCTTATAAACGATATTCAGAGTGGAAACTTTATAAGAATCACAGAATGGTCTAAGCCAGGCGGTGTTATCCGTTTCGGCATACCGAGACGTCTCGATGGCCAGATAAGGATGGAAATCCAGTTTGCAGATAGTTTCCTGCCCTATGGCGAAACATTATGGAGTGTTGAGGAGGTACGTTAACACAGATAGAAGGACCTAAAGGATATGGACATAAAAGATGCAATGCTTGCAAGGCATGAACTCCTTAAGACAATACGGACGTTTTTCTATGAACAAGGATATATAGAGGTAGAGACACCTAACCTTACATCTACATGCGCACCGGATCCATACATAGAGCCCCTTAAGGTATATATTGGCAAAAAGGGGCCTTTTTATCTACATACATCACCGGAAATGGGTATGAAAAAACTGTTAAGATATAACCTTAAAAGGATATTCCAGATATGCAAGGTTTACAGGATTGAAGAAATAGACGCAACACACAGCATAGAATTCACCATGCTCGAGTGGTACAGGGAGGGTTCTTATAAAGACTTAATCTATGAGGTTGGTGAAATGATAAGGTATATTGCAGAAAAACTCCATGTGGAAAAAGATAGATTCTTAAATAAAGAGTTCAAGGTTTATGAGCTTGAAGGGCTTTTTACTGAAATCACAGGCATAAACCCCTTTATACTTAGCAGGTCTCAATTTATAAAAGCAGTGAGACAAAAAAATATGGTAAGAATTGATAAAAAAGATACATGGAACGATATATTCTTCAAGATCTTCATACAGGAGATAGAGCCTGTGATAAAAGAGGACCTGCCATACTTTGTCATAGACTGGCCTTCCTCTATTTCGAGTATGGCTAAGCCAAAAGGAAAAAATAAGGTGGAGAGATTTGAGATGTATATAAATGGCCTGGAAATAGCCAACGGATATACAGAACTTATGGATTCTAAAACTCTGAAGGGCCGCTTTAAAAAAGAGAACTTAAAGAGAAAAAGCCTGGGAAAGGATGTATTCAATTATGATAGTGCGTTTTTAAAGGCCATAGATATGGTAGAAGGTGACTATGCAGGGGTCTCTATCGGTATTGACAGACTTTTAATGGCTTTTATGGAAAAAGAAAAAATAGACGATGTATTGCCTTTTAGATTAAAGATTTAGATTGGATTATAAATTTATGTTAGGCATTTTCTTTACAAAACAGGCAAGTTTTTACTCAGTTGCAAAAATACCTTTACAATAGTAGTATTTTTTTGTTAATTTTCAGTCTTGAATGAAAAAGTTAGTCTTCCCCACTATACTATTTCTTTTGGTCTTTTTATGCACTGCCTTTGCAGAAAATGCAGATAAAATCGTAAAGATAGATATCATAGGAAATGACAAGATCGATAAGGCATATATAATGAACCAGATAAAAACAAAGGAAAACGAACCCTATGACCTGGAAAAACTTAGAGAAGACTTAAAAAATATATTTAAGACAGGCTTTTTTAGCGATGTGCAGATAGACGTAAAAGATACGGATAAAGGAAAGATAGTGACCTTTGTAGTTATAGAAAGACAGACCATAGAGGCTATATATATCGCAGGTAATGAAAAGATTAAGACAAATGAGATAAAAGAAAAGCTGAAGATAAAAACAAACACAGTTTTAAATACAGAAAAGATAAAGGAAAGCGTCGAGGAAATTAAAAAATTGTATGCAAGTAAGGGCTACTATGCAGCAAAGGTGACCTATGAGATAATACAGGAAAAGGAATACAATGTAAGCGTAAAATTTATTATAGAGGAGCCGCAGAAGGCATATATAAGAAAGATTGTTATAAAAGGCAACAACAATATAAAATCAAAAGACATTAAATCAGTGATGAGGACTTCAGAAAAGGGTATATTTTCATGGTTTACAGGCTCAGGCATCCTCGACGAAGAAACCCTTGATGAAGACAGAAAAAACATTGAGGGTCTGTATCACGACAGAGGCTACGTAAGGGTAAAGATTGGCACACCGGATATAGAAATTTCCAAAGATGGAAAGAATATAACAATCACTTTAACCATTGATGAAGGAAACTTATACAGGATAGACAATATTGATTTTATTGGTGATGTGATATTCAAAAAGGATGAGCTATACGGCATGCTTAAAAGCAAGAAAGGTAACACATTTCGAGCCTCCCTTTATCAGCAGGATATCCTTGCGCTTACAGATTTGTATCAGGACAAAGGTTATGCATTCTGTGAAATCACCCCCCTGACCGCCATTGATGATGAAAATCAGAAGATAAATATAGATTTTGAAATCAAAAAAAATCAACAGGTCTTTGTCAACAGGATAAACATAATAGGAAACACAAAAACTGTTGATAAGGTTATAAGAAGAGAGCTTACCTTTGCAGAAGGCGATAGGTTCTCTTCAACGCATATTAAAAAGAGCAAAAGAAACCTGAAAAACACAACCTATTTTAAAGATACAGACTTAAAGATAGTAAAAACAGACGAACCGGATAAAATAAATATTGACTTAACCGTGGAAGAAAGGCCAACAGGAACACTAAGCCTTGGGGTGGGATATAGCACCACTGAAAAGGTTATCATAACCGGTAATATATCTCAGGAGAATTTTTTCGGAACCGGTAGAAAATTATACCTTACCGTAGGTATTGGAAGCACATCCCAGGAATACAAACTCACATACGTAGAGCCTAAAATATTTGACATAGACCTCGATGCGAGCACAAATATCTTCAATTATAAAAGAATTATGGATTCATATGATTACAAAAAGTCAGGGGGTGGTTTTGGATTCTCGAGAAATATAATGGAGGATGTGAAAGGAGGCTTTAGTTATAGATACGAAAGAACCCAGGTAACCAACATTGAAGATACGGCAAGTATTTATATTAAAGAACAAGCTGGCACAAAATCAACAAGCGCACCCTCCATATCCATTACAAAAAACACCATTGACGATATCATGAACCCGTATAAAGGTGATTATCTGGGGGCTCTTTTAGAGGTGGCCGGTGGTCCGTTTGGAGGGGATAACTATTTTGTAAAAGCCATTGCCTCATACAGTCGATACATACCTGCAGGTTTCTGGGACAGCACCTGTTTGGTAAAAGGGACAATAGGGGCAATAAGACCATACGGTGGCAGGCAACTGCCCATTTATGAAAAATTCTTTGTAGGTGGTCTTGACTCTGTAAGGGGGTTTAAATTCGGTGAGGCAGGTCCGTTAGATAGTGAAGGAGAACCAATAGGGGCAAAAAATCAGTTATTTTTTAATTTTGAGTGGATCTTCCCCATATATAAACCAGCAGGTTTAAAGGGTGTTGTATTTTATGATGCAGGTGCCGGGTTTGACGATTCAGAGGGTTTTATGCTAAAAGGAATAAGGTCAGGTGCAGGTGTGGGTATTAGATGGTTTTCACCCCTTGGTCCTATTAGACTCGAACTCGGTTTCAATCTATTTCCGAAAAAAGGTGAGAGTAAAAATGTGTTTGATTTTACAATTGGAACACAATATTAAAATAATAAAACTGGAGGAAGTAACATGAAGAAAAATCTATTTGTCTTGATAGCATCGCTGATAATCGTTTTTGCATCAAATATTGTATGCGCCCAGCAGGTAAGTATCGCCTATGTGGATATTGGCAAGGTTATTATGGAATCCGATAAAGGAAAGCAGGCAAAAAAGACTATGGATGAGGAGATAGCGAAGATAAGAAAAGATCTATCCAGCAAGCAGGAAGAGCTCCAGAAATTAAAGGATTCCATAGATAAACAGGGTGCAGCGTTAAAACCAGAGGTAAAAGAGGAGAAACAGAAGCTTTACAACAAGAAATTAAAAGACTATCAAAACCTGGAAAATGAATACCAGGGTGATATGCAGCAGAAGATTGCAGAATTTGAGCAAAAACTTGTTAATGAAATCATGGAGGTGATCAAAAAAATAGGAGATGAAGGGAAATATACCGTAATTCTCCAGAAACACCCTGCAATCATTCTTTATGCAGCACCAAGTATCGACATCACAAACAAGGTGATTGAGGTATATAATAAACAGGCAAAGGAAAAGACTAACAAGTGATAACCCTTAAAGAAATTGCCAACTTTATTGATGGGAAGATATTTGGCTTTGAAGATACCCAGATCTCAGGGGTATCGGGTATAGAGAGTGCAAAAAAGGGAGATATTACCTTTTTAATAGATAAGTCTTATGAGAAATATCTTGATGGATGCCAGGCCTCAGGAATCATCATCGGAAAAGACTTGGATATAGAAAATATAAGGGGGAAAAATTTTATTATCGTTGAAAATCCCGGCATCGCATATATAAAGGTTGCAGAACTCTTTGGAAAAACAAAAAAACATAAATCAGGTATAAGCCATCTTGCATTTGTTTCAGAAGGCACAGAGATTTCAAAAGAGGCAAGCATATTGCCTTTTGCATTTATTGGAAAACATGTAAAGATTGGAAGAGGCACAATTATCCATCCATTTGTCTATATAGGAGATGATGTAAACATAGGAGAAGATACAACTATTTATCCCGGCGTCACTATTTATGATAATGCATCCATAGGTAACAGGGTGATAATTCATGCAGGCACCGTCATAGGCAGCGATGGCTTCGGTTACGTGTGGGATGGAAAGTGCCATAAAAAGATTCCCCAATTGGGAACCGTGGTCATTGAAGACGATGTAGAGATAGGGGCTAATGTCACCATAGACAGGGCCTCCCTTGATAAAACCATAGTAAAAAAAGGGACAAAGATAGATAATCTCGTTCAGATTGCCCACAATGTAACAATTGGTGAAAATTCCATAATAGTGGCCCAGGTAGGCATTGCAGGTAGCTCTAAGATAGGTAAAAACGTAATCCTTGCAGGACAGGTAGGCGTAAAAGACCATGTGGTAATTGGTGACAATGTCCGTGCCGGAGGACAGACAGGCATAACAAAAGATGTAAAGTCAGGTTCCACTGTCTCCGGGACACCCCATATGGCACATAGAGAATGGTTAAAACAGCAAGCGCTTTTAAGAAAACTGCCGGAATTGTTTGAAAAGATAAAAAAGATTGAAGAAAAATTATCTTCAGGAGAACAAAAATGACCGTAGACATTCAAGAAATAATAAGACTCTTGCCCCATACTTATCCCTTTCTTCTCGTAGACAGAATCATAGAGTACGAACACGGAAAGAGGATAGTGGGCATAAAAAATGTCACCTTTAATGAACCATTTTTTCAGGGACATTTTCCTAAAAGACCCATAATGCCCGGGGTATTAATCGTAGAGGCAATGGCACAGGCCGGTGGGGTTCTTGCATTCAAGTCTTTTCCTGATTTAAAAGGTTCCGTGTTTTTTATAGGCATTGATAATGCAAGGTTCAGAAAACCTGTGGTGCCCGGTGACCAGTTGAGATTATCCGTGGAGGTTGTAAGGCATAAGAAGGAGCTGTGGGTTTTTAACGGTGAGGCTTACGTGGGAGAGGAGATGGTGGCAGAGGCAAAGATTATGGCCATGTTAAAACAGGAATGAGAGGTTTAAATTGATACATCCAACGGCAATAATACACAAAGGCGCAGAGATTGATGAAGATGTAGAGATAGGCCCCTATTGTATCATCCACAATAAGGTAAAAATCGGTAAAGGCACAAAACTGTTAGGCCATGTGGTGATCCAGGGCAATACCCAGATAGGTGAAAACTGCATCATAAGCCCTTTTGCATCATTAGGTGGACCACCCCAGGATATAAGCTATAAAGAAGAAGACACACTCCTTATTATCGGAAATAATAATGTGATAAAGGAGTATGTCACCATAAATAAGGGTACTGTCCACGGTGGCGGGGTCACAAAGATAGGTGATAATAATTTTCTCATGGCCTATGTCCATATTGCCCACGATTGCAAGGTGGGAAACAATGTAATTATGGCTAACTGTGCTACCCTTGCAGGTCATGTAGAGGTAGATGATTATGCAATCTTTGCAGGGCTATGTGCAGTGCATCAATTCTGTAGAATCGGAAAATATGCATTTATTAGTGGTATAACAGGGGTTCCAAAGGATGTGCCTCCTTTTATGATAGCTGCGGGCAGCAGGGCAAAACTATACGGACTAAACGTTGTAGGCCTTGAAAGACACAACTTTACAAAAGAAGAGATAGCCTCTTTAAAAAAGGCGTACAGGATACTGTTCAGGTCATCTCTGTCTCTTAATACCTCCCTTAATATAATTAAGGAACAGATAGGCGGCCCGCACATCGAAGAGCTTGTAAGGTTTATCAGTTCATCCAAGAGGGGTATATGCCGGTAAATATATGCCTCGTGGGTTTAGGATACATGGGCAGGATCCATCTGGAAAAGCTCCTAAACACAAAAGGTGTAAATGTATCGGCCGTGGTGGATATTGATAAAAAAATAGGTCAAAACATCTCAAACACATACAATTTACCCTTTTTCACCGATTATAGGGATGTCTTTAAGGCTTCTCAAAATATTCACGGCGTTGTTATTTCATCCCCTACAGACACCCATTATGACATAGCAGCATACTTTATGGAAAAGGGTGTCCATGTCTTTATTGAAAAACCTATGGTGAAAAACACAGAAGAGGCAGAAGTCCTTTTAAATATTGCAGAAAGAAAAAATATCCTGATCCAGGTAGGCCACCTCGAAAGATTTAATCCTGCATTTAAAAAAGCCCTGGAGTATATAAAAAAACCGGTAATGATTGAGGCAAGAAGAACCGGTCCGTATACAGGCCGCTCAATAGATATAGATGTCATATTCGACCTTATGATACACGACATTGATTTATTAATCTTTATAAAAAAAGATGATTTAGAGTGCAACACAAAGACCTATGCCTTAAGACTGATAAATGAAGGCTTCGATGTGGCAACGGCTATGCTGGAATTTAAAAAAGGGTTCAAGGCAGTGCTACATGCAAATAGGGTTTCCACAAGAAAAGAAAGGTCTTTTATCGTTTTTGAAGATGACAGGATTGTTTATATAGACTTATTAAACGGCACAGTTACAGTGACAGAAAAGACACAAAATAATCATATAGAAATCATAGAACACAGTGCAGGTAAGATTGATTCAGTAAAAGAAGAGATTGAAGGGTTCGTTGAGGCTATTTTAAACCGCACAACCCCGATGGTCAAGGGCACAGATGGTCTCAAGGCAGTAAAACTGGCAGAATTAATAAGATCATCCATTGAAAGATAACATTCAAGAAACACCGTCCAAGTCTATTTTTATCCTGACAGGGGAGCTTTCAGGGGAAATCCACGGGGCAAATCTTATAAAAGGTATAAAAAAGAGATGCAATCTCAATATAAGCGGGATGGGAAGTAAAAAGATGGGAGAAGCTGGTGTGGATATAGTGGTAGACTATAAAGATATCTCGCTTGTGGGCATAAGCGAATTGTTTAAAAAGTTTTACCCCATTATAACTGCCTTAAGAAAGATAAAAAGATATATCAAAAAGACAAAACCTTTACTTATAATTCTAATAGACTTTCCTGGTTTTAATCTGAGGATTGCAAGATACGCCAAAGCCCTGGGCACCCCTATAGTATATTTTATACCACCTCAAATATGGGCCTGGCATAAATCAAGAATCAAGGCCATAAAGGCCTACATTGATCTTGTTATATGTATACTGCCTTTTGAAAAAAGATTCTACGACGAACAAGGGATAGATGCAAGGTTTATCGGTCACCCATTTTTAGAGGTTGTGAAACCCCAACTAAAAAAGGAAGAGTTTTTAAAGGTATTGGGTCTTGCAAAAGAGCAAAAGATCATAACCATTATGCCTGGAAGCAGAGAGAACGAGATAAAAAAACACATGCCCGTTCTAATGGAGACCATCCAGATACTTAAAAAGAGGCTTGGAAACTTCTATGCAGTGTTACCCATAGCAGAAAATATGGATGAATGGGTTTTAAAGGATTATTTAAAAAAGGAGGTGGCGATTATCCCTGTTAGGGGATTAAACTACGATGCCCTCCATTACTGTGATGTAGCCATAATTGCTTCAGGTAGCGCAACCCTTGAGGCAGCCATATCAGGGGCACCTTCTGTTGTCATATACAAGATTTCTTTTGTGTCTTATCTTTTAGCAAAACTTCTTGTGAATGTGAAATTTATAAGCCTTCCAAACATAATCTTAGAAAAAGAACTCTTTCCCGAGATTATTCAGCACCTTAATCCTGAAATGATTGCAGAAAAGGTATTGTATATGTTAAATTCTGGTAGAGATGGAATAAAAATGGATGTGGAGTGTTTGAAGGCTCAACTGGGCGGCCCAGGTGTATATGATGTTGCCGCAGAGGAGATAATAAACTTTTTAGAGAAAAGGTATGGAGCTATATCTTAGGTTACTTAAATTTCTTAAACCTTACTGGATAAAACTTGCCCTTGCCATGATATTTATGTCCCTTGTTGCAGCCACAAACGGACTCACTGCATTCATCGTAAAGCCTGTTCTTGATAAGATCTTTTTCGAAAAGAATGCAACCATGCTCTATCTGATTCCTGGTGGCATAATACTCCTATATCTTGCTAAAGGCGTGTTCGATTATTTACAGACTTATCTGATGGGTTATGTGGGTCAAAAAGTGGTAACAGATATAAGGGCCCTTGTATTCAATGCACTACAGAGGCAGTCTCTTTCCTTTTTCGATAAGACTACAACAGGTTCAAGCATATCAAGGATTATAAACGATGTGAATCTTATACAGAGCGCTGTTTCAGATGCATTTACGGCAATTTTAAAAGATGCATTTACCATAATAGGTCTGATTTTTGTGGTGTTTTACAGGGACTGGGTGCTCGCCACCATTGCCTTCTGTGTGCTTCCCTTCGCCATATACCCCATAGTGAGCTTTGGAAAAAAATTGAGAAAAATTAGCACAAATACCCAGAAGTCCATTGCAAGGCTTACAAGTTTCCTCCACGAAAACATAACGGGTCAGAGGATAGTCAAGGCTTATTGCATGGAGGAATATGAATCAAAAAGATTTGACCAGGAAAACGAGACCCTTTTTAAAACTATTCTAAAGCGCTACAAGGTAAGGGCACTTTCTTCTCCCATTATGGAGGTCTTAGGCGGCATTGCCATTGCCGTTGTCATATGGTATGGCGGAAAAGAGGTAATAGCAGGTAAATCCACGCCAGGGAATTTCTTTTCCTTCACTGCAGCACTCCTTATGCTCTACGAACCCATAAAGAGGCTCAATAAAGAAAACCACAACATACAGCAAGGGCTTGCGGCAAGCGCAAGGGTCTTTGAAATTATTGATAAAAAACCTGATGTTGTGGAGAGGGAGGATCCCCTTCATATAGAAAAGGTGGAAGGAGATATAAGATTCAGGGATGTGTTTTTCAAATACGAAGATAAAATGGTCTTGAAAAATATTAATCTCCACATAAAGAAAAATGAGGTGCTTGCTATAGTGGGTGAAAGCGGGGTGGGAAAGACCACCCTTGCAAACCTCATTCCCCGCTTCTACGATGTTACCGATGGGGCCATAGAGATTGACGGCATTGACATAAGAAAAGTTTCTCTGAAATCTCTGAGAAAGAATATTGCCCTTGTAACCCAGGATGTAATCCTCTTTAACGACACGATAAAACAAAACATCACCTTTGGTTCCGATATGGATATGGAAAGGGTGATAAATGCCGCAAAGTTGGCAAATGCCCATGATTTTATAATGAATCTATCAAAACAATACGATACAGTGGTAGGGGAAAAAGGGTTAAGACTATCAGGTGGACAAAAACAGAGGATTGCCATAGCAAGAGCCTTTTATAAAGACGCACCTATATTAATCCTCGATGAGGCAACGAGTTCCCTTGATGCCCAGTCCGAGGTGGAGGTTCAACATGCCCTTGAAAACCTTATGAGGGGAAGGACAACCATAATTATTGCCCATAGACTGTCTACTGTTATGAATGCCCACAGGATTATTGTGCTGGAAAAAGGGACAATAGTCCAGGAAGGAACCCACGATGAACTCATAAACACTGAAGGTCCATACAAAAGACTATATCAGCTCCAGTTTTTTAAGGAATCAGACAAAAAGGTTATAAAGATAGGCAGGCGGGCAAAAAATGCTTAAGGAAATAAAATACTTTTTACTGTTGAATGTATTGCCTCCAATTATCTATCTCATAATAACATTTATAAAAGTAACGTCCCGGATCGAACACATAAACAAAGATAGGCTTAATGTATTTATTGAAAGAGGCCAAAATTTTATCGTGTGCTTCTGGCACGGAAGGTTACTCATGATGCCCTTTGCAAAATTGAGAAAAAAGGGGAAAGTAATGATAAGCAGACACAGAGACGGTGAATTTATAGCAAGGGTGATAAAATACTTTGGGCTCCATGCAATAAGGGGCTCTTTTAGAAAAAAGAGCGTCTCGTCTGTAAGGGAGATCATCTCTTCCCTCAAAGATGGATTCGATGTGGCCATAACCCCTGATGGCCCAAAAGGCCCGAGGTTCAAGGTAAAAAAGGGGATTATCGAGCTTGCCCGCATTACAAATACACCTATCTTACCTGTTACATATGCTGCCCGTAAAAAAAAACCTTTAATTCCTGGGACAGGTTTGTGCTACCTGTACCCTTCACAAAGATAGTTTTTCTCTGGGGCGAACCCATATTTGTTCAACATGTAAAAGATGAAAAAGAAACGGAAGAGATGAGACTTTATCTTGAAAATGTGCTTTTAAAACTCTCAGAGGAGGCGGAAAGGATCGTATGTGGAAAGTAGCGTATAATACACTTGCCTATATCTGTCTTCC
The DNA here is from genome assembly GCA_964547695.1 of uncultured Syntrophorhabdaceae bacterium. GTDB lineage: Bacteria > Desulfobacterota > Syntrophorhabdia > Syntrophorhabdales > Syntrophorhabdaceae > JAKORG01. The sequence continues at coordinate 12,185 of CAZJOP010000018.1, forward strand.
TTTTTTCGTTTTTTTCTCAATATTTAAAAAAAAACTCAGAAAAAGCCTCTATGAAAAGTTATTTAACTCTACAAAATTTCACCCTGTAAAAGATGCCGTATGGATACACGCTGCATCTATCGGAGAGGCAGCCATAGCAGAATCCCTTATAAGGTTTATGGAAAAACAAAAAAATTTGAATTTTCAATGGGTTATAACGATAAACACTTACTATACAAGAGATTTACTCTTAAAGAGGATGGGTGAAAATGTCTATGTATACTTTCTTCCCGTTGATGTGCCGTATGTAATAAAACGCTTCATAGACGGTTCCACCTTCAAGGCGCTTATTATTGTTGAAACAGAAATCTGGCCCAATCTCATCTGGACTGTAAGAAATTACGGTATACCTGTAATAATCTTAAACGGACGGATATCGGATAAAACACTTTCCAATTATAAAAGGTTTTCTTTTTTCTTAAGACATGTGCTATCCGATATAGACACAATTATTGCCCAGTCAGAAGAACATAGAAAAAGGTTTATTGCAATAGGGGCTGACTCTGTCAATACAGTTACCACAGGGAACATAAAATACTACAGGGAAATACCCCTTGCACCCCCGTTCACAAAAGAAAATGCCTTAACCTTCGGGAGCATTAAAGAAAAAGAGCTGGATACCGTATTTTATGTAATTAAAAAACTTAAAGAAAACATGCCTGATATCAAGATCTTTATAGCACCAAGGGAACTCCATCTATCATCTAAAATAGTAGAGGAATTAAAAAGAGACTTTAACATGATAAGATACTCAAAGATAAAAAACAAAAAAGACTCACAAGCATCATTTGAACCGGATATCGTCGTCGTAGATACAATAGGTGACCTCCTTCATATCTACAGTAGAAGTAAGGTTGCCTTTGTAGGCGGTAGCCTTGCACCATACGGTGGTCAGAATATCCTTGAGCCCTTATTTTTTGAAACACCTGTGATTTTCGGTCCGTTTATGGAAAATTTCAAGGAGATTGCAGATTTAATAATAGAAAAAAAGGCAGGGATCATGGTGAGAGATAAAGAAGGTCTTTTAAGTAGCATAAAGCATTTACTCGATAATCCTGCCTACGCCCATGAAATGGGAAAAAAAGGTAAAGAGATTATAGAAATGCATAAAGACTTTATGGAAAAAACCGTGGATATGGTGCTAAAAATTATGGAAAAAAGAAAGGGGTAACATGGAAGAATTTACAAAACTTGTGGAACTCATGGCAACCCTGCGGGGCGAAAAGGGGTGCAAATGGGACAAAAAACAGACGATAAATTCCTTTAAAACCTTTCTTGTTGAAGAGGTATATGAATTAATCGATGCAATTGAAAAAGAAGATTACTGCCAAATAAAAGAGGAGTTAGGTGATTTACTATTCCATATTGTATTTATTTCACAGATTTGCAAGGAAAAGTCTGCCTTTGACATAAAGGATGTATTGGATTTTACATATAAAAAGATGTTCAACAGACACCCCCATGTTTTTTTGGAGCATAATCCCGATGCACAGGTTGAAAAACAATGGGAAGAGATAAAAAAAGAAGAAAAAGAAGACTATTCCCCAATAGAAAACATACCTAAGGTTATGCCGGCACTGCTTAGGGCATATGCCCTTTCAAAAAGGGCTGCAAAGATAGGTTTTGACTGGCCGTCAATCGAAGGTGTATATACCAAACTCGATGAAGAACTGGCAGAGCTCCGCAATGCAGCATCAAAAGGAAATCTGCAAGAGATAAAAGAAGAGATTGGGGATATGCTTTTTACAATGGTTAATATTTCAAGGTTTTATGGTATTGACCCTGAAGATGCCTTAAGGTCAACCATTGAAAAGTTTATAAGAAGATTTAAATACATTGAAACGCATACAAGCACTTCAAAAGCTGATTTAACGGTTATGGATAAGTTGTGGGATGAGATTAAGTCTATGGAAAAAGAGGGGGGATAAACCCCTCTTTTTTATTCTGCCTTTACAACGTTTGCTGCCTGGGGACCTTTTGGACCTTTTGTAATCTCAAATTCAACCTTTTCACCCTGCTTTAGTGTCTTGAAACCATCCTGTTTTATTGCAGAAAAATGGACGAATACATCCTCACCATTATCCTGCTCGATAAAACCGTAACCTTTTGAATCGTTAAACCATTTTACCCTACCTACTGCCATACTGCTAAACTCCTTTCAAAAAATATTAAGCAAACTGCTTAATCGGTATAGTATGCCTTTTTAGTGTATATTGTCAAGCTAAATATACGCCCTTTTAAAAAATATTTATTTGAAACTGAATCCATATATGCTTATAATTACCTCAAATGGGAAAGGTATATCTTGTGGGGGCAGGCCCT
>CAZJOP010000018.1:14555-21244 GCA_964547695.1 uncultured Syntrophorhabdaceae bacterium
TGGTGAGGCAAAACTTATAACCGTTAAAGGCCTTGAGCTTATTCAAAAGGCTGATGTAATTATCTATGATAATCTTATAAGCAGAGACCTTCTCAATTATGCAAAAAAGGATGTGGAGATCATCTACGCTGGAAAACAGGCATCAAGACACGCCCTAACTCAAAACGAGATAAACGAACTACTTTTTGAAAAATCAAAAGGAAACAGTATAGTGGTGAGGTTAAAAGGTGGAGACCCCTTTATATTCGGTAGAGGTGGTGAAGAGGCGCTGTTTTTAGCTGAAAGGGGTGTGGAATTTGAGATATGTCCCGGGGTCACCTCTGCCATCTCTGTCCCTGCCTATGCGGGCATACCCCTTACCCACAGACAATTTGCATCTACCGTAGCGTTCATTACAGGCCATGAAGATGCAGAAAAGTCAACATCATCGATAAACTGGGAAAAGATTGCAACTGCAGCAGATACCCTTGTTTTTCTCATGGGGATAAAAAACCTGAAGTATATAACAGAAATGTTGATACAGAACAATAGACCTAAGGATACTCAGGCATGCATTATTACGAACGGGACATTGCCGAAACAGAAAGTAATTACAGGAAGGCTTGCAGACATTGCAAAAAAGGCTGAAGAACAAAATATTAAACCCCCTGGTATCCTCGTTGTGGGAAAGGTGGTAGGTTTAAGGCATATGCTATCCTGGTTTGAAACAAAGCCTCTTTTCGGCAAAAAGGTGGCAATTACAAGACCAAGACACCAGTCGACAAAGCTGGGTGCTGCCCTTTCTGAGAAAGGTGCAGAGGCTATCTATATACCTGTCATAGAAATTGAGCCCATTAAACCCAATAGAGAACTGGAAGAGGCAATAAGAAACCTGAAAAAATTTTACGGAATTATCTTCACAAGCACAAATGCGGTGGATATCTTTTTCGATACACTTTTTGAAAATAAAATGGATACAAGGTCATTAAACAGCGCATATGTTTTTGCAATAGGTGAGGCCACCGCTCAGAAACTACTGACAAAAGGTATCGTATGTGACTTTGTGCCACAGATATGGACATCTGAAGGGATAGTGGAAATATTAAAAACACTGGATGTAAAAAATAAATACTTTCTTTTGCCCAGGGCAGAGGATGCCCGTGATGTTATTGTGAAATATATTAACAATAACAACGGTATATGTCATGTTATCCCCATATACAAGACCGTTTTACCAAAACAGATAGAAGACCTTAAAGAAAAACCGGATGTAATAACATTTACAAGCTCTTCTACGGTAAAAAACTTTATGGCCATTTACGGAAAGGCATCTCTTGAAAACACGCTCGTTGCCTCAATAGGCCCCATAACCACCGAGACATTGAGATCATACGGCATTGATGTGAGTATCGAGGCAAAAAGGCATGACATATCGGGCCTTATAGAGGCAATAGAGGCCCACTTCAAAATACAAACCAAGACCAGATGAACATTAATGTTTTAGACGAGATAGGGCTCCCACATCTTCATGGTTCTTAAGATATAGTCAGGTGGTAGCCCCTTTACAAGCTGGTTATGCCCTGGTAAAAGTATATCCACTTCTAATTTTGAAAGTTTCAACAGCGAATGCTTTAATTCCTTTGCATCTGCACCGAAAAGGTCAAACCTTCCTATGGCATAATCTGCGTAAACCACATCACCGGGGATAAGGACCTTCTTCTCTTTGTTGTACAAAGCGATACCACCTGGTGAATGACCGGGTATATGGATGATCTCCCATGTCATATTACCCAGCAAAAGGCTTTCATTGCCTTCGAGTTTTCTATGAACCTTAAGTTTAAAGGCATCCGGTGCAAGCCCATATTGCATCTGGCACATCCCCTTAAACATATCCATACCGTATACAGCTCTATCATCACCCTTTTCTAAAAGCTCTGCCTCACTGATATGAACCCAAAGCTCTGCATGGGGTATCTCTTTTAATATCTCTGAAGTACAGCCTATATGGTCGAAATGGGTATGGGTCAAAATAATCCTCTTTATGGCATTGAGGTCAATACCATCTCTTACAATAGATTGTATCTTATACCTTCCCTTGCCTGCCAAACCTACATCGATAATCGAAAGATCCATCGATGAAGGTTCACCTATCACATATGTGTGAGAATCGGGTATAAATTCATCCTGACCATAAACAGCATGGATTCCATCGGTTATTTTAGCCATGTTCTTCTCCTTTTATCTTTTTGAAACAGTGTATTTTACTTTTTAGTTATATGGCGGTCAAGATAAATTATTTTAGAAAATATTGCAACCATTCTAAAAATTCATGATATATTAAGAAAAAAGGGAAAGATTATGAAAGAGCACACAATTAATTCTATAAGAGAAGGATTGGACAATCCCGATAAGTTAGAAGAAAACGTATCTTTGTTTAGTACCCTTTCAAGGGATGAAAAGATAGCATTACTGGATGCTATAACAAAATCAAAAGAAGAGATCACTGGGAGGTTTTTGAACCTCATTTATGAACAAGAAGAAGACAAGGACATCTTAAAGCGCATAAGAAAGACCTTATTCACATTAAAGACAAAAGGCGTTAAGGTAGATGAACCTGTAAAAAAGGGACCACCGGCTATAAACATAAAAAATAAAGAGGTCTCGGAAGATAAAAAAATAAGAAGTTTTATTACCAATTACGATTATTACAATGAAATGGTTGTGTTTATTGAAATAGTATTAAAAAAGAAAAATGCTTTACTGATACACGGGAATATAGAATTCTCCACAGGCCTAAAAGAGCTTGTCTTCACGCCCATCGGTAATAACGAACTTGATAGGCTTATAGAATCTATAAAAGTTGAAAAAACGGACAAAATGGCCGTTGCCGAGACACCTGTTAGCCTTTCCTATCGCGTTTTAAAAGAGGCCTCAGACATATCAAAAAGATATATGGAAGAGATTAAGGCGTTAAAGGGCATATTAAAAGAAAATTCAATAGAATTTGAAAAAGGTTTTAATGTATACGAGCTTTCTTTAAATGAACATGTAACTGCTGCAAACATCGAAGAGATGTTCTCTCATCCTTTTTTTGAACTCTTTAGATTCAAATGGGATGGTCTTGATGAGGACAAAAAGAAATATTTAGAACTTAAAAATCCAGTAATAACCCTTCCACAATATATGATAGAAGAGAAAAAGGCTGCATTTATCCATGACCTGACAAAAAAAGAAGATATTAAGAGATTGATACCCAGTTTTAAAACCGTTTTAGAGGCATATGCGTATATATTCTATACATATAAGGAATACCCGTATTATAAAGGATTAATCGAATATTTGAAAAAGGATGAAACATTGATAGAGGTAATTTCACACCTCATAGAGAGGGAACTCGAACATAAAGAGAATGAAACGTATCCATTTAACAGAGATAACATGATCGTAAATCCCTTTGACCTTATGGACCCTTATGAATAAATATGATCTAAAAGATACCTTTTTCAAAAAGGCAAAAAAAGAGGGTTACAGGGCAAGAAGTATATACAAACTAAAAGAGATACAGGAGAGATTCGGCATAATAAAAAAGGGTGACAGGGTTTTAGACCTTGGATGCTCACCAGGTAGCTTTCTCCAGTATATATCAGAAGTAGTAGGAGAAAAAGGCCTTGTAATAGGCATAGATATCCTTCCTACCCCACCCTTAAACAAAAAAAATATTATTACATTCCAGGGTGATATAAAAACAACTGATATAAGGATGATCCTTGCGTCATCCTCAATCAGCTATTTTGATGTAGTTACCTGCGACATCGCACCAAACCTTACAGGTATCAGGGAAACAGATGACAGAAACATGGAGGAGATATTTTTTTCTGTAAAGAATATTGTTGGTAATGCCTTGAAAAAAAACGGCAGTTTTATCCTTAAATCCTTTTTTTCAGAGACCTTTAAACCCATACAGGAAGACCTAAAGACCATGTTTAAAAAGGTAACTATCTATAAACCCCAGGCATCAAGGTCAAAGAGCTCTGAGATATATCTTATATGCCTGGGCAAAATCCGAGATCCATAACCATTTCCACATCCAGTTGTGCGCTTCTTCCTGGTGTGGTGAGATAATTGCCAGTCATAAGGGAATTACAACCTGCTACAATTGCAAGGGGTAAGAGCTGTCTTAAATTCTTTTCCTTTCCACCGCATACCTTTATATCCTTATCGGGCATGATAAACCTGAATATAGAAAGGGTAATAAGCACCTCTATAGGTGATAGAGGTTGTTGATGCTCAAGAGGGGTGCCCTTGATTGGGTTTAAGATATTTATGGGCACAGAGTCAACATCGAGTTCTTTTATGGTAAGGCCAAGTTCAATACGCTGTTCCATAGTCTCACCAAGCCCTATGATCCCGCCACAGCAGGTGCTCAAGCCTGCCTCCTTTGCGTTTTTAATCGTCTCTATATCCTCATCGTAATCATGGGTGGTGCAGATATTGGAGAAATTACTCCTTGCTGTTTCAAGGTTGTGGTGGTATCTAAATAATCCTGCCTTCTTTAATCTTTTAGCCCTATCTTTATCAACCATACCCAATGAACCACAGGGCAGTATACCAATCTCATTTATTGCTTTCACAGACTCCTCTATTGTATCCCATTCTTCAACTGTATATATTTGGGTGCCACTTGTGACTATGCCGAACATATGGGCACCGTCTTTTTTTGCCTGTGCCGCCCTCTCTACTATGGTCTTTTTCGGTAAAAGGGGATATATCTCTGCATCGGTATTGTAATGCCCTGATTGGGCGCAAAATTTACAGTCCTCAGGACATAATCCGGATTTTGCATTTATAATGGAGCAAAAGGATATCTTTTTGCCTTTATAGAAACGGGTAATCTCTGATGCATAAGCAAAGAGCGTGAAAGGTTTCTCAAGCCCTATCTTATAAAGCATTATTGCATCCTCTAAACCTATGTTTCTATTTTTTATAGCCTTTTCTTTTAATCTTTCAAGTTCGTGATTCACCATGCACCCCGTTTTAAAATAATAATAATTTTTATCTATTTCACTCTTTTAAGTCTTATTCAATTTAAAACCCTTATTTATTAGAAGAAAAACTCTTAATTGTCAACTAATTTTATTTAGAAGTTAACATCTATTATGAATAGCAACGGCTATTGACGCATTATTAGTTTTTGATGTTATTCTCATCGTTTGTTTTTAATGCCATAATCAAAATTATTGACAAATATATTTTATAAGTGTTGTGATAAAGATGTGGTTAAGAATGCTATCATTTTCATTATATTTATAAGCATTTTTTTTCCTTTAACAACGAATGCCCACTCAAAGAATGTGATATCCGGTCAGGTTGCAAGGTTTGACTTAAACGAAAAGATAGTCACCTTGAAGATCGCTGGTAAACTAATTAATGTAGACATATCAAACCCTTTTTTAAAAGGCTATAAGAGCATAGGGGAGATTAAAAAAAATGATTGGATAAATATTATCTACACCCCTGATGGAACTATTGTGATGAGGTCATTAAAAAAACAGAGGAATGAAAAAGACACTGAAATAAAGCCAGAAAAAAAAGTAGAGACAAAAAAAATCTTCAGGTTGACAAGGCTAAAAAGCAAAGGAAATGGCTTTTTTGATGTTGACAATAACCATGACAAAAAAATATCCCCTGTGGAATTAAGCGTAATATTACCGAGCCTTACAATGGAAAAATTCAATTTATATGATAGAAATAGAGATGGATTTCTCGATGAAAACGAATTTAAAGAGGTTATAAAAAATCAATAAAAGTTTATGCCTCAAGCAGTTCTTTCAACCTATGCGCATTCTTTACTGCCTTACCGAGATGACAGTTATTGAAGTATATGAAGGTATTTATTGCCTTTTTTGAAATCTCTCTGATAGGCGATACGAATTCTTTTAATTCATCGTCAGTATAATAATAGTCATATCTTACTGCAGCCGGTGCCTTAAACCAATCTTTATTTCGACCGTGAAAACGAAAATAGCCTGTATCACTTGTAAGCACAGGATGAAAAGGCATGAGCCCCTCTATCTTTGGCTCATCTACAACGCAAAAGCCTAAAGACAGGCTTCTTAGCAGCTCAATATACTCATCTCTGAACCACTTATGATTTCTAAACTCTATAACAACGTTAAATTCATTGAACCCTGATGTAATCTCGTGGAGCAATCTAATACTTTCCTTTCCCGGACTAAAATTATAGGGGAATTGAAAGAGTATGGCCTTTAATTTTTCTTTAAGCGGCATAATACCCTCTTTAAAGATGTCGCTTGTCTTTTTGAATGCGTCATCCCTTTGGTGCGTAAGGCCTTTATAAGCCTTTACAACAAAGGTGAATCCTTTTGAGGTCCTTCTGTAAAAGGATTCCATGGTTTTCTGGGAAGGCAGGGTGTAATAGGTGTAGTTTACCTCAAGGGTATTAAAACCAAGTTTTTCCTCATAATATGGAAGCATCTCATAGCTTTTTATGTGTTCTGGATATACTTCACCCTTCCAGTCTTCAAATGAAAAACCGCTGGTACCTATAAATATATTCCCCATACTTCACCGCATTTGTCTGTTTTTTCATTTTTTCATATTCATATCGTTATAATCATTGATGTTTATACCATATTTTCTATTGACTTTTTTACAAAAATGTTGTCTTTATTGTCGCCAAAAAAAATAAT
>CAZJOP010000019.1:0-20088 GCA_964547695.1 uncultured Syntrophorhabdaceae bacterium
CTCAAAAGAGGCAGCACATATGATTCTCCTCGATGACAACTTTGCCACAATAGTAAAGGCAGTGAAGGAAGGGAGAAAGATATACGATAATATAAGAAAATTCATCAAATATCTCTTGACGACAAATTCAGGAGAGATATGGACCCTTTTTCTTGCCCCCATATTTGGTTTACCCATACCACTTTTGCCTATACATATCCTCTGGATTAATCTTGTTACAGACGGTCTTCCTGCCCTTGCCCTTTCTGTTGAGCCTGAAGAGGAGGATGTGATGAATAGACCGCCCAGAGACCCAAAGGAAAGTATATTTGCCCATGGCTTAGGAATCCATGCCATCTGGGTAGGGCTTTTGATGGGAGGCATTGTCCTTCTCACACAGGCCTTCTCCATTAAAACAGGAAACAGTCACTGGCAGACCATGGTATTTACAGTCCTGTGCCTTACACAGCTCGGCCATGTCCTTGCCATAAGGTCTGAAAAGTCCTCTCTTTTTAAAATGGGTCTATTTTCCAATAAATATCTGCTTGGTGCAGTTGTATTAACATTTATCTTGCAAATGGCAACAATTTATATTCCATCTCTGAATCCCATATTCAAAACAGTACCCCTTAACCTTAAAGAACTCATACTGGCCATTGTCTTGTCATCTATCGTATTTTTTGCAGTGGAGATTGAAAAATTTATAAAAAGACGGATGAGATGAAAGTGTTAATTGACGATTTGATTTAAAAAAGTAAACTTAAGACCCTTGCAAATACTGCAAGGGTCTTTTGTCCTGATAAACTTTACTTAATTACACCTTTTTCTATATAGAATTTTAATGCACCCTTGTGGATATATTTAAGGGCATCTGGCGTAAGCTGGCTTACTGCTGATTTCGGTGTTAAGTCCTTTGCACCCTTCCACACAGGTACTATATCTGATGTGTTTGCAAAGATCTCTTTTACAATCTTATACATAATATCTTCGGGAAAATTATCCATTGCCAGAAGCACTGCTGTAATTGCAATGGCATCGATATCTTTATCTACCGAGCTATAGCAACCTTTTTGAAATTTTGTCTTATGGAACACCCCCGGATTTGCTTTAAATATCATGTCTGCCTCTTTACCACCCACAGGAATCAAAACCATCTTAAGCCCTGGGGTAGATGAAAGATCAATGATTGAAGATGTGGGCACTGCCCCGCTCCAGAAGAAGGCATCAATCTTACCATCCTTCATGGCTGCCACAGATTCTGTAGCAGAGAGTTTTTCCCTTTTTATATCCTTATTCCAATCAATGCCCAATGCCTTTAACACATAATCTGCCTGTTCTTCTGTACCGCTATTAGGTGCACCTGTGGATACCCTCTTTCCTTTTAAATCCATAACTGATTTGATGTTTGTCCCTTCCTTTGTAACAATATGGAGTGGCTGTTCATAAAAACCCATAACAATACGAAGGGGCAGCTGTCTTTTGGCAACAAGGGAAAGCTTGCCTTCATTTGCCCATACTACATGATAGTCATAGGCAAAACCCATGCCCGCCCTGCCTGCTACAAGCAATTTCATATTGTCTATTGCTGCTGTTGTTGCCTCAGATGTAGCATCTGTATTAGGGACCTTTTTACTTATTATACCGCCGATGGCACCACCTAACGGATACCAGACACCACCTGTGCCGCCTGTGGCAATGCTGAAGGAAAATTTCTGCTGTGCCCATACATTACCTGCAACCATTAATACACTTCCCATTACAACCATTAATACCAAAACCTTTATAAATCTTTTCATGGTCTACCTCCTTTCTATTTTTTTCTTTAAATGTATTACCACAATGATTGCACCTATTACAAATGGCAAGATACCTTGGGGTGTAAAATCAACGGTGACAAATGACATAATAATGGCACACGCAATAAGTATTGCCCTTTCTACCTGCGAGATCGGGTTTTTCAGATAACCGATAATGCCGAGGGATAGATAGAACAAAGACACAGAGCTTGAAAATAGTGCGATTAAAAAACCTTTTAAAGTACTACCTATAATTAACAGGTTTGCCCCTGTCAGGGTTGCTGAAAATTGAAAAGGCACGAGAAATGCAGGTAAAGAATATTTCCATGCCTGCATCATGGCACCAAAGGGATTTCCTCCTGTTACTGCCGCTGCAGCAGATGGGGATAACCCCACAGGGGGTGATACCTCTGATAAAACGGCAAAATAAAATGCAAGTAGATGTGCCACATGCATGGGCACCCCGACCTTTACAAGGGCAGGTGCCACCATAACCACTGTCATGATGTAGGTAGCGGTGATGGGCAGACTCAACCCGATAATCATGGATGCAAAAAGGGCAAGAAAGAGTGCCACGATAGGGATGCCACCGCTTAATGACATGATAAGGCTTGAGATCTTTAAACCAAGGCCTGTAAGGGAAAACATGCCCACTATCATTCCTGCTGCTGCAAGAAGTGCTGCCACAGGTATCATATTCTGGGCACCCTCTATGGTTGCCTTAATGATATTTTTTGGCGTGAGCCATTCACTTCTGTTTTTGCTTAAAAAGCTCGTGGCGATCGTTGCCACTATTGCCCATATAGCTGCCGTCTCCGGGGAACGACCCATTACAAGAAAAATTATGAGCACTGCCAGGGAAACAAGATGATACCAATAGGCCTTCATAACCTCTTTGGGTGTTTTACCCGATGTGTCAGGGGGTGAAAAATTATATTTCTTTGCCTCCAGTTCCACAAGAAATAGTGTACCGAGATAGTATAAAGCTGTAGGGAAGATTACCATTATCACAACATCCCAGAATGACACATTGAGAAACTGCATGATAAGAAATGCAGCAGCACCCATTAGTGGTGGAGAAAGCACAGCACCAATCCCGCCTGCAGAGATTAAACCTGCTGCCATATTCGGTGAATAACCTGCCTTTTTTAAAATAGGCCACATAACTGGAGACACAGACATGGTGGTGGCTACACCACTGCCCTGAGGCCCACCTAATAGTGCCGTAGTAATTACAGCGCCCCGTCCTGCACTTGCAGGGCCTCTACCCATAACGGCAAGGGATAGTTCAAGCCAGAAATTACCAGCCCCTGCTGCATCCATAAATGTTCCGTACACGACAAACAATGTTACAAAGGAAACACTGACAGATAAAGGCACACCGAAGATGCCCTCAAGGGTCATATACATATGACCTACAATCCTGTCTAACTCATATCCTCTATGGGTGATGGGACCAGGTATGTAATTACCCAGCCAGCAGTAAAGAATGGAACCTATAAGCACAAAGGTAAAGGTCAAACCCACAATGCGTCGGGATACCTCAATCAAAAGTAAAATGGCCAGGATACCCATAAAAAAATCCAGTGGCTCCGGAAGGGTTGACCTTCTTATAAAACTGTCCACATCTAATAAGGGATATACCAAGGTTGCAACCCCCAGTAAGGCCAGGAAAATATCAAAACAGACCACCCACTTTTTCTTACTTTTTAAAAAAGGATAAAGGGGAAAGGATAAGGCAAATATAAAACCCATATGAACCATTCTGAATATATACGTCTCTATGGGCTTTATAGCACCATATATAGACCATGCAATAAATGCCACACAGATTGTGCCAAGGATATAAGCAGGCACACCTTTTAGCTCTCGCATGTTTACCGTTCTCCTTGAAAAATAATAAGTTTTTAAAATATGTTGAATATTACGAAAAAAATGTGTTGTATGTCAATTAAAAAGCCATTATCATTGCTATGGGATTCAAAATTTAAATCCTCCAAATCAAAGGGTGAGCATAGACCGGCAGTAATCCCTGAAATTGTTTACGCCTATAAAGAATTCCCTCATCATAATCACCCAGTAATATTGACCTTTCTCTGTTAGGGTGAGTATGTTTCCCTGTTTCTTTAATGCGCCTGTGAGCATGAAAAACACAATCTCAGGAAAAAGATATCTCAATGGATTGACCTTATATTTTTTTTGTAGCTCCCCTAAATCTAATTTCAAACCAAAGAGTTTCATTAAAAAATCATAGCTTATCTTTTCTTTTAATGTAAAATCCCTTTTTGCCATAATGGGGAGGGTGCCTTTGTTTAACTGGGATATATAGAGTTTTATATCAAATGTATTGGCATAGGCACATCCATTTATGTATCCTATGGAACCGCTTCCTGTGCCTGCATATTCGTCATAGTGGACCACATATTCGTCTATGAGGGATGTATGCCTTGAAAAGCACCAGGCCGTTGATGGTCTGTATTTACCTGATAAGGCATTGGTAATCTCGATATACATCTTGTTTCCCCTTTTGTAATCCACCGGGCCTATCTTTTTATCAATCAATGCCTTTGTAGATGACGACACCATTAAAGGATAATACGTTATCTGGTCTACGTTGAGCTCTATCAATGTTGATAGGTCACTCTCAAGGTTTTCCATGGTCTGGATGGGAAAATTAAAGATCATATCCACGTTCAGTGTATCGAAATTACCGAGGGTTGAACTAAGCCTCTCTGCTATTTCTTTACCGCTTCCGTATTTATGGTATCTCTCTGTGGCCTTTAGTATCTCGTCGTTAAAGCTCTGAACACCCACAGAGAGACGGTTTATGCCCATGGATTTCAATCTTTCTATATTTTTAGGGGTTAGATGATTGGGATTTGTTTCAACAGAAACCTCTTTAATGCTGAATATGCTTCTTGCAAGGTGCAGGGTCTCTTCCAGTTCGTCTATAAGCACAGTGGGTGTTCCACCCCCTGCATAGAGACCGCAAAAATCATAATTTAGTCTCTTATAGATTGACAGCTCCTCTCTCAATGCCTTGAAATATTGCCTTGCAAGACCTTCTCTAAACACAACCCTGTTAAATGAGCAATATGGACAAAGTTCTTCACAGAATGGGATGTGTATATAAAGTAATAGTGGTGCACCGTTGTTTCTTTCTGAAACGGGTAAGCTATCTACAGGTTGAAATTGAAGATACTTTGAATTTTTTTTTCGGGCAATATGGGTTATTATGTTTTCTATCAGCATATAAACTAAGGCCGGTCAAAGAGATTTTACATGAATCTTTTTAATGCATTTGTAATATCGCTCACACCTTTAAAAATTTCCTTTTTTCCACCTTCCATAATTACACATGTTGGGGTGGCATTTATCTTATCTTCTTTATTCAGATAGTGCTCAAAGACTTCATATATACCTCTTTCGTTAAAGGGTTTGATATTTATGTTATGCCCCTTTAGATATGACACAAGACCCTTTGGGTCTGAAATCTTTTCCTTTGCTGCATTGAAAAGCACCCTTCTTACCTTAAAGGCATAATCCAGTGATCTTTTTTCATTTAAGGCATATAGAAAATGTTTTACATACATGGAAGAGTATTTTGAAAAGGGTACGTCGATAAATGTAATGGTGATTAAGTGTTTTTCAATAAGGGTCTTTAAAAGGCCTTCTATCTGCGGTTCTAAATGACTGCAGGGCCCACAGAAATAGTCTGTATATAACCTTATCTTTATCTTTCCATTACCAAATGTGGGTAGAAAATTGTCATCTACTGACTGGGCAGAGGCCTCCTTATGAAAGGATGCAAAAAGTAAAAAAAGGGATAAAAGATAAAACGCTGGGGATAATGGTTTACAGAGGGTTTTACTAAAAAACATGTCTTTTTATAATCCATAACTTTGGTTTTTGTAAAGAAAAATGTATAATTAGGTGATGAACATTGTAATAAAGGTCACCACAAATGCAAAGAAAAGGGAGATAAAAAAAGAGGGGGATACCTTTAAGGTAAAACTCACTGCACCACCTGTTGAAGGAAAGGCAAATAAAGAACTTATAGACTTTCTTTCGCAGGTATTCCACGTTCGAAAAACGGATATAAAAATATTAAAAGGAGAAAGGGAAAAGACAAAGGTTGTATATATACCTGAATCAAAAACTATGATTTATGGTTAATTCAATGGTTTTTCACACCTGACAAGGCCTCATCTACAAATCATATTTTTCAATAATCTCTTCAGGGCTCATGGAAGCATCAGGCATGATATCAAGAGGACACCTTCCCACAATCTCCCTTACCTGAAAACGGATACACTTGCTCCACGAATCCTTTCCGGCATTACAGAACCTGCTTTTGTAATCGTTTAATCTCTTTTCTTCTAACTGGATCTTACCTGTTAGGATAGGACATGTATTATAGTATACGCAGGGCTCTTCCATATCTCTCCTTTTTATTTATTCTTTGGACCTATTTTTATACGGGCATCACATATGCTTATCTTTTCTGAGACAAAGACAGGGTTTATGTCCATCTCTTCGACGTTTTTATGTGTTTCCACAAAATCTGATATCTTAAGGAGAAAATCTTCTATCATAACGGGATTTATCCTTTTCTGTCTGGGGCTTGTAATGATCTTCCATGCATCGAGTTCTTGAATCATCTCTTTTGCATCTTTTCTTGCAATCGGTATGGGTCTAAAAGACACATCCTTTATTGCCTCCACATAGATACCACCCTGACCGAACATGATGGTGTGTCCGAACTGGCTATCCACATATACGCCCACTATAAACTCAAGGCCCTTGCCCATTTCCTGGACTATTATCCCATTTATATCCTTTGTCCGTCCCAGGGTATTAAAGGTATGAACGAGCTCGTTAAAGGCACTTCTAACCTCTTTTTCGTTCAGTAGAAAGGGTTTTACACCGTTTAATTCTGTCTTATGTATAATTGTTTTCGACGAGACCTTAAGGGTGACGGGAAAACCTATGTCCTTCGCATATGATGCAGCCGTCTCCTCTGATATGGTAATTCTACTTTCAAGGATAGGAAAACCCTCTTTTTTTAAAAATTCAAGGGCCTCTATCCCTAATAAAAGATCTTCCATTTCAACTCACCGATAAAGATATTTTATAAAGGTTTGCCATTGCCCTTGCAGCCCGCTCCGGTGTATGGATTATGGCAATACCCTTTTTTCCATCAATGTGTTTTATGTTATCATCCCAGACACCGTGAGGTGCATTAAAACACGCAATCACAGGTTTATTAAACGGCTCCATGTCCTTTATAATCTTTTCCATATCCGCCAGAAGATTTAGATTTGCAGAGGCAAAAATGGCAATAAAGATAATACCGTCTGTATTTTCATCCTCTGCAACCACCTTTAAGATGTTTAATATGGTTTCAGGGCTATACCATGCAGGCCCCATATCCACAGGGTTAGTCCTTATAGCAAAAGGTGGCAGGAGATGATTTATATTTTCCTGGGTTTTATCGGAGAATGTCGAAAGTTTAAGGCCTAATGACTCTATTGTGTCTGACGCAATCATCCCTGGTCCTGCCTGGCTTGAAAGGACTGCCACACGGCTTTCTTTCATAAAAGGGCATATATCTAAAACCTTTGCAGTATCAATGAGTTCTTCTGAAGAATTAACCTCAAGGATGCCGGCCTGACGAAGGGCGCCCTTCCAGATTCTGTAATTTCCTGCAAGAGTACCTGTATGGAAACGACTTGCCGCATCGCCTTTTTCACTTCTCCCTGCCTTGTAGGCAATGACAGGTTTTTTCTTTTTTGCCGATTTTATGGTTTCAAAAAGCGCTCTCGGGTTTTCTATACCTTCTATATACAATGCTATTACTTTTGTTGCCTCGTCTTCTTCCAAAAAATACTTTACAGCCTCGGGGAAATCTACATTCACCCTATTTCCCAGGCTCATCAATTTTGCCATCCCCATCCTCTCCTCCATTGCGAGAAATCCGCAGAGATGGCAAAATCCACCACTCTGGCTTATAAGTGTTACCCCTCCATTTTTTATTAAAGAGAACTCGTATGTAAAAGAGGCATTTACGCCATCTGTAATATTTACAAACCCGAATGTATTGGGGCCTATAATGGGTATTTCAAAGGCCTCGGCTATACTTTTTATTTCTTCTTCGAGGATTTTACCTTCTTCTCCCTCTATTTCTTTGTATCCTGCTGTAATGATGACCACACCATTTATCCCCTTTTTGCCACATTCTTTTAGCGCCTCCGGCACCCTCCGGGCAGGTACAACAATCACCGCCAGATCCACAGGGTCAGAGATATCCATAATGGACGGATACGCCTTTATGCCCCAGATAGTTTGTGCATTGGGATTTACAGGATATATGGGTTGTCTGCAATTGCCTTTTACAAGGCTTTTCATGACATGATAGCCGAGTTTGTCAAAGCTGTCAGAGGCACCTATTACGGCAATTGCATTAGGGGAAAATAGCCTATTTAATTTTTCATAGTACATAGTCTTTAGATAAACACATGATAGCAAAGTGATTTTTTTATGTCAAACAACTTTTTTGCAGGCTTATCTCAAAATTACCTTAAAAATGCCTTTAGCATTTTAATGCTCTCTACGGCATATATTTCGTTATGAAATTCTGTGGTAAAACGTATATTACTTGTGTTTCTGATAAAGGATTTAAGCTCCCTGAAGGGAAATGTCCCCCTTCCCAGAGGCAGGTGCTCATCCGATTGCCCGTGATTATCGTGGATGTGCATCTCCCTTATTTTGTTTTTTAAAGGCAAAAGCCATTCGTCTAAATCTAACTTCGAGAAGAGGTTGAAGTGCCCTGTATCGAAACAAAAATATAGATTTTTATCCCTGAAATATCCGAAAAGGGCTATAAACGTGGAAGGTGTCTCTTCAAAGATATTTTCAAGCATTACCTCCATCTCTCCTCCGGCATGGCTTAGCACCTCGTTCCAGGTTTCTATGCTACTTTCGAGCCAGAATTGTTCGTTACCGTCAAAGCGCCATTTGTCATAACCGGGGTGGCATACGATCCCCTTTGCATTTATATGGTGTGCCACATCCACTGCCTTTTTTATTCTGTCGATAGAGATTCTCTTGATTGCCTTGTCGTAACCACCGGGGCTTAAATCCATAAAAGGTGCATGAACTGTAGCTTCAATACCATGTGCCGTAAGATTTTTCCCCAGTTCTTTCACCTCATCCATCGATATTTCGTCGAGGAGATTGTTTTCTGTATAAACCTCCACACCCACATCGAGTTCTTTAATCCTTTTTAAGTTTTCAGATACGATTTTGTAAGGGATATTTATAAAAACCTTTTCCATGATGGGTCATATGTATTAAAGCGGGCAACGGGGATCGAACCCGCGGCATCAAGCTTGGGAAGCTTGCACTCTACCAGCTGAGCTATGCCCGCATGTTGTTTTATTTTAAAAAATTTATTTAAATAAATCAACATTCTTTATCGGTTTTTAATCAGCCTTTTCTGTTGTAACCAAATCTTTCTTCAAACACAGGGGCAATAAGGTTATCCACAGGTGCATAGTCATCTCTTATGACAATAGCGTATTTTTTATTTATAAAATTCTCCACTATTTCCCTGGGGACCACATAAGATTTTGCATGTTCTTTTAATTCTGTTCTGACAAAGCGAACAAAATCATCTATGTCCATCCTGTCTTTAGAGGCAATGACTATAAATGTGCTTATCTTTGTATTTTCAAAGTCGGGATTAATGGATACAAGGTAGATATTGTCCTTTCCGAATACCTCGGCGAGGGTCTTCATATAAGAGGGTAAAAAGGCGCCTTTCTGAAAGTTATCAATAATATTGGACATAAGTAGACCATTGGGCTTCATGATATCTTTTAACTGCTGCAAGAACTCCTTTGTAGTAAGATGATAAGGAATGGAAAGGTCATTATATGCATCGGTGAATATGAGGTCGTATTTTTCCTTACAATTCATCACATACCATCTTCCGTCTTCGTTAAAACTTCTTATACGGGTATTTTTAGGAAGGCCCAGGTGGCTGTAAACTATCTTTGTCACTTCTGGGTCTATCTCCACCACATCAATATCGGCATTTGGATAATAAACCTCCATGTATCTGGGAAATGTATAACCACCACCGCCTATTGTCAGGCTTTTAAAGCGTTCATCTTTTTTGAATTTCCATTTCAACACATCTGAATATATCCTTTCGTATTCATATTCAATGTGATATGGGTTATTTAAGGCAACGTAAGAGTGGATTAGGTTATCGAGAATCAATGCCTCAAGGGGTGTTTTTCCATCAGAACTTGTTGTCTTTGTTAATTTTATGGTGAAATAATCACTTTCTTTGTAAAGATATGTCTGTTTTGTGAGAGGCGGTCTATACAGGTAATGATATATGAGCCATAAAAAAGGTATTGTAATCAATAAAAATAATGCTGCCATCTTCTTTGTTTTAAATAGAGCACCGGAAAAGATTGCGGCAAGGATTAGTATGATGCCCATAGTAAAGACAATGCTTCTTGTGCCCATATAGGATATGAGAAAAAATCCTGTGGCGAATGTCCCTATAATGGCACCTAAGGTGGAAAATGCATATATTTTTCCTATAACATTACCTGCCTTTTCAAGATTTTTTAAGGTAAGTCGCACGACAACAGGGGATATGGTGCCCAGAACACAGCCGGGGACAAAAAAGATGATGGTGGTGACGATAAATATCCTCATCATTAAAGATACGGGGAATCTATATGCAGCAATGGCATATGTAAGGGGTATAATGGTAAGGGATGTTATACCAGAAATCAAAAGCAACCATCCAAGGGTCTTTCTTGTGGGAAACCTATCGGCAAGCTTTCCACCAATATATGCACCGATACTTATGCCGGCAAGGATAACACCTATAATACTTGTCCAGGTATAAATGGAAACGCCGACAAATGGCGCTAAAATACGACCGGCCACCATCTCTATGACAAGGGAGCAGAAACTGGCAATAAAGGTTATTATGTATGCTTCGATAAGACTCATGTTTAAAACGCCTCCTTTTACATTTTAGAGAGTTGAATGTTTTGTTGCAAAATTAGAAAGCCATTTATGTTAACATAAAAGAGATGAAATTTATATTGAATTTTTTGCCTTTTTGTTTAAGTTAAACCCTGTGAGATTCAATAAAGGCCTCTATGTCATAAGGCATAGGGGCACATATGGTTATGGAGGTGTGCCTTAAGGGGTGAATAAATTCCAATTTATATGCATGAAGGAGTATCCTACTTGATGCGTGCCTTGCCCTTTTCCCGTATACCCCATCACCAACAATGGGATGACCTGTGTGGGATAGATGCACCCTTATCTGATGGGTTCTACCTGTCTTTGGGAACGCATCAACGTATGTAAAACCCTTTAACCTGTCTATGACCTTTATTTCTGTGAGGGCGTCTCTTCCCCCTGTTTTTAAAACAGCCATTTTCTTTCTCTCTGTAGGGTGTCTACCTATGTTTCCTTCAATAACCACGGTATCTTCTTTTATGATACCCTCTACAACAGCCCTGTATTGTTTTAATATCTCCCTTCTTTTAAACATATTGGAAAGCATATCCTGGGTCTTGGTATCCTTTGCCACAAGGATTACCCCTGTTGTATCCTTATCGAGTCTATGGACGATGCCTGCCCTTGGTACAGAGGTCTCTTCAAGGCAGGAAACATTGAAATAGGCAAGCACAGCATTTACAAGCGTCTTATCTTTATGACCAAATGAGGGATGGACAACCATACCAGGGGGTTTATTGATTGCCAGTATGTAGTCGTCTTCGTAGATAATACTGATGGGTATATCCTGCGCCACCATTGAAAGGGGCTCAACTTCCCGTATCTCTCCTTTTATGTGCATGCCTTTTTTTACCTTTATGGAAGGCTTTGTTGCTTTGCCGTCCACGGTGATGTAATTTTCGTCTATGAGTGTTTTTGCCCTTGTCCTTGTGATGGAGAATATCTGGGATATATAAACATCCAGCCTTATTCCCTCGTTATCAACTACTGTGTGGGATATCTGTCGGGGTGTATGTATTTTTTTGTTTAAATCTCCATTCGCCATAGAGGTAAAGGATGTTAGTCGAATGAGGCTGCCCGTACAATGCCTTTTATGAAGTCTTCTTCATCTTTTTTAAGGATGGTTCGAACATCAAAGATGAGCCTTTCTTTTTCTATACGGGCAATAATAGGGACGTCAAGGTTTCTGAGTCTTTGTTCAAACACATCCAGAGATATTTTATGGGGGATGACCCCAACGGCATAAGAAGGGAGCTTAACATCAGGAAAAGATCCACCGCCTATTTCAGAAAAAACAGGGACGATTTCAACATGGATGGGTAGTTTGTGCCTTTTTAATCTCTTTGCTAAAAGAAGTGCACTTCTTTTAAGGTGTTTTTCATCCTCTGTAATCATTCTCAAGGTGGGTATGGATTCTTTTGCCTTTTTTTCATCAAGATATAGAATCAATGTGCTTTCAAGGCCTGCAAGGGTAATTTTGTCCGGCCTTAATGCCCTTGTCAATGGGTTTGACTTACATGCCTCTATGAATGTCTTTTTGCCTATTATAATCCCTGCCTGTGTGGCACCCAGGAGTTTGTCGGCGCTGAAGGATACGATATCTACACCCCTTTTTATCTCATCTTTTATGCACGGTTCAACCGTGTCCTTTAGTTCCATAAATGGAAACATGAGGCCGCTTCCTGCATCAAAGTATGTGGGTATTCCGTATTTATTCCCTAAGGCCACGAGATCCTCTGTTTTGATTTGGGCCACAAAGCCTTTAATCACATAATTGCTCGTATGGGCCTTCATAAATAGACCTGTTGCAGACGAGACGGCATCTTCATAGTCCTTCACATAAGTTCTATTCGTCGTGCCCACCTCTTTTAGGATGGCACCGCTTTTTTTCATAACATCAGGTATTCTGAAAGAACCACCTATTTCTATAAGCTCGCCCCTTGAGATTATGACCTCTTTACCTTCTGCAATGGTATTTAGCACAAGTAGCACTGCAGCCGCATTATTGTTAACTACAAGGCCGTCTTCTGCGCCTGTTAGTCTTTTTATGATGTTTATGCAGTGATTGTATCTGGAACC
Organism: uncultured Syntrophorhabdaceae bacterium; assembly: GCA_964547695.1. Lineage (GTDB taxonomy): Bacteria > Desulfobacterota > Syntrophorhabdia > Syntrophorhabdales > Syntrophorhabdaceae > JAKORG01. Next base: position 12,912 of record CAZJOP010000019.1, read on the forward strand.
TCTAATGCCTGATTCGAGGTCGTATTCGAGGTTTGTGTAGTGAAGGGCCGCATCTTTTATTGCTTCAACCGCACCATCGGCAAGCACAGACCTTCCGAGGTTTGTGTGTATTATTATCCCTGTAGCATTTATAACCCTTTTTAGATTGGGAGATACCTCAAGCCTCGAATAAGATTCTACAGTTTCTAAAATAATTTCAATGGAGGGAATGGATGTTACCTTTCCTGATAAGATATCTTTTCTTAATGCATCGAGATAGAGCCTCAATGAAGTTTTTAAGACATGCTGTGGATAAATTAGAGCAAGGTTAGCCCATCTTTTATGTTTTATTATTTCATCAACCTTTGGAATCTGCCTCAACAGGTCTTTCATAATAAACACCCTAAATTATCTTTTTGTAACATACCAGAATATGATATGCAACAATGTATTTAAATTTTATTGACATAAAAAAATCTTTTGTGTTAAAAAGAGAACAGTATGGATAGGCGTTTATCAGCAGAAAATAAAAACTGGTGGTGGCAGTTGGTGTAGGTGTGAAACCGCAAACAATTGCCACAGGCGGTTTCACACCGCCTGTGGCTTTTTTGTTTAAAGGGGCCATGGGTTAAACTCATGCCCCTTTTTTATTTTAAAATGCAAATTACAGGAGGTGAAATGTTGAAAATTTATTGCATACCTTCAGGGAGTGTAATAGAATTCATCTTTTGTATCCAATTAAATTGGCTTTTCTGGAAAAATATAACAGGATGCCGGAAGAAAAAGGAGGATAGTCATGTGGATCTCAGAAAGGGTAAATAATATAAAGCCTTCAGGTGTGAGAAGGATCTTTGATCTTGCAAAAAAGGTAAAAGACCCCATAGATTTAAGTATTGGAGAGCCTGATTTTGATATACCTGAGCCTATAAAAGAAGAAGGCATTGCATGGATTAAGGCAGGATTCAATAAGTATACCCCTTCAGGCGGCATACCTGAATTAAGAGAAAAGGTGCTTTATTATTTGAAGGAAAAGGGGATAAAGTGTGAGGATGTGATAATTACCCCCGGGGTCACAGGTGGGTTATTACTTGCCTTGATGGTGATTATAAACCCCGGTGATGAGGTGATCATACCGGATCCGTATTTTGTGCTTTATGAATATCAGGTGCTTCTTTTAGGCGGTAAACCTGTATTTGTAGACACTTATCCGGATTTTCAATTAAAAGAGGACAGATTAAGAGAGGCCATCACGGACAGGACAAAGGTGATCCTTATAAATAGCCCCAATAACCCTACAGGTATGGTAACAACACAGAAAGAGCTCGAGATGGTGGCAAAAGTGGCAAAAGAAAAAGGCATTTTAATTTTTTCTGATGATATTTACGATAGATTTGTTTATGATAATGACAGAGAAAGGGTTTATCTGGGCGCCTTATGGGAGAATGTGCTTACCTTTGGAGGGTTTTCAAAAACATGGGGCATGACGGGATGGCGTCTCGGTTACTGCGCTGGCCCCAGGAAAATAATCGAGTGTATGGTGACCATGCAGCAGTATGTATTTAGCAGTGTTAATTCCTTTGCCCAGAAGGCAGGTCTTATTGCCCTTGATTATAAGATGGACCATGTGATAGAGCATTACAGAAAAAAGAGGGACCTTGTATACGAGGGATTAAAGGACAAATACAGGGTTGTAAAACCTGAAGGTGCATATTTTATATTCCCGGAGGCCCCTGATGGAGATGGCGATGCCTTTGTTGAAAGGGCAATACAAAAAAATCTCTTTATAATCCCGGGAAGCGTATTTTCCTGCAAAAAGACAAACTTTCGCATCTCTTTTGCAGCCTCAGAAGAAAATATTATAAAGGGCATTGAAATCTTGAGGGGGCTTGCGTGAAGATTATGATTTTAAGACAAAAAATTTAATCAATAAGAGGCGATAAAAATGTATAACTATTTGTGCAGGTTACTTTTAGAGGCAAAAACAGGGCTTATTTACTACACTACCCCATTATTTTCAAAATATCTTGAAGGCCTAAAAAGTGAATACAGTTTTTTTCATCATGAGGCGGCAACGGATGAAAAGATAGCCTTTGAATTAGGTCTTGCCGGTGCCATTGCAGCTAAGAGAACTGCCTGTTTGTTTTCTACAGAACAAATTTACGAGGCAATGGACCCTGTTATGACCTCTGCATATACAGGTGTCAAAAAGGGGTTTTTGATAGTCTGCATCAAAGATACACCCCATGAGGTATCTTTTATTGGCCCTTTTTCAAAACTACCTGTAATTTACTCTGATGATATAGATGAACTGCCTCAATCAGTTGACTTCTGTTACAATATATCGGAAAGATACGAGATACCCGTTATATTACAGATAACCCCCGATGAAGGCTTTAATGGAGAAAGAAAACATACAGGTAATACCAGAGAAAAACCACAAATCAATCACGCACAATTCATAAAAGACCCTGGCCGCTGGGCTGCAACCCCGAGTTTCAGGTATAAACTCCATCAGTTATTAAACGAAAAGATCGAAAAGATAAGGAAAGAGTTTGAAACCTATAAAGGCAATAAGAAAGAAATAAAGGGAAAGACAGGCATTATTACTACAAAACATATTGATTTAGATTTTTACGACGAAGATACAAGTCTTTTAAAGATATCCACGGTATTTCCATTACCTGACAAGCTTGTGGAAGGATTTATAAATGAGATGGATGAGGTATTTCTCATCGAGGATGAATACCCTGCAGTAACGCTACAGATAAAAGAAAGGGGCAAAATAAACCTGGAGATTATAAAGACCCCTTCAAGGATACAGAATAAGAATGAAATGTTATACGGATTCGAGTTAATAAGGGACTGGTTTGGCCCTGCCTCTTCTATAAATATGGCCCACGGCATAAAAAAGACACAACCTGAAAGAAAAATAATGGCCATAACATACGAAAACCATTTTTTGCATTCCGGTATGCCAGCCTTTGTTAATGTGTTGTATAACAACTCTTCGTTTGTTTTGCTGATTACTGTAAACGAAAAGGAACAAGAGATAAGGAGGTTTATGGAAGGCTGTGGATTTAAAAATTTCTTTTCCATTAAAGATGTGGAAGAGATAAAGGATATGAAAGATAAAGATGGATTTGTGGTCTTTTTTTATAGGGGTATGATATGAACAATACAGAAAAGATATTTGAATTAGAAACAAACGGGCTGGAAATCATATGTGCAGGTATTGGTGGCAGAGGTGTGCTCCTTGCATCAACACTACTTATAGAATGTGCGGTAGACGCAGGTTTATCTGCAATAGCCTCGGATGAATACGGTATGAGCCAGAGGGGCGGTTCTGTTACCTCCCATTTAAAGGTGGGGGATGCAAAAAGCCCTGTGGTGGGAAGAGAAAATGCCCATGTGCTTTTAGCCTTTGAAGAGAGTGAATTTTACAGAAACCTCACATTTATAAGAAGAGGCGGTCTTGCAGTAATAAACAGTAAAAACAAAGCTATCCCGGAATCTGTGGATAGGGTATTAAAAAATAGGGGGATAACATATTATTTGATCGATGGGGATAAAATTGCAAAAGAAAAGGGGATGATACAGGCATCCAATATGGCCATACTAGGCTTTTTTTCTGCATTCTCTATTGGTCCATACAATCACGATGCATTAGTGGAAACCATTAAAAAAAAGGTCAAGGAGAGTTTGGTAGCAAAGAATATAGAGGTGTTCGAGGAAGGATTTTTAAAGGCCGCATCTTCCAATAAGAACACTTGAAATATCTATGGAGGTTTTGTGTTGGAACAAAAAAAAGAGGTTATGATAGGAAACTATGCCATTGCAAGGGGGCTCTTTGAGGCAGGCATTGATCTGGCAGCAGCGTATCCTGGCACACCGAGTTCAGAGATACTTCCCGGCATAATAGAGTTTAATAAAAGGGAAAAGGGCCATGTCTATGCCGAATGGTCTGTAAACGAAAGATGCAGTCTTGAGGTTGCCATAGGTGCGGCAATGATAGGTAAAAGGGCAGCGTGCATGATGAAACAGGTGGGGTTAAATGTTGCATTTCCTGCATTTTCTTCATTTGACGAGTTAAAGATAGAAGGAGGACTCGTTTTGGTTGTATGCGATGATCCCGGACCACAGTCATCCCAGACAGAGCAGGACACGAGACTTGTATCGGTTCTGATGGATGTTGCCTGTTTTGACCCCTCATCACCTGAGGAGGCGGCAGACATTGCATATTATGCCATGAACTATTCTTTTAAACACAAACAACCTGTTATCATCCGCTCAACCCACAGGGTGAGTCATGCAAGGCAGGCGGTTTCTATTTATCCAAAAGGAAAGAGGATGGTGGAATTAAAAGAAGGGGTGCTAAACATAGAAAAAGGAAAAAGACAAACCCTTAAAGGCTCAAAATTGGGTATTGTCTCCTCAGGCATGACCTATTCAACAACACTGGATGTGCTTGGTGAAATGGGTCTGGATGAAGTTATACCTGTTTATAAGGTTACATCAATAATGAGGGGCAGGATAAGCGGGGATAAAAATAAAGACATTGTAAGCTTTGTAGATGAAGTGGAGCATGTGCTTATCCTTGAAGAAACAGATGCGGTTTTAGAACTTTTGATAGGAAAAAACAGAAGGATACTCGGCAGAAACAGCGGTCATGTGCCATCTGCAGGAGAACTCACATACAACGTTATAAGAGACATACTGGGAGGCCTTTTACAATCATTAAAAATCACGGAAAAGAGGTTTGTTTTTGACTATGAGATTGAAGATGCAATAAAAGGTATCGACATTCCCCAGAGACCACCTAAACTATGTGCCGGATGCCCTCACAGGGCAACATTCTATGCCATGGTGAATGCCCTTCCAGAAGGTATTTTCCCTGGGGACATTGGCTGTTACACCCTGGGCACCTCATTAGGGGCCGTGGATACGTGCATAGATATGGGAGGCGGTATAAATATTGCCTCGGGGTTCTTTGATGCATACCATCAGGACAACACATTCTTACCCATTGTGGCAACGATAGGGGATTCTACGTTTTTTCATGCAGGCATAACCCCCATTTACGATGCAGTGAAAAAAAACAAAAGGTTTATCCTTATAATCATGGACAACGGGACAACGGCCATGACGGGTATGCAGCCAACCCCGCAGACTGGCATAACAGCTCAGGGCATAAAGAATAGGCCTATCTTGTTAGAAGATCTCGTTAAGTCTTTAGGGGTGGACTTTTTAAAGATTGTAGACCCCTATGATGTCCCTTCAACAATAGATGCTATAAAGGATGCCTATAATTTTCTATTAACTGAAAAAGAAAAGAATGCGCCTGCTGTAATCATAGCAAGAAGAGAGTGCATTTTGTCTGCAAAAGGAAAAGAAAAGCCCGGGTATGAAGAAATTCCCCTTGAAAAGACATGCATAGGCTGTAGAACGTGCGTTGATAATTTTGGTTGCCCTGCCATAGAGTTTGTGGATGATAAGAATCAGGTGGTCGTTGATGACGGGTTATGCACAAGATGCGGTGTTTGTCTTTATGTTTGCCCCATGATTTAAAGGCCTTGTGAAGCCAAAATTATCCATAATCATAATTACAAAGGACACAAAAGACCTCCTTAAGAACCTTCTTGATTCCATAAAAAGGGATGATAGCCTGAAGGAACTCCCTTTAGAAATTATGGTGATAGACAATAATTCTCAAGATGGAACTATAGATACTGTAAATAAACTCTTTCCTGAAGTCATCTACATTAAAAATGAAAAAAATCTTGGTTTTGCAAAAGCGGCAAATAAGGGTTTTTTCAATGCAAAAGGGGAATACATACTATTTCTCAATTCAGACACTGTTGTATTGCCCGGTGAGATAAAAAGATTGATTAATTTCATGGAAGGGGATAAAGCCATAGGCATATGTGCACCTCAACTCGTATACGAAGACTTAAGCCTTCAGCGTTCGTTTGCATATATCCCGCGGCTTATATTTGAAATCGTGCCCAGGTCTTTTCTCGAGGTGTTATTCCCCGAGACATATAAGGGCAAAAAAAGCAGATTTGAATCACCCCAGGATGTGGAATCCTTAATAGGTGCTGCATTTATGGTAAGAAGAGAGGCATTTGAAGCACTAAACGGTTTTGATGAAAGATTCTTCTTTTTTCTCGAGGAGACAGACCTCTGTGCAAGGGCAAGAAAGATGGGGTTTAGGGTAGTATTTTTTCCAGAAGCCAAAATCATACATCTTCAGGGAAAGACAATATCAAAGACATGGGTAAAGGGAAGGATCCAATACAACATCTCCCTTTATAAGTTTATTAAAAAGCACCACAACCTATTTTATTTCTATGTATTTGTAATTGTTAGATTTATCAAATCGTTGGTGATGACTGTGCTATTGGTTACATTACCTTTTTTACTTATAAACAGGCGTATAAATAGAAGTTTAAGGTATTATTTTAACCTTTTTACCTGGCACCTTATGGGGTGTCAGGATAGGGAAGGTATAAAAGGCTAAGTCTCAAGAATAAATATCACATCAAGGGTGACCCTATATTCCACGATCTTTCCGTCTTCAACCCTTGCCCTCATGTCTTTAACACGGATACCTGTTATGCCCCTTAATGTCTTTGAAGCTCTTTTGAAACCCACGAGAACTGCGTCGTCAAAACTCTTTGGAGAACCTGCAACGACCTCTGTGACCCTTGCAACCCTGCCTTCTTGTCTCATAGGACCTCCTGCTTTTATTTTTTTAAAACCTATCAGGAAGAAATTTTTCTGTCAACATTTATTTATTCGTTGCCAACTCATCTCTTAATTTATATTATTGTTAACATGGTAAATAAAAACGTGAGGAAAAAAAAGGTCGATTATGTCTCAGAACTTCTAAAGATCGGCATTGCCCTATCTGGAGAACACAATATAGATAAACTGCTTAACATGATCGTGGAACAGGGCAGAAGATTAACGAATGCCGATGGGGGAACGCTGTATATTGTGACAAAAGACGGCTCTGCCCTTGAATTTGCCATAGTGCAGAATGCCTCCCTGAACATCTATATGGGTGGCGCTGAAAAGCCCATAAGATGGAAACCTGTAAGGCTTTACAACGATGACGGTAGCCCGAATTATGCCAATGTGTCTACATATGCTGCCCTTTCAGGAGAAATAATAAACATACCCGATGTCTATAATGCAA
>CAZJOP010000020.1:0-6795 GCA_964547695.1 uncultured Syntrophorhabdaceae bacterium
AAAAGGGGTAAATCCAAATTCCCAATCTTTTCGTTTAAATTTATATGGTGCACGTCTAAAAGGACCTTTCTCACAAGGGAAAAACCATTGCTATGGAGTCCGTTAGAAGAAAGACCGATTATGGCATCGCCTTCTGTAATCTTTGATCCGTCTATAATCTTTTCCTTTTCCACAAAACCAATCACAAAACCTGCAAGGTCGTATTCGCCTTCTTTGTAGAAAGAAGGCATCTCTGCTGTTTCTCCCCCTATTAAGGCACAATCTGCCATTGTGCATCCATCACAGATTCCTTTTATCACAGTTGAATAGGTTTTTTCATCTATTCTTCCACATGCATAGTAGTCCAGGAAAAAATAAGGTTTTGCCCCAAGTGTCAATATATCATTAACACTCATGGCCACAAGGTCGATCCCGACCGTATCGTGTTTGTTGGTTAAAAACGCTATCTTCAGTTTTGTTCCCACTCCGTCTGTTGATGTAACAAGTATTGGTTGCTTTAGATTTGCAGGTATCTCCGTTAAAGAGCCAAACCCACCTATGGGGTTCAGGACAAAGGGATTAAAGGTCTTCTGTATATCCTTTTTTAGTTTTTCAATTAAGCTATCAGCCTTTAAAATATCAACGCCAGAGTCCTTATAAGTATATGATCTCATATTTAACATCCAATAGTTTTTTTATAATATGAGCCGTTAAGATTACTTTTACGACATCTTTTCTATAAATTCTTCAACAGGCATAGCCGGCAGTGTCATAATCTGAACAGTCCCTCTTGAGCCCATTTCTATTGAAATCCTTGCAATCGATTCGTTACTGGGTGCATCGAGAATGGTTATAAAGTCATATTGACCTAAAAGTGCATACTGGGCAAGCACTTTAGCACCCATGTTTTCTATCTCCCTGTTCACCTCTTCGATCCTCTCAGGATGTTTTTTTATTGTTTTTCTACCTTCATCTGTCAATGTGCTTATCATGATATAAATTGGCATATTTCCCCCCTTTTTTAAAACTTTTTTAAATATTGTGATATCAAAACAATATTGTCAACAAAATTTTATCTGTTGTTTTATATCATTGTATGGGTTAGTGTTACAAATAATTTTTTTTAATTTTTATATTGAAAAAAGCAAATAATTTTAATATTAATATGTGCCTGTTGGTTATTAGGTGCAATATTTACAGGAAGCATATGAAATTATTGAAGGTTAAAATAATTTTAGGAGGCTATAATGGCTAAACCAATGGATCAGTACAAATGGCACGAGCTCAATATAGGTTGTGTCATAGACGAGGTAGGAAACGCAAGGGAGTATAAAACAGGTGATTGGAGGTCAGAGAAGCCTATTTGGGATCATACAAAGTGCGTTAAATGTGGACTTTGCTGGTTATTCTGTCCTGATGCGGCAATATTTCAGACAGAAGACGGTTTTTACAAAGCAAATTTAGATTACTGTAAGGGTTGTGGAATATGCGCAAAGGAATGTAAACCAGGGGCAATAAAAATGGTGGAGGATATAAGATGACTACAAAAAAAGGTATTGAAGTATCAATCGCAGCCTCTATTGCAGCAAAGCTTGCAAGGGTTGAGGTGATAGCAGCCTATCCCATTACACCACAGACTCATATAGTGGAGCACCTATCAGAACTCGTTGCAAATGGAGAGTTAGAAGCAGCGTATATAAACGTGGAATCAGAACATTCAGCCATGTCTGCATGCTGTGGTGCATCGGCAGCAGGGGCGAGGACATTTACATCAACAAGCGCTCAGGGCCTGGAGCTTATGCACGAGATTTTATTTATTGCATCATCCTTGAGACTTCCAATAGTAATGGCAACGGTAAATCGTGCGTTATCGGCCCCCCTTTCAATATGGGGAGACCACGCTGATGTTATGGCAGCAAGGGATTCAGGCTGGATCATGCTGTTTTGCGAGAATGGTCAGGAGGTGGTAGATAGTATAATAATGGCTTTCAAGGTCGCAGAAAACAGAAATGTCCTTCTTCCTGTAATGGTAAACCTTGATGGTTTTTCATTAAGTCATGTGATTGAACCCATAGAATTTCCATCCCAGCAGGATGTGGATAGTTTTCTTCCTCCCTATGAACCTGTCTTTGTGCTACATCCCGATAAACCGGTTACTATGGGTGCTTATGGTATGCCTGAAATATACACAGAGGCAAAATATGCACAGGAGACGGCCCTTTTAAATTCAAAAAAAACGATTATTGATGTGATGACAGAATTTGGCGAAAAATTTGGAAGAAAATATAAACTTGTTGAAACATACAATACAGAAAACTCAGATTTTGTATATATTGCCCTTGGCTCTATTAACGAAAATATAACTACAGCAATAGATGATCTTAAATCAAAAGGTAAAGAGGCCGGTCTTATAAAATTAAGACTTTTTAGACCGTTTCCAAAAGAAGAGCTTATTGCAGCATTAAAAGGTAAAAAGAGGGTTGCCATCATAGAAAGGGCTATGCCAGCAGGTGCTGTAAATGGTCCTCTTTATAATGAAATAGCATCTCTCATATACTCAAACAAACTCGATATAACCCTTGAAAATTACATAGTTGGGCTTGGCGGTAGAGATGTGCATCCGAACAGCTTTGTAGATATATTCGACAAAAAGATTCCTGCTAAAAAAGATAACAAGAACTATAATGTTATAGGGGTGAGAGAATGAAATTTAAAGCACTTGAAAAATATATAGATCAGCCAGAGTTAGAATTTTCTGTTTCAGGTCACAGGGCATGTCAGGGATGTGCTGAAATATTAGCCCTGAGATTGGCTTTGAAGGTTTTTGGAAAGGATACAATAATGGTTATGGCCACAGGTTGTATGGAGATTATATCTACACCTCTTCCTTTAACAAGCTGGACATTACCCTGGATACATGTGGCTTTTGAAAACGCAGCATCTGTGGCCTCAGGTATTGAATCTGCGATTAAAATATTGCAGAATAAAGGGAGAATTGAAAAGAAAGATATCCATGTAGTTGCCGTAGCAGGTGATGGAGGCACAAGCGATATTGGTCTGCAGGCGCTTTCCGGGGCCTTAGAGCGGGGACATAAATTTACCTATATATGCCTTGATAATGAGGCATACATGAACACAGGCATTCAACGTTCTTCATCTACCCCATACGGTGCCATGACAACAACAAGCCCGCCTGGTAAAAAGAGTATTGGTCAATCTACCTGGAAGAAAAATATGCCCAAGATTGCTGCGGCCCATAACATCCCTTATGTTGCCACAGCATGTCCTTCATATCCTTTTGATTTATTTTCTAAGATAAAGAAGGCAAAGATGGTAAACGGCCCTTCTTACATCCATATACTTTCTGTTTGCCCAACTGGATGGAGGATACCTACAAATCTTGCCATTGAATATGGCAGGCTTGCGGTTCAGACAGGTGTTTTTCCTCTTTACGAGGTAGAAAACGGCAAATACAGGATTACACATAAGACAGAACCTTTAAAACCCGTTACTGATTACATTAAAGGTCAGGGCAGATTCAGACACCTAAAAGAGGATGACATAAATTATATACAGAAAAGAATTATAGCAGAGTGGGATGAACTAAAATATCTCTCCGGTATGAAGTAAACTCAAAATCTTTCTTAAACTTGACCCCTATAAAATATTTTATAGGGGTCTTTCTAACCCCAAATTGCATATATGTTAATCTATTTTTTCCTATCGATTTTTAATTTTCATTGATGTTGATCTTAAAAGAAAAAAAATATTGCAAATACGATAAAAAATTGTATAATTAGCTATTGACCGGGTTCAAATAAAGATATAAAAAGAGTATACATGAAAAAAAACAAGAACAGGCTCGGTAGGTCTTTAAACTCAATTTTATCAGATATAAACGGGCTATATATCTCCAATAGATATATCTCAAATACAGAAAAAGAGAATGCGCACTTATTAGAGGGAAATAAAAATCTTGATTTCTCAGTTGCAGAAGAAGGCAGTGATGCAAAAGATTCAATGTTAAAACAATATCCCTTTGATTTAGAAAAAATTGGTGCTATTCTCAAAGAAGAGAGGGGAAAAAGGTCTTTATCAATAGAGGAAATATCAAAACTCCTTAATCTGAGAAGGCCTATAATAGAGGCAATAGAAAACGGTTTCTGGGAGAGACTGCCCCATGAAGTTTATGTAAGGGGTTATGTAAAAGAATATGCCAGCATATTAAAAATCGACCATGTAATTTTACCACACTTAAACATAAAAAGGCATAACTCAGATTATTCAGTGTTTTTAAATGATGATAAGAAATCGGATAAAAAACAAATAGTTTTAAATAAAACTTCAAGCCTTTTCTCAAGGACAGGTTTTCTATATACAATGGCGGTGGTATTGATAGCCTTTGCGTTTATATTTTTAAATATAAATAAAGAAAACAAAGAAAATGAAAAATTAGAAAAGGCAGTTCAAATTTCAAACACTGTTAATAATAATGAAACACAACAACAGTTGCCGGTATTATCGAGCAATAAAAAATTAATGATCACATGTCATGAAAGGACATGGATCAGTGTCATAATGGATGGAAAGGAAAAGAAAGAGTTTATATTAAATCCTGGAGAAGTAGTTATTTTGAATGCAAAAGAAAGGTTTGATATCCTTGTTGGTAATGCCGGTGGAATAAAATTTTTACTGAATGGAAAAGATGTGGAATTTTCCGGTGTCAGTGGTCAGGTAAAAAGAATAACCCTTTAAATCCCCATTAAAACCAAAAAATAAAAAATCCCCACCCTTTGGGTGGGGATTTAACGATTTTTTTAGTCTTTCACATATTCTGTGGCGTTTCTACCGACCTCTCTTGCGTATTCTGCAATGCCGCCTTTAAATTGATAGGCGTTTGTAAATCCCACTGCCCTTAAGGCTATTGTTGCCGCAGCTGCCCTGTCCCCTGTATGGCATAACACAGCAATCTTTTTATCCTTTGGTAGCTTTTTTAAATTTTCAGGTTTGAAAAGCACATTCATGGGTATAACAATGGTCTTTTCGTATGATGATGCAACCAATCTGGTTTCAGCTGGAGTCCTCACATCGAGTATTACAAAGTCTTCTTTGTTTTTGATCATATTCAATATTTCTTTTGCTGTAATCTGACAGGGTCTCATGGCCAGTACTTCAGGGGTCATTTGGGAAAACATGGCGTCAAACCTTTTAGCCATCTCTGAATCAAAAGAAAAGGCTGCACCGGAAAAAAGTATAAGCGCCATTAAACTAAAAACTAAATACCTCATATGAACCTCCTCTATGTGTTTTTTTATAAAATATAGTCTCGGTAAAAGGTTTAATCAAGGGAGGCTATGCTGTCTTTGCCTGTAATAATCTTTCTTTAAATTCTTCAGGCAATCTTTTTGGCCTGCCTTTACTGTTTATGCATACCATTATTGTTTCTGCCTTTGTTGTAAGCCTTTCATCTTTGAATATCTCGTGGCCTAATATAAAATGGGCATTCTTTATTTCCTTTATGTGTGTTTTTACTGTTATAAGCTCACCATATCTTACCTTTTCGATTAGCTCAAGATGGACTTCCTTTACAATAAGATACGTATCCTGTCTTTCCCATTCAGGCAGAAAGATGCCAATGGAAGATAAAAATTCAAACCACGATTTTTCAGCAAATTTCAAATAGTTTGCAAAATATACAACACCACCAGCATCAGTATCCTGATAATATATCCTTGTTTTATACATGCACTTCTAATAACATTTTGGCCTATAATAATCAATTGAAAATCTTATTTGGCCTTTTTCATTGCAAAAGGATGTATTCATGATTAAAATGGTATTGTTTATGGATATTATAGAGGCATACGAAAGGGCAAAAAAGGAGCTTGTATTAATTAAGAAAAACGACCCTGTGATCTTTTTAGATGATTACACAGACGAATTAGACATAGAGATTTCTGGTTTTCTCGCATCCCAGTTTGCATATGGCAGAATAGATGTTTTTAAAAGATTTTTAAAAGCATTGTTTAACAGGATGGGTAAGAGCCCATACATTTTTTTAAAATCCGGGGATTTTTCATGTCTTTCAGGTTTATATTATAGGTTTCAAAAGGAAACTGATATTATGTTGCTTTTTAATGCATTGAAGATGATTATAGAAGAGTTTGGCAGTATGGGAAATATGGTAAAAACATTTTATTCAAAGGATATTGTTGTAACATTTAATTCGATTCGAAGGCATTTTTTTGATGATACTAATAATCTTAGCTTTTTCTTTCCGGTGCCATCACCATCCAATCCCATGAAAAGGTGGAACCTATTTTTAAGATGGATGGTAAGAAAGGACGATATAGACAAGGGGCTGTGGAATTTTATAAACACAGAGGATTTAATAGTGCCTCTGGATGTGAACCTGTTTAAAATTGGAAGGTGTTTGGGCTGGACAAAGGCAAAGAGCCCATCATTTAAAGTAGCTGTTGAGATTACAGAGGCATTAAAAGATTTATGTCCCCAGGACCCCTTGAAGTATGATTTTTTTCTCTGCCATAAAATCGGCATTGCCTTAAACTGTAGAGGGATAAAATCGCAGGATTGTGAAGGAAAATGCCCTCTTTATTAAAGTCTTAAGAGGTGACATATGAATTTTATAGATTTTGATGTCTTTTTTAAAAAAGGTATGGATTGGGTATTGTCCAACGGGGTTCGTGTACTCTTAATCATTTTATTTACATGGATCTTTTTAAGGATAAAGAAAAAATTAACCCAGAGGTTTATAGAGTTTCTCATACAGAAAAAAGAAGATATAGAATTTCAAAA
>CAZJOP010000020.1:6805-10159 GCA_964547695.1 uncultured Syntrophorhabdaceae bacterium
CAAAAAAGGACTCAAACCCTGGGCACCATTATAAGATATGCCCTCACTGCAGTTATTTTGGGTGTGGCATCCATGATGATTTTAAGAGAATTAGGGATAAATATAGGACCTGTGCTTGCTGCAGCAGGGATTGTGGGTGTTGCGGTAGGATTTGGCGCCCAGAGCCTCGTTAAAGACGTGATAAGCGGATTTTTTATCATCCTTGAAGACCAGATAAGGGTGGGTGATGTAGTTGAAATTGGAGGAAAGGGCGGTCTTGTGGAAAAAATAGGGTTAAAGACAATTGTCTTGAGGGATCTGGCGGGCAATGTCCATTTTGTTCCTAACGGAGAGATAAAGGTGGTAACAAATATGACAAAGGAATATTCCCGATATGTTTTTGACATAGGTATTGCATATAAGGAGGATGTTGATAGAGTCATGGAGGTGATAAAGGAAATAGATGAGGAGTTAAGAAATGACCCTGAGTTTAAGGATGATATCATTGCCCCTATTGAGGTATTAGGGGTTGACCAGTTTGCAAGCTCATCGGTCATCATCAAGGCAAGAACAACTACGGTGCCAATAAAACAATGGCGTATTGGCAGGGAATTTAACAGACGCATCAAGAAAAAATTCGACGAACTCGGTATTGAAATTCCCTTTCCCCATGTGACACTTTTTATGGGCACCGACAAATATGGGAATCAACCACCCATAAAGATTGTTCATAAACATGAGTAATATATCGTGTTAAGGTCATTAAAATTTTAGGTTTACAATCAGATATATCATAAACAGATGCTTCATATAATCGCCACGGTTGCAATGTCCTTCATACATACAAAAATGTCCAGAATGTGGATATGCACAAAAGTTTGAAGGCAAGAAAAAGCATGATGATATAGAATGTAATAGATGCAAACACAGATTTATTTTGAAATAGTTTGAAGGTATGTTGCTTTTGTGAGGTTTTTGTTGTAGATTTTCTATCCTTATGAAATTCAAGGTAATAAGCCTCGGTTGTCCTAAAAACCTGGTAGAATCTGAATATATTATCCACAGACTGGAATCAGAAGGTCATATAAATACCGATGAATGCGATGCTGTTATTATCAACACCTGTGCATTTATATCCGATGCAGTTAAGGAATCTATAGATACTATTTTTTTTGAGGCGAAAGATAATAAGAGGATAATCGTTACTGGTTGCATGGTAGAAAGATACGGGGATAAACTTTTCGATTTATTGCCTGAAGTTCATCTATTCATAGGAAGAAATTATTACCATGAGATAGAAAGGTTAATCGATAAAAACGGTTTTTTTTACAAAAAAGGGGTGTTTTCAGAAACATATCCGAGAAAGATACTTACAAAGATACCCACGGCCTATTTAAAGATTTTAGAAGGTTGCAATAATATGTGCAGTTATTGCACAGTTCCCCATATCAGAGGACCTGTAACAAGCAGGTCTATCGAGGACGTTAAAAGAGAGTTTTTGTGGTTAATAGAGAAGGGCTATAAAGAAATAAACATAATAGGTCAGGATATAGGTTCTTATGGAGTTGATATTGGGTTAGACTTAAAGATTCTTTTAGAACAATTGTTAAAAATTTCAGAGGATTATTATATTCGGCTTATGTATATTCATCCAAAATGGATGGACAAAAAGCTATTGAATCTGATAAAAAGAGATGAAAGGATTATTAAATATTTCGATATGCCCATCCAGCATTCTGAAGATAGAATCCTTTCTGCAATGAATAGGGGCTATACAAAGGCTTATCTTGAATCTGTCCTTGAAACAATTAAAGAAAAAATACCTGAATGCACCTTGAGGACAACAGTTATCGTAGGTTTTCCCGGTGAAACAGATGATGATTTTAATGGCCTCTGTGAATTTATAAAAAAATGGAGATTTGACAACTTAGGTGCATTTATTTATTCAAAGGAAGAAGATACACCTGCTTATAAATTAAAGGGCCACATAAAGAAACAGATAAAACATAAGAGGTTTAACACAATAATGGAGATACAGAAGTCCATATCAAAAGAAAATTTAAAAAGATTGGTAGGCAGAAAAAGCCTTGTAATAGTTGAAGAAGAAACAGAGGATGCCATAATAGGCAGGCTTATTACACAGGCACCTGATATCGACGGCATTGCCTTTATAAAAGGAGATTGTGAACCAGGGGAAATAAAACCGTGCAAAATTATAAAAACCCTTGATTATGATGTTGTAGTGCGTGTATAGAATTGTTAAAACAAATTTATCATAAAAGGAAAAGGAGATGTTTTTGATATGGAGCCAATAAATGAACTGATTGCGGTGAGAAAAGAAAAGGAGAAGGCTTTAAGAGAGATGGGACTTGACACGTATCCCCAGGATAGAGGGACATACATTACAACAGAAGAGATATCAAAGCGTTTTGGTTCCTTTTCTGAAAAAGAACTGGAGGACATAAGCGGACAGGTATCCATAGCAGGAAGGATTATGTCTTTTCGTGACTTTGGAAAAAGCACATTTGCCCATATTCAGGATAGAACAGGTAAGATTCAGGTTTACGTGAGAAAGGACATGTTAAAAACACCGGATTATTCAATATTTAAAAAATTCGACATAGGGGATATTATCGGTGTTAAAGGCAGGGTGTTTAAGACGAAAACAGGGGAACTGACAGTGCTTGCAGAAGAGATAAAACTCCTTACAAAGTCTTTAAGACCCCTTCCGGAAAAATGGCACGGCTTAAAAGATGTTGAGGAGAGGTACAGAAAGAGATATCTTGATTTAATCGTAAACCCCCATGTGAGGGATATATTTATAAAAAGGTCGAAAATAGTGGATTTTATAAGGGAGTATCTCAAGGAAAGGTCATTTATTGAGGTAGAGACACCTATGATGCACGTTATACCCGGTGGTGCAGTGGCAAAACCTTTTATTACGCACCATAACGCATTGGGGATAGATTTGTATTTAAGGATTGCCCCGGAGCTTTATTTGAAAAGACTCATTGTGGGAGGTCTTGAGAGGGTATTTGAGATAAACAGAAATTTTAGAAATGAAGGTATATCAATAAAACATAATCCGGAATTTACCATGCTCGAATTCTATTGGGCATATGCTACATATGAGGATTTAATGGAACTCACAGAGGATATGATTTCCACCCTTGTATTTAAACTGTTCAACTCCTATAAGATTACATATTTAGATAAAGAGATAGATTTTTCAAGACCCTGGAAGAGGCTCACCATGATGGATGCATTAAGAGAATTTGGTGGGGTTGATAAGGATTTTTTAATGGATTCTAAAAAGCTACTGGCACTTGCAAAGGAGTCAGGCATAGATGCACCGGAGAAAGAAAAGAGGGGGAA
>CAZJOP010000020.1:10169-19457 GCA_964547695.1 uncultured Syntrophorhabdaceae bacterium
ACTCATTACAAAGATCTTTGAAGAGTTATGTGAAAGACATCTCGTTCAACCTACATTTATCACAGATTATCCTGTTGAAGTCTCCCCCCTTGCAAAAAGAAGTAAGACAAACCCGGAATTGACAGAGAGGTTTGAACTTTATATTTCCGGCATGGAGGTGGCAAACGGTTTTAACGAGCTAAACGACCCTGAAGATCAGAGAATAAGGTTTTTGGAGCAGATAAAGGAAAAGGAGGAAGGTGCTTCAATGGATGAGGATTATATTGTTGCCCTTGAATACGGCCTTCCACCCACAGCAGGTGAGGGTATCGGTATAGACAGGCTTACCATGTTACTTACAGATAGCCACTCTATTAGGGAAGTAATCCTATTTCCCCTTCTGAGGCCTTAAAATTATGAATTATGAGACCTTAATAGGCCTTAGGTATCTCCGTTCCAAAAGAAAAGATGCATTTATATCATTTACTACATGGATATCCATAATAGGGATTGCCATTGGTGTGATGGCACTGATAGTTGTTATAGCGGTGATGACCGGTTTTCAAAACGAAATAAGAGAAAGGATCCTTGGTATTAATCCCCACATCCTTGTGCTTAATTTAAATGAGGAGATAAAAGAACCTAAACAAATTGTGGATATCATTAAAAGGTCAAAGGAAGTAACCCACGCATTCCCATTTGTGACATTTCAGGCAATGATTCAAAACGGCAGGCAATTGTCAGGGGTTATCGTCAAAGGGATTAACCCTGAAGATGCAGTGTTTATGGAAAGGCTTATAAAGGAAGGCGGTATTAAATCTTTAAAAGAAAAGGAAAGTATACTTTTAGGAAAGGAACTGGCAAAACAACTTGGTTTATTTAAGGGTGATTACGTATCTCTTATGGTACCCTTTGCAGGGGTCACGCCAATGGGTGCCGTTCCGGAGACATTCAGGGCTAAAGTAGGGGGTGTATTCGAGACAGGGATGTATGAGATAGATAATACCCTCGTGGTTATGTCTTTGAAAGATGTGGAAGAAATCCTGGGAATAAAGGCAACAGGTATTGAGGTAAAGGTAAAAGATGTTTACAGGGTCAATGAAATCAGAAGAGAGATTACAAAAGACCTGGGATTTGGATATTTTGCCAGGACATGGATAGAGATGAATAAAAACCTCTTTTCTGCCTTAAAACTCGAAAAGATAGCCATGTTTATCATCCTTGCCCTTATCATCTTTGTGGCCAGTTTTAACATCATCAGTTCTCTTGTAATGACGGTTATGGAAAAGAAAAAGGATATAGCTATATTAAAGGCAATGGGTGCTAAAAATAGAAGTATTATGAAGATCTTTATGGTGGAAGGCATAACAATAGGCATAATAGGTGCAGTAATAGGGTCAATCAGCGGTTATTCTATCTGTGAGATCATAAGAAGGTATAAGATAATCAAGCTTCCTGAGGATATATATTATATAACCACACTTCCTGTGAAAATTAGCCTCTTCGATGTTATAATCATTGCCTCTTTAACTACAGTGATATGCCTGCTTTCAACGCTCTATCCATCTTTTAAGGGATCTAAGATAGACCCTGTTGAAACCTTAAGATACGAATAGACCATGATTGACATTATATTAAAGGTATCCAACATTACAAAAGTTTTCAAGAAGGATGGCAATGAGATAAATGTCATAAAAGGAATAAGCCTTGATGTTGCACGAGGAGAGTTTATAACCATAATGGGGCCTTCCGGTGCAGGAAAAAGCACATTCCTTCACATACTGGGAACACTTGATAAACCAACAGGGGGAGAGATCTTTTATAGAGGAGAAAATATAAGTAATTACAACGAAGAACAGGCAAGTATTTTTAGAAATGAAAAAATAGGTTTTGTATTTCAGTTCTATCATCTTTTGCAGGATTTTACAGTTATCGAGAATATTGCCATGCCCCTTCTGATTAAAAGAATCAATATGGATAAAGCCATTAAAAAGGCAGAGGTGTTTTTGGAGATGATGGGGCTAAAACATAGAAGACATCATAAGCCTGGGGAGTTGTCAGGGGGTGAGCAGCAAAGGGTTGCCATTGCCAGGGCACTTATCAATGAACCTGAAATCATCCTTGCTGATGAACCAACAGGTAATCTTGATAGAAAGACCGGTAAGGATGTTTTGAAGTATATCCTTGATGTCTATAATGAGCTTTCAGCCACATTAATCCTTGTAACCCACGACCCTGAACTGGGTGCGATGGGTAAAAGGAGGTTTAATATGATAGACGGTGAACTCTTTGAAGTAAAAAATTAATTTTTTTTAAAAAAAATTAAAAAAAATGTTGAATATTTTTTTAAATAAAGGGTATAAACTATTTACAGATGCAGTTTCAAGCTGCATTATAATTAAATTTTAAAAAGGAGGGGGTTTATGACAAAGGCAGAATTGGTGAATCAGATGGCTGAAGCCGCAGGCATCAAAAAGGTAGCTGCAGCAAAGGCACTGGATGCTTTCGTTGATGGCATAACAGGTGCATTGAAAAAGGGTGAAAAGGTTACCCTTGTTGGATTCGGGACGTTTTCAGTATCCAAGAGAAAGGCAAGAAAGGGTAGAAATCCGAGAACAGGAAAAGAGATTAAGATTCCTGCAAAAAATGTTCCGAAGTTTACTCCTGGCAAGGCATTAAAAGAGGCTGTATAGAAATAATTAATATGTCTTTTAAGGCCTTTGTATTAATTTACAAAGGCCTTATTAATTTACAAAGGCCTTTTTTATTAAAAGTTTTTGTCAATATTTAATACTTCCTTAAGCCAATAATGATTTGTTTGGCATCTTTTTGATAATTGTCTCAATCAAACCTGCTGAAGTATTTATGGGGCAGGTAAAACTTTCTTTAAATATGATTTCACCGTTTTCCTTTCCTAACATGATATGCAGGTTTAGCATATCCTCTACAACTGAGGCATTAATACCAAGGGGCACATGGCATCCGCCACCTATCTTTTGTTGAAGTGTTCTTTCTATCTCTATTTCCTTTCGGGTCATTTTATGGTCTATAGGTTTTAAGAGCTCTATGGCCTCTTCGTCCTGTCTTATCTCTATACCTATTGCACCTTGACCTGCTGGAGGAACCATGATCTCTACAGGCAAAACCTCTTTTATTTTATTCTGAAAACCCATCCTTTTTACACCAGCGTATGCAAGAATAATAGCATCCACCCTTCTTTCTTGCATTCTTCTTATCCTTGTGTCTACATTGCCCCTTAGTTCTATAATCTCCAAGTCTCTATTGATGTTTAATAACTGTGCCTTTCTTCTCAAGCTACTCGTTCCTATTTTTGCATTTTTATTTAATTCGTATATGCTTTTATAAACCTCTGAGATGAATACATCTCTGGGGTCTTCTCTTTCGAGCACTGCCCCCAACATGAGCCCTTTTTCGAGCTCCACAGGAAGGTCCTTTGCACTGTGAACTGCTATGTCTATCTCTTTTTTAAGAAGTGCCTCTTCTATCTCCTTTACAAAGAGCCCTTTGCCGCCTATAAGATGTAAGGGTTTATCCCATATTGTATCCCCTTTTGTTTTGATAATTTTAATTTCAAAATCAAATTGAGGATAAACCTGCTTTAGTCTTTCTATTACAATGGTTGACTGTTTTAAGGCGAGGCCACTACCCCTCGTCCCTATTACCCACCTTTTCTTTATCATCGTCTTCATAATTAAAAAGGTTTTTCATTAACTCAAGTATTTCCGGGCTTCTCTCTTTTTTTATCAGCAATAAATGGGGATGAATGATTTTGTTCACGATATTTTTTGTTAGCATCTCTATGTTTTTTGTTGTTTCATCATCGAGATGTCTTAACTTCTTCATCATTTTATTAAACTCTTCAACCCTTATTGATTCCACCCTCTCCACCACATGGGTGATAAGGGGGTGTATTTCAAGTTGTTTAATCCATTGTGAAAATTTTACTATTTCCTCGTCTATGATGGTTTTTGCATATTCTGATTCTTTTAGCCTGTCTTTTAAATATTTCATGGAGAGTTCTTTTAAATCATCGATATTATAGAGATAAATGTTTTCAAGGTCGTTTATTGCAGGATCTATGTCCCTGGGCACTGCAATATCTATAAAAAAGATGGACCTGTTCTTTCTCTTTTTCATAACAGGGACTATATCTTCTTTTTTGAGGATGTAAGTATCGGCACCGGTCGAGGAAAGAACCATATCGACCTTTGTGAGAATTTCAGTTATCTCTTCAAATCGATATGGTTTGCCGAAGACCCTCTCTGAGAGGGCTTTTGCCTTTTCAAAGGTTCTGTTGGTTATATATATCTCATTAAGACCTTCTTTTTTAAAATGTTTCAGGGCAATCTCGCACATCTCACCGGCGCCTATGACGAGTATCTTTTTGTTTGAAAGTTCTCCGAATATGTGTTTCGAAAGTAACACGGCCATAGAGCTTATAGATACAGGGTTATAGCCGATCCTTGTTTCTGTCCTTACCCTCTTTGCCACATGGAATGCCCTGTGAAATAACCTGTTTAGGTAGAAGCCTGTGGTGCCCAAAAACGTTGCCGCCCTGTAGGCATCTTTTACTTGACCCAGTATCTGGGGCTCTCCTATTACCATTGAATCAAGACCTGATGCCACAAAAAATAGATGACCGTATGCATCTTCATCGAGAAGCGTATATGTATATTTATCAAGCCAGACCTTCTCTGTTTTCAATGTATCTGAAATGACATCTTTTAAGGTGTTTATTGCTGTATGGGGATGTTCTGTGGCGAGGTAGACCTCTGTCCTGTTGCAGGTAGATATGACAACGGATTCGTTTAGATTTTTCTCCTTAAATGCCTTTAAAAGGGTATTAAGTTTTTCCTCTGAGACGAAAAAACTTTCCCTTATTTCAACAGGAGCAGTATTGTAATTTAATCCAAAAACCAGTATATGCATGTTTTAAGCCTTAATAACACTTTTTAAAACTAACAAAGATAAAAATGCAGTCATGTCACTTTACAGATAAGAATGCAGTCCTCCTATAAAAAAATTCACACCTAAAAATGTAAATAAGATGGTAAAGAATCCCAGTATCATCATATATGCAGTCTTTTTACCCCTCCAGCCAATGGCAAGCCTGTTGTGTAATAAGATGGCATACACTATCCATGTAACAAGTGACCACGTCTCTTTTGGATCCCAACTCCAGTATGCACCCCATGCAACCTTTGCCCAAATGGACCCTGAAATGATGCCTATTGTTAGAAATGGAAAACCATAAGAAATGCACATGTAATTAATCCTGTCAAGGGTTTCAAGGGATGGCATGCGGCTTGTGATGGACATGATCCTTTTTTGTTTAATGGATTTCTCGAGGATGAGATAAAAGATGGAAATAAAAAAGCTCATTAAAAAAACAGCGTTTCCTGCAAAACAGAAAAATGTATGAATAGGTAACCAGTAACTGTTGAGGGCAGGCGGAAGGGGTTTTATATCAGAAGGAAGGGCAACTGACCAGATGATTAAGATAGATATAGCGGGCAAGACAATGGCCCCGAGCATGCCTGTTCTATATACGCCTTTAAGATAGATAAAAAAGCCAGCTAAACATAAGGCAAAAAAAGATAACGATTCGTGAAGATTTGTGATAGGTGTATAACCTGCCTCTAAAAACCTCACAATGATTGCAGTTATGTGGAAAACAAATCCCAGAATAAGAATGTAATGGGCTATTTTTTCAATAACCTCTTTGTTTTTTAATAGATAAAAAAGATACGATAGAGTGGAAGCGAGATAGGTTATTAGCGCCATTGATAAAAAGATTCTGTTCATGTCTTATTTAAAAAAACTTTTTTTAGTTCTTTAATACTCATTCCCATGATTTCATTCATATCTGAGTTTTTAATCTCATCCATTATCATGTTTCTCTTTTTTGGATCCGCCACCTCATTTTGAATTATCTTTCTTAACCTGCCTATTTTTTTTACATACCTGATATGCTCATCTGTTAAAATCTGCTCAACCTTTTCTTTAAAGACTCTGGCGAACATAGGAAGTGTTCCTGATGTGGAAATTGCTATAATTACAGGGCCTTTTTTCACAATAGAAGGGACTATAAAATCGCAGTATTCTGGGTCATCCACGACATTTGTTATAACACCCAGTGCTTGGGCATCCTTTTTTATCTCCTGGTTTATGTTTTTATTGTCTGTGGCGGCAAATACTATAAACGCCCCTTTTATGTCCCCTTTTTTATAATCCCTTTTTAATATCTCTATCTTTCCTTTTTCTCCGAGGTTTAAAAGCCTTTTTGTCATAGAAGGTGCAATTACCCTTACCCTTGCACCGCATTTGATAAGTATGTTAACCTTTCTTTCTGCAACCTGACCACCACCTATCACAAGGCAGAGTCTATTTTTTAAATCAAGAAAAATAGGATAATAATGTTTATCTAACGATTTTGAAATCTGAAAATTCGTTTTTGTATTCTTCATATATCACTTCTATATCTTCCACAACAGCACCCTGTGGTCCTCTTCTACTCCAGGCAATCATTTTCTCTATGCTGTCAGCGCTTCCTTCGCAGACCATCTCCACCCTTCCATCAGGGAGGTTTCTCACCCATCCCTTAATGTTTAACTGCTTTGCCTGCTGGGTAGTAAAATGCCTGAAGAATACCCCCTGGACGATACCTTTTACAAATATGCGAACCCTTTTCATAAGCCTTCTTATGTGTTATTATGTTGATAAATGCCTGTTTGTATTATAAATTAACATAATAAATTTATTTAATCAAAGCATTATTAGTTTTAAAAAAGGAGGTGTTGGGTTTTGTATAAATTGGGATTAGATATTGGTTCTGTCAGCATAAATGTTGTATTAATAGATGATGAGAGAAAGGTAATCTACAATGAATATATAAGGCACAAAGGCAGACCCATTGAACTTTCAAGAAATATACTCCAAAATTTAAAAGAACAATACAGCATAGATTTTATCGCCACCACAGGGACAGGGGCAAAGCTGTTTTCTCAAATGGTGGGTGCAGCCTTTGTAAATGAAATAGTTGCATTAACAAGGGCATTTAACCACCTATATCCCCATGTAAAAACCGTTATAGACATCGGTGGAGAAGATTCGAAACTCATTATATTTGAAGAAGAATCACAGGGCAAAAGGCTCAAGATAAAAGATTTTTCTATGAATGCACTATGCGCCGCAGGAACCGGTTCTTTTCTTGACCAGCAGGCATCGAGATTAAGGTTTACCATAGAAGAATTCAGTAACGTTGCCCTAAAATCAAAAAATCCTCCGAGGATAGCAGGAAGATGCACTGTATTTGCCAAATCAGACATGATTCACCTCCAGCAGATAGCAACCCCTGATTACGATATAGTTTCTGGTTTATGCTATGCCCTTGCAAGAAACTTTAAAAGCAATGTGGCAAAGGGAAAAAATATAATAAAACCCGTGGCATTTGTGGGCGGTGTTGCGGCAAATGCGGGTATGAAAAGGGCTATAAAAGATGTTTTTTCATTGAAAGATGAAGAATTTATAATCCCGGAATATTTTACCTCCATGGGTGCAATAGGCGCTGTCTATACAGTCATGGATGAGCCTTCTTTAAAAACAGAGTTTTTAGGATTTGATAGGATCAATGAATATCTTATCCACAATGAAAACGTAGAGACCCTGGAAAAACTTGAGCTGTCAAAGGAAAACATCAATGTGGACTACTATGTAAAACCTGTAGAAACACTCACCGATGCATATCTTGGCGTAGATGTGGGCTCTATAAGTACAAACCTTGTATTGATAGATAAGGACAAAAATGTCCTTGCAAAAAGATACCTTATGACAGAGGGTAGACCCCTTGAGGCGGTAAAAAGAGGGCTTGCCGAGATAGGTGAAGAGATAGGGGATAAGGTAAATATATTAGGTGCTGGCACAACAGGTTCTGGTAGGTATCTAACAGCTGATTTTATAGGTGCAGATATAGTAAGGAATGAAATTACTGCACAGGCAGAGGCAGCAATAAATATTGACCCTGAGGTAGATACTATCTTTGAGATAGGGGGGCAGGATTCGAAATATATAAGCATTGATAATGGGGTTGTTGTTGATTTTGAGATGAACAAGGCCTGTGCTGCAGGCACCGGTTCTTTTCTTGAAGAGCAGGCAGAAAGACTGGGCATATCCATAAAAGAGGAATTTGGCAAGTTAGCCCTATCGTCGGATATGCCTCTTAAGATGGGCGAGAGATGCACAGTCTTTATAGAATCAGACCTTGTGCACCATCAGCAGAGGGGTGCAAGAACCGAAGACCTTGTAAGCGGATTATCCTATTCCATAGTAGCCAGCTATTTGAATAAGGTAGTGGGTGATAGGAGGATAGGGAAAAGGATCTTCTTTCAGGGTGGGACTGCATTCAACAAAGGTGTTGTGGCGGCATTTGAAAAGACACTTGGTAGACCCATTAAAGTTCCACCTCATCATGATGTAACAGGGGCAATCGGTGTGGCTATACTTGCCATGAAGGAAAAAAACTGGGAAAAAAGCAGTTTCAAGGGGTTTGATTTAAGTAAAAGGCGCTACGACATTGAAACTTTTGAGTGTAAGGGCTGTGAAAATCTCTGTGAGATAAGAAAGGTAACTGTTGAGAATGAGGCGCCTCTCTATTACGGAAGTAGATGCGAAAAATATGACGTTGTGAGACGCACAGAGAAAAAGGATATAAAAGACCTTTTTAAAGTAAGAGAAGAATTGTTGTTTAATGTATACGATAAAGAGGCAGATGGGGAGGTCATAGGGATTCCGAGGATACTCAATATGCATGAATATATTCCTTTCTGGAAGGCATTTTTGACAGAACTGGGCTACAAGGTTGTCTTTTCTGACGCAACGAACAAAAAGATTATAAGGGAAGGTGTTGAAAATATCATAGTAGAATCGTGCTTTCCCATAAAGCTTGCCCACGGTCATATATTGAACTTAATAAATAAAGGTATCAAAAAGATCTTCATACCAAGTGTGATAAACTTTAGAAACCCTGCAAAACACATTGCCAATACATTTGCATGTCCCTATGCTCAGTCCATACCCTATACGGTTAAGGCATCCATTGATTTTAGTGCCTATGGTGTAGAGGTACTGTCACCTGTTATATATTTCGGGATGGGCGAGAACACAACCCTTGCAAACCTTAAAAAATTTGGAAAAACAATAAAGAAATCGGCAAATAAGATAAAAAGGGCCTTCTATGTAGCCAAAGAGGCACAGGAAAGGTTCTATGAAAAATGTCTTGATGAAGGAAGA
>CAZJOP010000021.1:0-18874 GCA_964547695.1 uncultured Syntrophorhabdaceae bacterium
ATTAATTATGATAAGATACCAATTCTGAAGGCAAAATTTTGACAATGATAAAAAAGATTTATCCTGATTTTTTATTTTTAATATTAGATATCTTGGTAATGTATCTTTCCATTATCCTTGCCTATTATACAAGGCCCATGATAGGAGTATTTATCAATCTTGTCCCTTTAACCCACGGATTATCCACCTATATCTATAAATCCTGGATGGTTCTCACAATCATTGTTTTGATTGCCTATTATAGGGGTTACAGCCTTGTTATAAACATATGGGATGAGCTTTTAATCATTTTTAAGAGTTTATCCATCTCATTCCTTATTGTGTGGATGGTAATCTCCCTTCAGAAAGGAGGGGAGGAGGTTTCCCGCATTATAATAACATTATCTTTTTTTTATATGCTTTTTTTATTGCCTTTATCGAGGGCCTTTTTGAAGTATATAATCTATAAAATCAATAACTTAAGAAAACCAGCATATATAGTAAACACAAAAGACAACAAAATATCACAAAAGGTCATTTCAGCAATAAACAAAGAATGGTATTCTGGTTTAAAAATAATAGGTGTCATAGGCTCTATTGACCTTAATAACATTAAAGAGAAACAGATTGATGTATGTTTTGTGCCTATTAATGCATTAGATGAAGAAACAGTTAAAATAATAAAGCCCCATGTGAATAATTTTATCCTGGTATCTGAAACACCGGGGCTTTCCTTTATGAACACAGAAATTAAGACCTTTCTAAACAGTAATATAGCCCTTGTTACAGTATCAAAGGGTCTAATTTCTGTTCAAAAGACCCTAATAAAAAGGGGATTTGACATCCTTTTTTCAATAACAGGTCTTGTCGTCCTTTTACCTCTATTTTTCATCATACCTATCTTAATAAAATTAGATTCAGATGGTCCTGTGTTTTTTAAACACAAAAGGTGCGGTAAAAACCTTCGTGAGTTTAAGATGTATAAGTTTAGAACTATGAAGCAAGAAGGTGAGTCAGAACTAAGCGATTTTCTTGGAAAAAACCCTGATGCCGTCAAAGAAATAGAAGAGAGAAACAAGATAGTTAATGACCCGAGGGTTACAAGGATAGGTCGCATACTCAGAAAAACCTCCCTTGACGAATTACCCCAATTTTTTAATGTGTTAAAGGGAGATATGTCAATAGTAGGCCCCAGACCCGATGAATTAAGTGCCATTGAGCGTTATTATAATGAATACAGTGAAATATATACCCACACAAGACCGGGCATGACAGGTCTGTGGCAGGTAAGTGGAAGAAGTGAAATTAAATACGAAGATAGGGTAAGGCTTGATTACTTTTATGTGTTAAACTGGTCTATGTGGCTTGATATTGTTATTATTATTAAAACCTTTAAGGCCATATTTTCTACAAAAGGGGCATATTAAGGCCTATTGATGTGTTAGAAAATTTTAAATTTTTTAATAAAAAACTTGTATTTTTTAAAAATAAAATGTATCAATTTATCAAACTGCTTTATTTATAAGGGTTAATAAGGGTTATTATGGCATTGGAAAAAATCAGATCCATAAAAATAGGCTTTAAATCAAAGAAGACTGAAAACAATCTCGATGTGCCCCAATCAACGGATAACCTCGATATTAATGCCAGTCCAAAGAAAAAACAAAAAAAAGAAAAGAAAGGCCATAGGTCTTTAACAAAGATTGATATATTAAGTAAGCTCGGTCTAAGCAGGACAGGGGAACTAATAGGTGTTGATATAGGAACCTCATCAATAAAGATAGGCACTGTCAAAAAGACAAAAGAAGGCTATCAACTGACCCATATTGCAAAAAAGACTTATGCTGAAAACCTTTTAACAGAAGGCCATATCGTTGACCAGGATTTTGTAGCCCATGAGATCAGAGAGATTGTGACAAAAAACAATATAAAAAGCACAATTGCCGCCTCTGCCCTTTCAAGCTACGGGGCCATAATAAAAAAGATAAGGCTGCCTCTTTCTGAGGATATGGATATAGAAAAAATAATGAAGAATCCGTCTATCCTTGAGGAGACAGGTTTGATTATCACAGAGATAGAAAATTCTATTCCCTTTCAATTAAAAGAGGTGTATTACAGTTACCATGTTTTAGGATTAGATCCAGAAGATGAAAATTTTATAAATGTTTTGTTTGTTGTATCAAAAAAGGAGATAGTCGATGGATTTATTGATACCTTTAGAATGGCTGGATTAAAACTCGTTCTATTGGATTTGGATTTGATTAGCCTTATAAATATTGTGGAACAGATATACGGTTTGCATGGCTCTCCTGTAATGATTGTGGACTTAGGGGCAACAGTTATGAATATGGCCATAGTAAAGGGGCCTTACATTGATTTGACAAGAGAGGTTATGCTTGGTGGGACATACCTTACAGAGCAGATTCAAAAGGCATTGAAGGCAGGATATTTGGAGGCAGAAGAAAAAAAGATAAAGGCAGACCCTGAGATTACCTATCTTTTTGAAGATTTTATCTTTAATATTTCTTCTGAGATAAACAAAACCATAAACTTTTATCTTTCCACAAAACCTAATGAGAGCATAAGCAAAATTTTTATTACAGGTGGCGGTTCGCTCCTTGAAGGCATTATCGATAAGATATATAACGACACAAACATTAATATAGAAATCATAGACCCATTTCTAATTGTAGGTGGAGAGGCTGCGGTTAAGCAGAACGTATATAAAGAATACAGAGAATTCATTCCTGTTGCATTGCACTTATCAACGAGGATAGATGATATAGTCAGATGATTAAGATAAATCTTGTCCCGAGTCAGGAAGAAAAAAAGCTGTTCAGAGAGGATATCTATCTTTTTATATTTTTTGTACTTTTAAATGCCATTGCCGTAGGAGGTTTTTATTACAAGAATCATCAGGATATTATAGAACAGAAAAAAATGATAGGAGACACAAAGAAAGAAATAGCAAGCCTTCAGAATATCTACAGAGAGTATCTTGCCATGCAGCAGCAAAAAAAAGAGATTGAAAGGAGAATGAAGGCAATAGACAGCATAAAAGAGGGAAGGGCACTAACAGCAAGGATTTTGTTTGATCTTACAAATATTATAAAGGAAAACGTCTGGCTAAGAAATCTAAAGAAATCGGATAATAAGCTATACTTAGAGGGGGTTTCCATAGAGAATGAATCTATTTCAGATTTAATGGAAAGACTTTCTAAGATTCCCTATTTAACAAACGTGGAATTGTTAAATATTACAGATGAATTGGACAGAGAAACAAATGTTACTGTTAAAAAATTTATTATCCAGGGTGATATAAAACTTTGAGAAAGTTAAACATTAGCCTTTCGATTATAGAAAAGAAGATTGTAAAGATACCGAAGATTTACAAATTTCTGTTTTCCCTTGTATTCAATATCGGTATCTTTTTATTGTGTTTCTTTCTCATAATCAGTCCACAGCTTGAAGAAAAGGATAGGTTAAAAAGGGAATACGATGAGCTAAAAAAAGAGCTTGACAGAATGAAGGCAATAAAAAACAATATGAATAAATACAGAGAAGAATTCGCAAGGATAAATGCATTGTATCAAGAGTCTTTAAAACAATTACCGGAAAACAAAGACATCCCCAATCTTTTAAGGAGTGTTACCAACCTTGCAACAGAAACAAGGATGAAGATTACATATTTTGAACCAAAGCCAGTTCAGAATAAAGAATTCTTTGCAGAATTGCCTTTTGTTATAAAATATACAGCACCGTTTCATAATGTGGCCTATTTCTTTGACGGAATAAGAAGGCTTGAGAGGATAATGACCATAACAGGTTTTACAATGGCACCTGCTCCAAAAAGTGTCTCCGGTGTATTAACCTTAACAGGCGAATGCACAGCAAAGACATATGTATATTTAAAAGAACAACCCAAAAAAGAGGAAAAAAGACCGGGTGGTCCTCCAGGGGCACCGGCAAAAAAGTAGATTATGGTAAAGTTAAATAAAAAGAAAAAAAATCTTATGAAAAAGGTAATATTTCCATGGTCTTTTCTTTTTCTATATATTGTTATCCCTTCTTATATTTTTAGCGCCGAACCCAATGTAGAGCAGAAACAGCCTGTGGCAACGTCAACAAAATTCAATATAGGGGATTTTACATACTCTGCGATAAATAGAAGGGATCCTTTTGAATCAATGTTTCATACAAAACTTCAAAGGTCCAAACAGGCAAGGTCATTTAAAACAACAAAAGAAGGTTACGAACTGGAAGAGTTAAAGCTTGTGGGGATTTTAAAGGCTGGAGATACAAGGGTTGCCATGATGGAGGATATGCAGGGCAGAGGGATATTATTCAGAAAAGGAGATTATCTCAATAAGAATCTATGGATTGTTGATATTTTGGAGGGACATGTTGTATTAGGATATAGATTAAAGGGTGAGATAAGAACCTTTGCAATTGATATCCCAAGAAAAAAGGAAGGTATGTAATTATGAAAAAAATCATTTTAACAATATCTCTATTGATTCTATTTTGTCCAGTTATTTGTTTTGGTCAAACTTTTACAAAAAAACCCATTAAGATGTCCTTTGATTTTGTAGATGCCGATGTTAGAAATGTTTTAAAAGGGCTTGCAGATGTAATGGGTAAAAACATCATAATAGGAGATGATGTTAAAGAGTTGAAGGATAAGACAATCACCATGAAGCTCGATAATGTTTCTATGGAAGAGGCATTGGAAGTAATCGTTAAAACAAAAGACCTGGCAAAATATGAAGAAGGTAATGTAATAAGAATAGTTACCTTAAAAAAATCTTTAGAGGAAAAGAAAAGAGAGGCAGAAGAGAGGGCTGCTATCCAGAGAGAAAGATTGGAGAGATTAAAACAGGGTGAAGAGTTTGTAACAGAGACCATCTTTTTAAATTACACAACTGCAGCAGATGCAGTAAGGGTTATAAGGGGTGAGGTAACAGGAACTGCCACAGGTGCAACCATGGCCCAGCAAAAAGGACTCCTTTCAGAATACGGCACAGTCACGCCTGTTGCATGGAGTAATGCAATAATTGTGAAAGATACAAAGGAAAACGTGGAACTCATTAAAAGAATGATAAAAGAACACGATTTTCCGCCACCTCAGGTTCAGATTGAGGCAAGGATAGTTCAGGCTTATTCAAATTTTTCAAAGGAACTGGGTGTTCAGTGGGGCGCATCATATAGCTGGATAAGCAGTGAACTGGGAAATAAACAGGTTGAGGTCGGGGCAAGTAAAAGCTACGGTGCATCTTCAGGGGCCACATCATTTACATCACCAACAGGTCAGACAGGGGTCAGGATGGATTCAAGCGGTAGGGCTGATTTTCCTTATAATGTAAATCTTCCCGCTGCAGTGACGGCAGGTTCAGGTGGAACATTCGGTATTTTCATTGGCTCTGTTGCAGATTCTTTTAAGCTTGATGTTCAGCTTTCAGCCCTTGAAACTTTAGGAAAAGGCAGAATTATTTCAAATCCAAAGATAATCACCTCAGATAACAAGCCAGCCATCATTAAACAAGGTCAGCAGATACCCTATCAAACCGTATCTCAACAGGGCACCCAGACAGAGCTAAAAGATGCTGTTCTGTCTCTGGAGGTTACACCTCAGGTAACTAAGGACAACAATATTAAATTAAAGATCAAGGCCACAAAGGACAGACCTCTCGCTGCCGTTGCGGCAGGTATACCTATAGATAAAAAAGAGGCGTCAACAGAACTTATCGTCAAAGATGGAGAAACAGCGGTATTAGGTGGCATCTATGAAATAGAGGATGAGGATTCTGAATCCGGCGTGCCTTTTTTCAGCAAGATCCCTCTTTTAGGATGGCTGTTTAAAAAAGAAACAAGAACAGATAACAAAACAGAACTTTTAATCTTTGTTACCCCGAAGATAATAAAAAATTTGTATAGTAATAATAAATAGGGGGTAAAGGTGAAAAAATATGCAATTTTAATCATTGTTGTCACAGTATGCCTTACAATCTTTTCTCCACTAAATTCATACAGTGAAATCATAAAAAGCACAATCATAGGCACGAAGGATAATAAGTTATATGTTGCTACAGATGAGGAAATAATTATAAATGCCGGTAAAAATTTGGGAATCATTAAGGGTGATACCCTATCTATCTATAAAAAACAGGATAGGCCACAAATGGTGGACGAAATAGGAAAATGTGTGGTAGTCAAAATAAACGAGAATGTTAGTGTATGTCAGATAATAAAGTCGAGGATTGAAGCAGGTAAAGGCGATTTTGTGCTTTTAAAAAGGCTTACTTATTCAGAGCCTCAACTATTTCCCCTCATATACACGGCCTTAAACGAAATCGTGGCGCCTTACGAGAACTACAGGCAAATAAAGATATATCTTGACAATATCTACGATGAAAAAAACAATATCACCGAATTTTCTAATGTAATAAAAGAGGAAATTTATAATATCTTGAAAGAGAAAGAGAGGTTGTCTGTTGACACCGCTATTTTAAAAGAATACATAAACTATCAGGACCATTACTTTTATCCGGATATTGACAGGTCAAAACAAAAACGTATCTATGACCTTAAGAAAAAGATGGAGCAATTCAATATAGATGTGGTTATCACAGGTTTTTATACAATAAAAAACGACAATCTGATGATAAAACTATTTTTGGTGGATAAAAATTGGCATGATAAATCTGTTAAGTACTTTCTATCTGCAAAGGATTACAGAGATAAAATATCAAGGGTTGTTAGGCCTTATCAGCCCTTTAAAGAAAAAGAATTTGTGGATTACAGATTTGTTATGAATATAAAAGACTATCTGCCCGATGTGGACGAACAAAGAGAGATTATAAGGCTTGAATCTGAAAAAGAGTTGAGCTTTAGATACAAATTTGCCAACAGCAAATTGAAATTTAATAGAATCAGCCCCAGCGACATTAATGTGAAGGTAAATAACGAAATGATAAGGGACATACAAAAGGGTGAAATTTATGAAAAGACCTTGGAAAAAGGGTTAAAGAGGATACTTGTTTCATTTGTTCCTACCCTTTACGATAACGAGCTTGAGATTATTTCACTGAAAAAGGAAATAAAAAAGGAGATACTCGTTGATTTAAAGGATGAAGCTGATGTCTATATAGAGATGTTTCTTGATTCCACTTACGGCAATGAATCTGTAGATATCAAGGTGACGAGAAAAACAATTGATGAAAAGATAAGATTAAAACCTGTAAAAACATTAATAGAAAAAGGCCCTACCATAGAACTCTATAGGGATTAGGGGGTTAACATGAAAGCATTTTGTATAGTGTTTTTGGTTTTTTTAATACTGCCCTTACCTGTTATGGGTGAGGAGAAAATAAGTGTAATAAGGACAGGTGGAGAGCAGTTTTTAAACGATGTGGAGACAAAGGAATATAAGAAATTCTTAAATGAAATGAGAAAGACAGACACAAAAAGGGTCTTTGTAGATTATAAAGAGGATAGAGACACCCGTTATAGAAAGTTAAGAGAAAGTGCATATTTTGAAGCAAGAGAGGCTGAGATGTTGAGTCAAAGGTTATGGGAACAGAGATATGCCGATAGGTGGGACAGGCAATCTCAGCTCATTGATAAGGTCTTTTCAGGGGATAGTTATGAATCAGACAGGGCAGCAAAGGCACTGATGTTTGGATATCCTGCATCAAAGGGCACAAGGAAAAGATATTAAAACACAACCTTGATTTTAATGAAGAAAACAAATCTTTTAGACAATCTAAACTTTTTTCTCAATAATTGCAGTAAAACCTTAAAAGAGTTTTTTTTCGGGATGACCGTTTATGAACTCCAGAAGGAGCTCTTGAAAGAAAAGGGTTACCTAAACAATCTTCTTCTTCTAATAGTGTTCGGGGATCTGTTGGGTCTACCTATTTTTCCCCCTTTTTATGCCATGCGTATATTCCCTTATATAATACCGTATATGGATAAGTGGAAAAGTAGTGTCTTAAGGGAGAAAGACTTAACTGATATAGTCTCGGGAGATCTTTAGTTTTATACAAAAAGATAGTCTTTAAGCCTGTTTAACATAGTTGCCCCCTTTACCTCTGTTTCAAAGAGGGGAATGATTGCCCTTACATTTTCACCGAATATATTCCATATCTCTTCCATGTGTTCTTCCTGCATGGCCACCCTGTTTCGAACGAATTCCGGGGCATCTTGTGCAACCTGATCCTTTTGAATTATGCCGTTTACCACCACCCCACCTACGGGTATGCCAAAATCATAAAACCAGTTTATAAAACGGGTAATAACAGCAATGGGAAGGCTCTCAGGCAGTGTTACAAAGAAAAATGCTGTAAGTTCATTATTTGTGAGAAGACTCTGGGCCTTTGACATTCTATCTTTGAAACTCAAAAGATAGTCCATAAGCGGGTCTGCTTCCTTTTTCTTTGTGTACGACAATAGTTCCCTTAAAGACTTTGCCTCTTCTCTGCTCTTTAGCATCTTTTCCACCCACAGGGAGTACACCTTGGACATGCCAAGCAGTCTTCTTGCATTTGCCGTGGGGGCAGTATCAAAGACATAAAAGTCATATTCGTCCTTGAACATTAAATCTATCATGTTTTCAAACATGGCTGATTCTTCAAAGGCAGGGTTCATTGTGGCTGATTCTACAAAATCATCTGCCTTTGTGGTTAAATCTGCGAACTTTAAAAACCAGTTTATTTTTTCCTTTATCTCCTGCTTAGACCTCTCAATGGTATCTTTTGTATCTATCTCAAAGGCATAACAGAGTTTTTCATCGCATACAACTACAGGTCTTCCAAATACATTCTGTTCAAAGAGATTTGAAAGGCTGTGAACAGGGTTTGTGGATGCAAGCAGGGTTTTCTTACCCTGCTTTGCAGCCCATAGTGCAGCAGCACCTGCCATTACTGTTTTTCCTACACCGCCCTTTCCTCCGAAAAATATATATTTAAGATTTGGATGGTCTTTCATAAACTGTGTCATTGACTTTGTAATCTGGCTCATCTGAAAACTCCCTTTTTGTCTTTCTTTTTTATAAAATTTTATGTAAACATCTTTTGTGCTAACTTTTCTATCATGGTAAGTCCTGTGACATCCCTCTCCATTTCCGGCACATAGGCCAGAATCTGATCCTTGAATGTGTTTTTTATCACTTTGAGATATTTTTCCTGCATCTCAAGGCGATGTTTTAGGTATTCGGGGATATTCTGTCCTTTTAATTCGTCGGACAGCACCCTGTTTACAATATAGCCGCTTAAGGGGACATCAAACTTTGCAAAGAGTTCTGCTGCCTTGATTGTATCGTTTATGACCATTTCCTCTGCGGTGACAACGAAGAAAAAGGCTGTCTTTTCCTTATCTGTAAGTATGCTCGATGATTTGTTTATCCTGTCTTTAATATATAAAAGCTCGTTTAATATCTCGTCCTCTTCGAGATCCTTTTCTCTTTTAATCACAGCCGCAACTTGGTCGTATTCCCTCATCTGTTTTCTCAAGTTCGTTATCTTATCAATCCATTCATCATACACCGAGGCCATACTGAGATAATACAGGGCATGACCAAGAGGGACAAGGTCATAGATATAATAATCATAACCGCCTTTTACCACAATGTCTACCACCTCATCGAAGATGGCGCTTTCTTCCATGGCAGGCTCTGCTGCTGCCGCCTGTATATAGCTTTCTATCTCATCGGGAATCTTATCCATGCCATACATATCAAGGATTTTCTGTCTTATTTCCTGCTGATATTCTTTTACCCTGCGGTCAGCATCAATCTCCTGTGCATATAGATTGGGCATAATCTCAGTAGGGCCTTTACCGAATATATCCATTTTAAATATATCACTCAAAGATGCCTGCGGGTCCACAGAAAACACGAGCACCTTTTTGCCCTGTTTTGCTAAATAATAGGCCGTAGCTGCAGAGAAGGTCGTCTTTCCAAGACCTCCTTTTCCACCGAACATTATATAACGTCTCTCAGGATATTGTTCAAAAATCTTTGTAAGTGAAATGGTAACCACCCCCTTATTTTTCATTAAAGCTTAAAAATTACATAAAGAAAATCAGGCAAGGGCATCGGTTAAGTCTTTTTCCCTGAGCATCCTTCTCTTCCATGTGGAAATCTGGGGCACAACATAGGGAAGGAGCCTCAACGAGTAATAAGGAGGCAGTATTGGAACACCGAGCATGTCACCCATTGTAATAAGTATAAAAAGATGCTCCATACTTGCCCTCGTCTTCATGGCAAACCTTGCCGAATCATGGGCTGCCACGCCGTAGACGAATTCCTTTACGGCGCTAAAAAATCCACCTTTCTTTTTTTCTTTTTCCGACATAGATGCTACTCCTTAAATTAATTGTTTTTTTAACACATCTTATGCCTTAGCAGGTGATGTTTGTATCCTTGTGGCTTTATATCTATTAAATGCCTTTATGCCTTCCATTGCAAGGACAAGGGCGGCAACGACAAGAAATATACCTACTATGCCCATGAGGGCATTGCCAACAAGTGCCTCACCCTTTACGGCACCGCTTATAACCTTTGTCAAAAGATTGTAAGAGGTATACAGAAGCGCTGCAATGGTTGTTATAAACATAAAAATCATGGGATAAAATGCATATGCCGCAGGTTTACCTTCTGACATGAGATATGCAGTTACAAGCATAAGTGCCAGTGATGCCATAAGCTGATTTGCCCCTCCGAAAAGCACCCATAGGTACTGCCACCAGCCTGTTAGAACAAGAAGCATACCGAGAAGGCTTGCGATTATCGTTCCTACATGGGCATTTCTGAATACTGGGCTTATATCGCTCAGTAATTCTGATGTGGCTATCCTCATAAAACGAATGACAAGCTGCATAATCGTTATGGCAAGGACAATCATCATAACACTACCGTATGCCCTGCCTGTAGCAGCCGGAAGCCCCAGGGCGCCTAAAAACTTTGAAACACCTGCTGCAAAGACACCACCTGGCCCCTTTACAATAGCGGCACCGTATTCTGCTGAAGACGCATATATGGTGCCTGCAATAATCAATGCAAAAACAGCGAGCATCATCTCCACAAACATTACCCCTGCACCAACGGGTCTGGCATCGAGTTCGTTTTCAAGCTGCCTTGCAGTGCCCGATGATGAGACAAGACTGTGCCATCCTGAGATTGCGCCGCATGCAATGGTGACAAACATAATAGGCCAGATGGGCCCTATCTTTATAGTAAATCCTGTATATGCAGGCAGGGTTATATCGGGATGGAGGATAAAGATGCCTATGATCCCGAAGAATAAACCCAGAAATACTATATACGAGGCAACGTAGTTTATTGGTAAGGCAAATCTCCAGATGGGCAATACTGCTGCAAAATAACAGAAAAGAAAGGCAAGGATAGTCCATAGCCATCTACTATTGGCAAGCGTGTCTCCTATAATTTTATCAGAGGGTAAAACAGAGCCTAACCATATCCCTAATAAGGCAATTATTACTGTTATAACGGTTGTTAAGATTATGTCTTTTCTCCATCTGTAAATCATCTGACCTGCGAGAATACCTCCGATTGTCATAAATAGCCATGCCATAGGTGCTGCCTTTAAACCTATTGCAGTGCTTACAACAACGTTTCCAAAGGCACCGGCAATTAGCAGTAAATAAAAATATAAAAAGGCAAGAAGGATTATCCTTGCCCTCGGTGAAATAAGTTTATGGCTTAAACCACCAAGAGATGCACCATCTTTACGCATGGCTATCATTGCACTCGAGTAATCTTGAACCCATCCTATAAAAAATGTGCCTGCAAGGATCCATATAAGGGCAGGGAGCCAGCCCCATTGAATGGCAATGATGGGCCCAATAACAGGTGCTGCACCTGCTATGGATTTAAACTGATAACCAAAGAGGATATTTTTGCTTGTTGGCATAAATTCCACGCCGTCCATATACATTTTTGCAGGCGTAACCTTCTTTGGGTCAGCTTTCATGATCTTCGTATCTACATACTTTGCGTATACACGATACCCGATAAAGGCCACAACAAAACCCAAAATTAGCACAATAACTGAATTCATATAACCCCCTTAAGATTAAAATTTTATGGACCAAGCTATCTGCATAAAGACATTTAAATGTGTAGTTTTAAAAACCATATAATTTATAAAGTTTTTTTGTCAAGTTAAATTTTATAAAAATGGTCTATTTTTTAATACCTTAAAATAATTATTATATTGCATAACTATTCGAAAAAACACTATATATATATGAATAATAAAAATTTTCTTAAGGAAATAAAAAAAAATCCGATAAAACATTAAGCATGATAACATTCAATCAGGAGGATATCCTAATATGAAAATTAAATTCTTCAACCAGAGTTTAAAGGCCAAGATGATAATGCCTGTATTGATATCTATTGGATTTATGGTGCTTATAAGTGCATACACCATTTATGAGACGCTAACAAGAAAGGGTATGATGGATGAAATTACAAACATCGGAAAAGAAACAGAGATGGTGGTAGGTTTGATAGATAAATTGGATGTAATCGGTATATACCTGAACAATTTAGAGTCTGTGACAAACATCCCTGATTATAAAAGTAGTGTAGAACATGTAAAAAAAGAGTTGAATGAACTTATAAATAATATAAAAGATTTTGGTGCAAAGATGAAAGAGGGAAAGGAAAAGGCAAGGCTTGATGATATATCAGCAAACTTGATAGAATTAAGTAAAATCCTTGAGATGGATGTCTCAGATGAAAGTCAGCTCGGTCAGACCACTCAATTAGTCAGTCAAAATATAAGAAACCAGCTTGGTAAATACAAGAGTGATTTTGCAGGACTTTTAAAGGAAAGAAGCAAAAGATTTGCCCAGTTTGTGCCTGTAATGACCAAAAGCACAAAAAATGCTTTAATCGCCTATTTTGTTGTTATCCCCATTGCCATCATTATTTCCATCAGCATAGGCCTTTTTTTCAGTGCTAAAACATATAGAGGAATAAATGATTCATTAACAGGTATTGAAAAGATTTCCATGGGAAGCATATCTGAAAGGCTTAAAATAGACACAGAAGATGAGATAGGAGAGATTTCCAGGAGATTAAACCAATTTGCAGAAAAGCTGGAACATATTATAAGCAATATCAAAAATGGTAATACGGAGATAATAGCAGTTGTAAATATGCTAAAGGAACTTGAAAAGGAGATGACAAACACGGTGGATAATACCACAGAAAAGATAAGTTCCGTTGCAATAGCCCATGAAGAGCTTGCCCAGACCGCGGGAGAGATAGCCCAGAACTGTTTCAAGGTGGTAAAGAGTGCCGAGAATTCCAAAGATATTGCAAAAAAAGGTTTTGATATAATGAATAACATTGCCGATTCTATGGAGGGCACAAAAAAGGTGGCGAACGATACCGTTGATGTCATGAAAAATCTCTCCAATAGTTCCATGTTTATAGAAAATATAGTTACATTGATTGAAGACATAGCGGATCAGACAAACCTTCTTGCATTAAATGCTGCGATCGAGGCTGCAAGGGCCGGTGAATACGGCAGGGGATTTGCTGTAGTAGCAGATGAGGTAAGGTCTCTTGCAGAGAGAACCATAAAGGCAACAAAAGATATTACAGAATCTATAAAGAACATTAAAAAAGAGATGGTTAATGCCTCCAATCTGATAGATATGAACGTAACCTCTGTTAATGAATCGTTTTCAATCGTAAATGATGCAAAACAGACCCTTCAGGAGATATTGAGCGAATCTGAAAATGTCCTTACCCAGATAAATCAGATAGCTGTTGCATCTGAAGAACAATCTGCAACGGTTAACGAGATTACAAAATCTATAAACGATATACACAATATGATAAATAATACCGGTGAGTCATTTAAGAATAGCTATAAGAATGTGGAAAAACTCGTTAATCTCTCTGATGTCCTGGAAAAGGAATTAAAGTTTTTTAGCTGATAGATAAAAGGTTTTAAAAAAACTAAAAGCTTGTTGCACCCCGCTCTTATGCGGGGTGTTTTTATTTTGTGGCCATTTCCTTTAATATTGCCTCCAGTTTCTTTAATTCCTCACCGTAACCTGCCCAGTTCCCCTGTCTTAGAAATTCTTTTGCCCTTTCGAAAACCTTCATTGCCTCTCTTGAGAGTTCTTTTATGTCTTTTGTGATTGATATTGGTCTTTTTTCTGTTATCGCTAAAGCATGCTTTTTTTCACCAAAGAGCCTGTTAAGACAGGTCTCAAGATTTTCTTCCATTACAACCTCATTTTCGTATGCCACGATAACCCTTCTTAATTCCGGTAAACCACCCTTATCCTCTGCAGCAAGATATAAGGGCTGGATATATAAGAGTGATTTTTCAACAGGTATTATAATAAGCCTTCCCCTTATCACCTGAGAGCCCCTTTGCCCCCAGAGGGTCAGTTGTTGAGAAATATAAGAATCCTGGTCTATCCTGGCATCTATCTGTCTCGGCCCGAAAACAAGCCTATCCCTTGGAAAGGTATATACCATGAGTTTTCCGTAGTTGCCTCCATCACACCTTGCGGCAAACCATGCGGCAAGATTATCCCTTTTTGCGGGCGTATAAGGTAAAAGCAATACATATTCCTCCTTTGTTTCCTCAGGGAATTTCATTATTAAGTAATAGGGTTCTAACTTTTTCTCTCCGTGAACCGGTATTTCCCAGACATCTTCCTTGTTATAGAATGTCTTGGGGTCTTCCATGTGATAGGTGCCGAACATAAAAGATTGAACCTTAAAAAAGTCCTTGGGATACCGGATGTGTTCCTTTAAATCTGGAGGCATTGAATTTATATCTTTAAAGAGCGAGGGAAAGATCTCCTTATAGACAGATATCACAGGGTCCTCTAAGTCTGTTAAATACATATCTATCTTTCCGTTATAGGCATCTACTATGATTTTAACAGAATTTCTCATGTAATTTATTCTGTTTTTAAGGGGTTTTGAATAAGGCATCATCTCTGAGATTGTATAGGCATCTATAAACCAGAATAGTTTTCCTTCTTTTGATACAACTATGTATGGGTCCGAATCGAGCATGAGAAAGGGGGCTATCTTTTGAACACGGTTTACAATGTTTCTGTTGTATATAGTTCTGCTTTCAGGGGTTATCTCGGTGGAAAGTATGATTTTCGCTGATTTAAAATATAGGGAAAAAAGTAACCTTTTAAAAAAAGAATCGAGTTTGATCCCCCCAGTCCCTTTATATGAAATATATTTATTGCCTTCAGCAGTAGGATAGTCAAATTCTGGTATCTTAGTATTAACAATAACATAGTCTTCTGGCATCTCACCGTAGTAAATTTCAGGTTTTGTTATCTTTAAATCTGTATAAGACACAGGGGGTATGTCCCTTATTATGAATTCAGGGAGTCCCTCTTTTGTTATACTGTTTACATAGCTCATTGCAACGCCGTTGCCGTGGGTAAATA
Source organism: uncultured Syntrophorhabdaceae bacterium (assembly GCA_964547695.1). GTDB lineage: Bacteria > Desulfobacterota > Syntrophorhabdia > Syntrophorhabdales > Syntrophorhabdaceae > JAKORG01. The sequence continues at coordinate 15,448 of CAZJOP010000021.1, forward strand.
CGAGCTTTTCGTTTATCCACGATTTGCTCGGCAGATCTCCATATGAAAGCTCCCTTGCAGCAATCATGACCTGTCTGTATTTACCATTTATTATGTATCTATCGTTATCAATACCGTGAAATTTATAATAGGTTCTTATCTGTTGAAGCTGGGCAAATGTTTTATAAAGGGGTGCCTCGTCCCACAATCTAATATTGTTTATTGTTGCCTGATTGTTTTGTATATCTTTTAAGGTGAGGTTATAAGAGACATCAAAAGGCCTTACCTTAACCTCTGTAAGATTGTAGCCAAATCTCGTAAATTTTATATGGTGTTCTATAAAAGGTTTTTCCATTGCAAGCTCATTAGGTGTAACCCTTAAATTTTGAAGTAAGGACGGATAAATCACAACACCTAACAAATAAAATACTAAAATACTCCCTCCGGCGTATAAGACAAAGATATTTCTACTGTAATTTATGGCTGTTGCACATACGATTGCAGAAATAATTGTAATAAATATTAATATCCTAAGGGCAATCAATCTTCCGTAGACATCGGCATAACCGGCCCCAAAGACTGCACCTTGTTGGGAATAAAGGATATCAAAGGTATCAAGGTAAAATCCCAAAGCAATTTTAAGTATAAACAATGCAAACAATATAGATAGGTGCTTTTTTCCATAGTCAGCAATAAAGATTTTTGTATTCCTCAATAATATAGAACCTCTTATAACATATAGGACAATTACGGTACATAATGTTACAAATAGAATAAAACCTGCAAAGGTATTCAATATTTTTAAAAAGGGGAGCTTAAAGAGATAAAAACCTATGTCATGGCTAAATACAGGGTCTATTATGTTTGTATTTGTTGACTTTATAAACATGAGGGCCTGATTCCACACATTTGACCCCCACGTAGTGGAAAATAAACCGATTAGGAGAGATAGGATCAAACCTAATATCTTTAAAAAACGGGTCAAACCCTTAAAATCAGTGGTAAATCTTGCCACACCAAAAAACATAATATCAACAGGTGGGATTGGCACCCTTAGGGTTATCATTATATTTATAAATATAAACAAAAAACCTATTAGTCCGAAAAGGGTACTGGTTATAAGCTGGGTTATCATGGTTTTGTTAAACACATCTAAAAAACCCACTTCCCCAAAGAAAAGCCAGTCAACATATATGCCCACAATCCTTGAGAAAAAGATGACAAGGATTATTATCAATGCAATAACAACAAAATTGGAGTATTTTTTTATCATTCCCATACCTCGTAAGTATTTTTTACCCTTTTTGATACACTTAAATACACATACCAGATTACTGCATAACCCATGTTCAATATTGTATTTAAGATATTATTATCCCCTAATCTTTTGTGGGAGATTTCTGACACCCCAAAGAGATAAGGAAAAAAGCCACTAATGAGCGAATATAAAAACAAAAAAATAAAATATTTTTTAGCAGTGCCAACAGCGCCTTTATAGATTCTCCATAAGCAGATTCCTGCATAGATACTGTAAGTAATAAGGGCAATGTTTAAAACACCATTTATAAAAATGAGATAGAATAGGTTTCTATGTGTGTGAAAAAAAGGCTTGGCAAGACTGCTTACAAGGAACATATGTATTAACATGGAGAGGGGATCGAATATGGTGAGGCTTAAGCATAGGAGTAAAAGCCAGCCCTTAACGCCTGTGTATTGATTTTTGTTTTCCACCTTTTATATCCTGCACCTTTATTCTTTCTAAAATTTCTTGCATTCAGCCTGCATAAGGTAAATAAAAGAGTCTTATCGTTTATGTTTTAAATCTTTTTATTCTTTTGAAAAAACATTAAAAACGAGTTTATAATAATATAAATTTAGGCCTTTGAAAAGGTCTAAATGCGGCATATGCCTTTACGGCCTTTAACACCAAGCTATTTACTGCATTTTAAGGTTTATTTTTAAGGTCAAAAGATGATTTTTGTAGATTTTTCTTTCTAAACAGACCTTTGTTATGTTTTTATATAATGGAGATGTTAAGGTGGTGGCTCACAAAACACGAAAAATTTCTTATCACAAGCCATGCATTTAGCTATTTTGCTTTAGAGGGGCTTGACATGAAAAGCGCAATCAAAAAGGCTATTTTGGTGGTAAGACCCGATAAGGTAAAAAAGGACGGCACCCTTAAAATATCGAAAAAGACGTATCGTGAGTTAAGTCTCAGGGTAAAAGGTTTTTATAAATAGTCTTTTTCTGTCTTTTATTCAATGCCATATTGTCTTCATCGAATTCAGGGATACCGGTAATATTTTTTGTGATTTTGATAAAGGCCGGAATTTCTATATGGGCATTGTCTGTTTTTCCTTCCAGGGGTTCTATTTTAAGGATCAAGGTATCTGTTTCACCTTTATATATATCCAGTTCACAGTATTGTTTATTCCAGAAAAAACACTTTCTTTCCTTTACGAGGATATGGGTTTTGGGGTCCATGAGCCTTTTTAAGGTCAAGTATTCCTGTTCTGTCAGGATTTCATCTTCTTCGGTCAAGCCTTTCCTCGATAAAAAATAAAGGTATCTATTGTTCTGCCCCCTTTTTTTAATCATTATCTTTTCATTTTCATTTTTATTTTTGGATTTCAGATATATCTTTTCTATATGAATCGTCTGATGTTCTGGCAACATATCTTCTTCAAAGGATTCCACAAGAAACCTTTCTGTTATGGGAAGGGGAGATGGAATCCCCAGGATGTTTGCTATGGCAGTAAACGTCCTGTTTAATTTTCCTTCAAAGTCTGTAGAGTTATCTATTATCTTCAATCTCGGGTGTCCGAGCCAGCACTGTCTTATCTTTTTATCGATTTCCATTGCCTCCTCAGGCGTTTCTATCCTCGCAGGATTGTTCTGATTGGTGTAAAATTCAGTTGCGCCATCTGCTGCTGTTATTAAATGGATGACACCGTTGTATCTGTCCCTTAATTCCATTTCTGTTATCTTTTTTCTTTTTAAGATATCCAGAAAGTCTTTCTCGTCCATAAAGGCCTTTATATCCATGATGCCTCTATCCAGCAATATCACCTTTTTTTTATCAGGAAATACCTTCATTACAGAATCTTTATATATATCCTCAAAGGCAATCTGCATATCGAATATGGCCTCTTCATAGGCAGAGACCTGTTTTGACCTATCCATCTTTCTTCTGTCAATGCCACTATTTGTAATAAGGGTTGCAGTCTCAGGCACAACAAATACCATAAAACCATGATCTGAAAGTTTTTCTGTAAGATAGGCCAGGGATGAGCTCTTTCCAGCACATGGCCCTCCAGTTAAGACAATCATAAAGACAGGTTCTATTAATCTCGGTTTTGGATTGATATTCATAATACATCTATATACATGGAAGATTTTCTTTGGATGATTCCCTTATGCTACATAGAGACACCCCAGTTGTCCT
>CAZJOP010000022.1:0-18862 GCA_964547695.1 uncultured Syntrophorhabdaceae bacterium
TTTAAACATATAATAAAAAGGATCGAAGGCATCTTCGATAGTTTTGAACTCTTCTATTTAAAATAAAAAACAAAAAAATATGAAAGTCGCGACCTTGATATCTACAATGCCGAGTTCAAAGAAGAGGAAGGGATTGCCTTACGGGGAATAAAGGATAAAAAATCTGTGTTTTCATATACCTTTGATCTGAACGATAAAGGCATAAATAAACTTGTTTCACATTGTAAGGAGCTTTTACCCTTTGTGGATGAGGACGATGATTATACCTTCCCCAATGTTTTTAACGATTATCCGTTTTTAGATGTCTATGATATAGATGGTATAAACCTCGATGATGGGACAAAGAAAGAGCTGGTTATTGAACTTGAAAATTCCATAAAAAACTTTGATAAGAGGATTGTGGCGGTAAGGGGCTGTGAGTTGCACGAGGAAGAGATAGAGATATGCCTTATAAATTCAAAGGGTATCAATAAGGGGGCAAAAAAGACAATATATGCCATAACAGGAATGGCCGTTGCAAAGGATAAAGACGAGGTATCATGGTACGACTGGGAATGGTCTTATTTTCTAAAAGATTTAGATACAAAAGCATTGGGTGCTAATATTGCTGAAAGGGCCATTTCATTTTTAGGAAGCACTCAGATTCAAACAGGCATATACGACGGCATACTAAAACCGCAGGCAGTGTGTGATCTCTTGGGAATCCTATCAAGCTCCTTTCTCGGAGAAAATCTTTTCAAGAACAAGACGAAATTGAAAGATAAGGTGGGAAAACAGTGCTTTTCAGAAGTCTTGAATATTGTCGATTCCGGTAAAGTGGGCATAAATGGTTTTTTAATGGATGGTGAAGGTACCCCTTCAAAGGAAAATAAGGTTGTGGAAAAGGGTGTTTTTCTAACTTTTCTATACGATACCTACTATGGAAAGAAATTCGGAAGAGAATCCACAGGAAATGCTGTGAGAACAAATATAAAAGAACCTCCAAGATGCGGTATAAGGGGTTTATTTGTAAAAAAGGGTAATACGAATTTAGACGACAATGCTATAAGTAACGGTATTATCATAAGGGAGTTGATAGGGGCGCACACTGCCAACCCCATCACTGGCGAATTTTCCCTTGGTGCCATAGGACATTTGATTAAGGGTAGCGAAATCATACCCTTTAAAGAGGTGATATTTTCAGGGAATGTCTTTGAATTATTGAACAATGTAAAGGCAGTAGGCACTGATATGAAATTTTACGGTATATACGGCTCCCCTTCCCTTTTCATAGAGGCCATGAAAATAAGCGGAAGATAGAGATAGAATATAACGTCTCAAACCATTTCAGAAAACTCTACCAGTTCCTTTGCAATGGTCTTAAAAGACCCTATCAGTGAAAGATACAGATAGGACGCCTTTACGCCGAAAAAGCCTGTAATGAGTCTCTCCTTTTGCATGGACGCATATTCATCTACCATTTTAATAATTTCTTCTTTGGTACTGGCGATATCTTCTTTTAATGTAGGATTTTTAGTCAGGATGTAATCCTTTGTGTCTATGAACTGCCTTTTCATGGCATTAAACAATTCTGTAATCTCCATAACCGCCTTCATGCTGAAGATTACCTTTCTTTCAAGTATAGCCTTTTCTTTAGATATCAGATTCCTCACGGCAAGGGCAATTTCCTGTAACGGTATAATGAGACTTAAAAATTTTTCATCCACTTCATTTTTTTTACCTTCCTGGATAATCTTTTCTGCAAATTCGAGATTTTTAGAAAGTATATCTATAAATTGCAATTCCCCTTTCTCCAGTGCCTCTTTATTCTGTGTTAAAAAACCCTCTGATATAAGTTCGAAAGACCTTAATGCATCCTCGAACATATTATAAAGCCTTTGTGTTAAATCCTTTTCATCCATAACCCACCCCTTTGAACGAAATTATGATATAAAATTGATTATATGCTATTACAGCTATTTTTAGCCTCTAAAGCCGATTCTGTCAAGCTCATATTTTCATTGATTTTTGAATCATGGTCATATAAAATAGATAAAATTTAACCATATGAAAAATTTAACAAAACATAATCTATTCGTGGTGCTGGCAAAAACCTGTCTGTCAGACCATCATAAAACTTATGCAAGATTTTCAAAATTCTTAAATTAATACTTTATTTTCAGGAGATAAAACATGGAAAAAAAGGCATTTCACTGCTTCCACACTAATCAGGTTGCCGAAGAGCTTGGGTCAAATTTAGAACATGGTTTAACTACAGAGGAGGCAAAAAGAAGGCTAAAGATCTACGGTCACAATGAGCTAAAAGAAAGACCAAGACCGGGCTTTTTAAAAATGCTTCTCGATCAATTCAATAACTTTCTCGTGATTATTCTTATTATTGCAGCCTTAGTGTCCATTTTACTCGGAGAAATCACAGATGCCATTGCCATAATGGTTATAGTGCTACTTAATTCAATTGTAGGGGTGATTCAGGAATCGAAAGCCGAGGCTGCCCTTGCAGCACTAAAAAAAATGGCAAGTCCTAATGTATATGTAATAAGAGATGGTCATCAGATAAGTATACCGTCCACAGAGCTTGTGCCAGGTGATATATGTGTAATAGAGGCAGGTAATTATGTTCCGGCTGATTTAAGATTGATTGAGAGTGTAAATCTCAAAATTGAAGAGGCATCCCTAACTGGTGAATCCCTTCCTGTAGAAAAAGAGGCGAATACAATATTGGATAAAGACATAACCCTTGGAGATAGAAAAAACTCTGCCTTTATGGGCACAGTTGTCACATACGGAAGGGGTAAGGGTATTGTCACGGCCACAGGTATGAATACACAGATAGGCATGATAGCAGAAATGTTACAGTCCTACGAAGAGGAACAGACACCCCTTCAGAAAAAACTTGCAGAGCTTGCAAAATTTTTAGGTATAGGTTGTCTTGTCATATGTGCCATTGTATTTATATACGGATTAATAAGGGATACGAACTTCGGGATTATCTTTAAGGATGGCTTTTTTGCCTATCTTGCCCATGAAAAAAAGGACATCATCAATCTCTTTATGACAGCAGTAAGTCTTGCAATAGCTGCAATTCCTGAAGGATTACCTGCTGTGGTAACTATATGTTTAGCCCTGGGCATGCAAAAGATGATAAAACGCCATGCCCTTATTAGAAAACTTCCAGCAGTGGAAACATTGGGTTGTGCCACGGTAATCTGTTCAGATAAAACAGGAACACTCACACAGAATGAAATGACCGTTGTACAGGGATTTTCTGGGGGGTTAAGGTTTAATGTAACAGGGGAAGGTTATAATCCATCGGGTCAATTTTTTATAAACAAAGAAGAGATAGACCCCAAAAAATATAACGGCACATCTTTGTTATTGCATGGTGCCTTACTCTGCAATGATGCAAAATTGGAAGAAAATGAAAATACAGGAAATGGTAAAGCCCTTAAAATGATAGGTGATCCCACAGAGGGTGCGCTGGTTGTAGTGGCAGAAAAGGCCGGGTTAAAAAAGACGGAAACTGAAAAGAAATTTCCCCGTGTTATGGAAATACCTTTTGATTCTGATAGAAAAAGGATGACCACAATCCATGAAATAAAGGATGCATTTTTCATAAACAGCCCTTACATTGCATTTATGAAAGGCGCACCGGATGTGATTTTGAATATCAGCGATCGCATTGTCTATAACGGTGAGATAGTGCCCATGTCAGATGAAAAAAGAAATGAAATCCTTGAGATAAACCACGACATGGCAAGCCAGGCATTGAGGGTGCTGGCAGTGGCATTTAAGCCATTAGATAAACTCCCGGTTATGTGTGAGGTTGAAGAGATAGAGAAGGATTTTATCTTTGTAGGTCTTTTGGGTATGATAGACCCACCAAGGCCGGAAGTAAAAGAGGCTATTAAACTCGCAGTTGGCGCTGGCGTAAGAAGCATAATGATTACCGGAGATTATAAGGATACTGCAGAGGCAGTAGCCCGTGAGATAGGACTGCTAAGACCCAATGGAAAGGTCTTAACAGGTAAGGAACTCGATACTATGTCTCAAGAAACACTTGCATCCATAATCGATGATGTGGATGTGTGTTGTCGTGTTTCTCCTAAACACAAAACAAATATAGTGGATGCATTGAAAGACAAAGGCCATATCGTGGCGATGACAGGTGATGGGGTAAACGATGCCCCTGCCTTGAAAAGAGCGAATATCGGTGTAGCTATGGGTATTACAGGAACAGATGTAGCAAAAGAAACGGCAGATATGGTGCTTACAGATGATAATTATGCCAGTATAGTCTCTGCAATAGAGGAAGGCCGAACCATATATGCAAACATTCGTAAATTCGTGAATTTTCTTCTTGTATGCAATGTAGGTGAAATATTGATAGTGTTTTTCTCTATGTTATTGGGCATGCCATTGCCCTTTAAACCAATAATGCTTTTGTGGCTTAATCTTGTAACCGATGGCGCCCCTGCTCTTGCCCTTGGCCTTGAAAAGGCCGAACCGGATATCATGAAAAGACCACCAAGACCTGTGAAAGAGCCTGTAATAAACAGGGATATGGCTATTGGTCTTTCTATAATCCCTGTTATTGATACCATCGCTGTTTTAAGCGTGTTTGCCATAGGCCTTCGACTTCAACCCAATAATCTTTCCTACGCACAAACCATGGCCTTTGTTACCTTGTGCTTTTCAGAACTTTTAAGGGCATACACATCAAGGTCAGAACATTTAAGCATATTTAAAATAGGGATCTTTACAAATAAATGGATGCAATGGGCCGCCCTTTCTTCCACAATTTTTGTTTTAATCGCTGTTTATTTACCTTTTCTAAGACCCTTTTTCGATACTGTGCCGCTGTCAATCAACGATTGGTTAATAATATTGCCCTTTATTTTCATGGCCCCTGTTGCATCAGAACTTGTTAAACTATTTCTGAGAAGAAAAAGGGGTTAATTTATTTAGGGTAGATTATATTAAGTAGATTATATTAAACTGTTTGCAATTAAAATCTTATTAATGTAACATTCACTTAATGTTCATTCTCGGCATCTCTGCCTTTTATCACGATGCAGCAGCAGCTTTAATAGAAAACGAAGAAATTATAACCGTTGCCAAAAAGAGCGTTTTTCAAGAAAGAAACACGATTCGTCCTTTCCCAAAAATGCAATTAAGTATTGCCTTGAAGAGGCAGGTCTTAAGATAAATGACCTCGATACAATAGTATTTTACGATAAACCGTTTTTAAAATTTGAAAGGTTGCTGGAAACATACTATGCCTTTGCCCCGAGAGGGCTAAAATCATTCATCTCTGCTATACCTGTATGGATAAAAGTGAAGTTGATGTTAAAAAAATGATAAAGATGAACTTACTACTGTAGATGATTTTGACAGAGAAAAGTTTAAACTATTATTTCCTGAACACCATCTCTCCTATGCTGCCAGAGCGTTTTATCCGTCTCCTTTTGAAGAGGTTGCCATACTTACCATTGACGGCGTAGGCGAATGGGCAACAGCCTCAATATGTCATGGAAGGGCTCACAGTATAAGAATCTTTAAAGAATTGAGATTTCCCCATTCATTAGGACTTTTGTATTCAGCTTTTACATATTATTTTGGTTTCAAGGTTAATTCCGGTGAATATAAGCTCATGGGGCTTGCCCCATACGGAAATCCTCTTTCAGAGAATGTGAAACGGTATATGGACATTATAAAACATGAAATTGTTGAAATAAATGATGACGGTTCAATATGGCTCAATCAAGAGGTCTTTGATTATTCAACAGAATTGAGGATGGTAAAAGATGAAGTCTGGACGAGATTGTTTGATTTTCCTCCAAGAAGGCCTGAATCAGACGAGCTAACAGAGGAACACTGTAACCTTGCATATGCTATACAGGCTGTTACAGAAGAGACAGTTTTAAAAATGGCCTTAAAGGCAAAAAGGCTTACAAATTCCGACATCTGTGCCTGGCCGATGGAGTGGCATTAAACTGTGTTGCCAACGGAAAATTGTTAAAAAAAGGTATATTCAAAAATATATGGATACAACCTGCTTCAGGCGATGCAGGTGGTGCCTTAGGCTGTGCTTACTGCGCATATTATTTGTATTTTGGAAACAAAAGAACATGGGACGGCAAAAACGACAAGATGAAGGGATCATATCTGGACGCAGAATTTACAAACAAAGATATAAAAAAGCTTTCGAAAAAATTTAAGGCACCATATGTTTTTTATGAAGATTTTGATGACCTTTACGAAAAAGTAGCAGAATTGCTTGCCGAAGGTTATGTGGTAGGGTGGTTTCAGGGCAGGATGGAATGGGGGCCGAGGGCACTTGGCAATTAAAGCATCATTGCCGATGCAAGAAACATTGAAATGCAGAAAAAACTCAATCTCAAGATAAAATTCAGAGAAGGCTTCAGGCCTTTTGCCCCATCGGTTTTAATAGAATCTGTTGAGGATTATTTCGATACGAATTACCCCTCGCCTTATATGCTTTTAATTGCCCATGTAAGAAAGGAAAGAAGGAATCCACAAAATATTACAGACCAATTGCACCCTTTCCTTTGTTGCCCTTGTTATTGGTTTGGTTTTTAACATAAAGGCCTTTTTATCTGAATCTAATGGTAACTATCAAGGTAAAAAGAGATATTAACAAAGCCACTGCATTTGCAAAAATTATAGGCGCTTCTTTAATCATAATTCCATAGACTAACCACAGGCAAGAGCCTATGGTTATCATTGATGGCATCCAGATAGAAACATCCCTTGCCTCTTTTAATCTCCAGATTCTAACAGCTTGAGGCAACATGGAGAATGTGGTAAAAAATGCTGCTATGAACCCTATAATGGTCTCCATAGAAAAAAAAAGATGGATATCCTGGATTATTATAAATCAAGATATCCATCTAAGAACTTGTGGATTTTTATTTTTTAAATAACTCTTTCAATCCTGAACCTGCAGTGAATTTAGGCACCTTTTTTGCAGGTATCTTCATCTTTTTGCCTGTCTGTGGGTTTCTGCCTGTCCTTGCCTTTCTCTGGGAGACCGAAAATGTTCCGAAACCGATTAAAGTAACCTTTTCCCCTGCCTTTAAGGCATCTTTGATGTTTGCAATAAAAGAATCCACCATCTTTGCTGCTAATGTCTTTGAAACATCAACCTCTTCTGCAATCTTTGCTACCAAATCTGCTTTGTTCATAAAGCCCCCTTTAAATATTTTATTTATTTAATTATTTAATTTTTTTTACATTACAATATTTAAAGGCTTGTGACAATATTTTTTTTAAAAAAACGCAATATTTTTTAAAAAATTATTTATTCAACGGTGGTATGCACACTGTGAATTTTGTCCCTTTATCTTTTTCGCTTGTAAGGGTTATAGAACCATTCATGGATTCAATAATAGATTTTACGCAAGAAAGCCCAAACCCGGAGCCGAAATCTATCTGTGTCTCCTTTTCATTTTTGAATAAAAAACGTTTAAATATTTTTGTCTGCTTTTCTAATGGTATTCCTGAGCCGTCGTCTTCTACGATTATTATAAGTTCATCTTCTCCTTTAATGACAATATTTATCTCTTTTTTCCTGTATTTCAGGGCATTCGTTATGAGATTTCTTAAAATCTGCTCTATCTTCTTTCTGTCATGCCAGAAAGGTATATGCCTGTATCTCCCTTCTATTTTTATATAGATATCCTTTCTCCTTAATATTTCTTCCAGATCGTTTTTTTCGTTACATATAAATTCCTCGCAGAAACCAGGCTCTATCATCTCTATAGCATCGTATGCTGCTTCTTTTATGGCATCCTCCATCATAAACTCTTCTTTTTTGATCACACCATCTTCTGAGCGATACACCTCTATCATATCTTGTAAATATACCTTTGCCTTATTTGCATTTCTCAAAACCATGTCAAGATTTTTCCTCTGTCGCTCTGTTAATTTACCGTATTTATCCTCTTTACTTAAAAGATTATTGACAGTGGTAGAGATGATAGATATTGGTCCTGTCAGATCATGTATTAATAAATCAATAAGTGATTTTTTTCTGTTCACAGGATTCACCTTTTAATTTAAAGTAATCATGTCATGCTGTTTTAAACTATTATAAATATCGTTTATGATTTTAACAGAAATCCTTTTAAAGGCAATACTCATGCCTTTTGCAAAAGATTCGGGATTATGTTCAGTAATCAACTCTTTTTCACTATATTTTTTTTGAAAGACTATCTTCTTTGTAATATCCGTTTCTCTATTGTCCAATAAGACAATATTTACCGTTAAAACAGAATATGATTTGTTGTCTTCTATTATCTCAACAAAGTCTTCTATGCCTGCCTCTAAAGAAAATACCCCATCAGAGGGTTCTTTATATGAAAACACTTTTACAAACATATTGGCATGAGCCAAATCCCTTATAAAATAATCACTTAATAGTTCAGAAGGGTTTATCCTCCACCTGCCGTTGGTATAGTTATCTATTTTATAGGGTGATGTTTTATAATTCATACGGGTATTATTATAAACTTCCACAATAGAAAATCTCTCGATCTTAATTGAGGTGATCAGGGGGGAGATATTTTCAAACTTAGGTGGGCTATAATCGATGACAAATTGTTCTATGTATGAAACCCTTCCTTTAGGAAAACATCCCAGGACAAACAGGAAAGAAACACATAAGATTAAATAAACCACACGCTTTTTTAATATTAGATACATTCTTTTGCCTTTTATAACGTTATGTGTCCACCATTTTTTAATTTACTACATCTTTTGGTGGCGGTTCACTAAAAATTATGTCAGAAGGGTTATCTTTTAATCTCTCCATAATCTCTTCCAGCGCAGACGATGCCCTTCTAATACTTTCCATTGCCCTTTCGGTCTCTGATGTTATAGCATAAATTTTTTTATTAAACACATTAAACAATCGGTCTGTCTTCTTAGAAAAATCTTTTATATTTATAGCATCTAAATCGTTTTTCAGCTTTTCGATTAATACCTTTGTGTTTTTTACCATTTCGTTTGTGTTGGCAATCATATCTGTTAACCTTTCATCTTTTGTGATAATTTTAATCTGTTCTGAAATCTTTAAAAGATTTTCAGATGATGCATTTAAGTTTTCCACTATACTTTTTAGCCTCTCATCTTTTAAAAAGGTTTCTATTGTTTTTGTTGTGAGCTTTATCTGACCTGAAATGCCTTCAAAGTCAATCTTCCCAATGCTTTCTATTATTTTGTTTACGTTTGAAACAATACTCTGTATTTCAGAAGGCACAGATGGGATCACAGGGTAATCAGGGCTGAAGGAAAGCTTAGGGGTTCTATTTAGGTCTTCCGGCTTTGCATTATCGAGTTCTATATAAACCATACCTGTAAGGCCAACCGGCTCAAGTTTTGCAACATTTGTCTTTTCGAGATCCCCTTCAAAATCCACTATCATTTTTACTTCGATTAACTTATTGTCCGGCGCAATATCTATGGATTTGACCCAACCTATCTCTACACCTCTATACTTAACCTTAGAATCTACCTGCAATCCCTGAACGCTCTCATCAAAATAGGTAACATATATGGTTCCCTTTTTAAAATATTTTGAGGCACCTAACCAGACAATAATCCCTATTATAAGGAATGAACCTATAATAACAAATAAACCAACAAAAAAAGGTGTTTTCTTTTTCAGTGTCATGTCGTTTGATATAAATGTTCCGGTATATGCCTGTTAAAAAAATTCCTTACCCTGGGATCTTTTGATTCTTTCCTTAAGGTATAGGGATCCCCTTCAGCTATTATACCCTTTTCCTCTTTATCGAGCATAATTACCCTGTGGGCTATATTGAATATGGATTCAAGCTCATGGGTTACTATTACCATTGTAGTTCCAATACCATTATTTATGTTTTTTATCAATAGGTCAAGTTCAGCTGCTGTTATTGGATCAAGACCTGCTGATGGTTCATCAAAAAAAAGAATCGTTGGATCCAATGCCATTGCCCTTGCAATACCTGCCCTTTTTTTCATGCCACCTGATAATTCTGAAGGCATATGGTTTTCATAGCCTGAAAGGCCTACCATTGCAAGCTTAATCTTTACCAGACGCCTTATTGTATCGTCAGAAAGCCCTGTATACTCCTTCAATGGCAGTGCAATGTTTTCGTAAACAGTCATAGAGCCCAACAATGCCGATGACTGAAACAACATGCCTATGTCTTTTCTTAACCTTTTGAGTTTATCCTCATCGGCATTAATAACATCTATACCATTTATTATGACCCTGCCCTTCTCCGGCTCATAAAGCCCTATCATGTGTTTCAAAAGTGTTGACTTCCCGCAGCCACTACCACCTAATATAACAAATATCTCTCCTTTAAAGACATTTAGATTGACATTATGAAGCACCAATGCATCTTTGAATCTAACCGTCAGGTTTTCTACTGTTATGGCAACCTCTCTCATCATCTAACCATTTTTAGATTACAACCATAATTATCTGATATAGCTAAGCACAACGGCAAACATGGAATCAACAAATATGATGATAAACAATGCAGATACCACCGCTGATGTAGTGGCAGCACCAACCTCTTCCGCACTATTTTTAACCTCAAACCCCCTCTGACATCCTATCCCTGCAATAAGGACTGCAAAAGTGATTGATTTTATCAAACTCGTGGTTATGTCAAATATATTCATTGCCTTCAGCGTCTGCTGTATATAAGTATGAACAGTAAGATCAAGTCCCAATACACCCACTATAAATCCACCAAAGATTGCAAATAAATCTGAAAAAATAGTCAAAAAAGGCATTACAAACATCACGGCAAAAACCTTGGGCACTGCGAGAAACTTGATCGGGTCAAATCCCATCACGATTAATGCGTCCACCTCTTCGTTTACCTTCATGGTTCCTATCTCTGCGGCAAATGCTGAACCTGTTCTGCCTGCTACTATTATGGCCGTCATTATAGGCCCTAATTCTTTAATCATGGCAATAGCTAAAAGGGCAGGGACATAGATATTTGCACCAAATTGCTTTAACTGTAATGAAGACATAAACGCCATAATAAGACCAAGAAGAAAACTTATCAACCCCACTATTGGAAGACCGTCAACACCGGATTTTTTCATGTATACAAGAACATCATCCCATCTAACAGTTTTTATGCTGGCCAAAGAAGAAACAATCTTAATTATCAGCATGCCTATAAAGGCGATAACATTCTTCATATCATCGAGAAAATTAATAAGCCCATAGCCAATGTATTCCACAAAATTCAAACCCGTTTTCTTTGTTTCCTGAAAACTTTTTTCATAGGCATCCCTATCGATGAGTTCAAGCAATCCCTTTTGTTCTTTTTTCAGGTTTATAATTTCACACAATATATTCCTGTTTTTTGATTCACGGTCTATCTCTATCAAAAAAAGGGCACCGGCGCTGTCCATATACGTGACATCTTTTAGGTCTATCTTTAATGAAGATAATCTATATCTGGAAAAAAGGTCTTGTATGAATAAAAGCATTTTATCGAGATGATCAACAGAAAGCCTGCCGGAAAGACAGATGATTAACTCCCCCTCAGATAAACCTTTTATATCAAAACCAAATCCATTGGAGGACATATATATCTATATCACAAATGTTATGGAAAAAGAAAAGGTTTAAATAGATTAAAACTTGTAAATTAGCTTCTTTTTATACCATATTTCTTCATCTTATACCTTAACACTCTCTCACTCATGTTTAACGAATTAGCTGCCTTTGTCTGAACCCAGTTATTCTTTAAAAGGGCCTCCAAAATCATGTCCCTTTCCACAGAGGTGATTACCTCTTTAATACTATTTTCCTTTTTAGGCTCAAATGTATATGCATGATTAAAAAAATCTTCCACTGTGAGAAGATCGCCCCTTGAAAGCACAATAGCCCTTTCTATAATATTCTCAAGCTCCCTTATATTTCCAGGATAATCATACCTTAATAAGGCATCTCTTGCCTCTTTTGTAATCCCCCTTATCTCTTTTCTGTGTCTTGTTGCAAATCTTTTTATAAAGAAATCCACAAGCACCATTATATCTTCTTTTCTCTCCCTCAACGGAGGGATTTCAATCCTTACCACGTTTATTCTGTAATATAAGTCCTCTCTGAAGTTACCTTTTTTGACCTCTTCTTCCAAATTTTTATTTGTGGCTGCTATAATGCGTATGTCTATACTTATTGGATTAAGACCACCAAGTCTTTCTATCTCTTTTACCTGAAGGACCCTCAAAAGCTTTGATTGGAGTAAAAGGGGCATATCCCCTATTTCATCGAGAAAAATGGTGCCCTTGTGGGCAAGCTCAAATTTTCCTAACTTTTTCTGAAATGCCCCTGTAAATGCACCTTTCTCATATCCAAAAAGTTCACTCTCCAGTAATTGCTCCGGAATGGCAGAACAATTCACCTTTACGAATGGCCCGTCCTTTCTTAAGCTTAAACTTTGTATCATGTTTGCCACTATTTCTTTACCTGTCCCGCTCTCTCCTGTTATCAAACACGTTGAATCTGTTTTGGCCACCCTTACAATAAGACTTGCAATATTCTGCATCTTCTCGCTTTTATACACGAAATCTTCTGATTTGAACCTCTCTTTCAATGCCTCTTTTAATACCAAATTTTCCCTGATGAGGTCTTTCTTTTCCTCAATCTTTTTTATTTTGATTAAAAGGTCATCAATGTCTATGGGTTTTGTGAGATAATCATATGCACCGGCCTTTAATGCATTCACTGCGTTTTCAATGCTACCGAATGCCGTTATAACTATGACCTCTGTCTCTGGATTTATTCCTTTAAAGTATGTTATGAGGCTTAAACCGTCAATATCCGGTAGCTTAAAATCAAGGAGTATTATGTCAATAGATTCGTTTTTAAAAATCTCTTTTGCAGTTTTGCCGTCTTCTGCCTCAAAAATCGTATAACCTTCTTTTGATAAAATCTCGCTTAAAAGAATCCTCTGGTTATATTCGTCCTCAACGATTAGTATACTCCATTTATCCATTTAATCTCCTTTAAAACATTTTATCCCAAAGGCAATGTAATAATGAATGTTGCCCCTTCGCCCTCACGACTTAATGCCTTTATATTTCCTCCGTGGTCTCTAATTATCATGTAAGAGATAGGCAATCCCATGCCCATGCCCTTTTCTTTGGTGGTATAATAATAATCGAATATCTTTTCAAAGTCCTCCCTTTTAATCCCAATACCCGTATCTTTTATAGAAATCTCTAAAAGATTATGCCTTTTTTTAGCATCAATGTGTATCCTGCCCTTATCTTTAATGGCCTGGATACCATTTATAATTATATTATAAAATGCCTGTTTTAATCTTTCCTTCTGGCAGACTACCGTTAACTCCCTATCCACATTGTTTATTATTTCAATGCCTTTTATGGATGCTTCCTCTTTTAGCATTAAAACCACTTCTTCCAGTAAACTGAACAGATTTTCACGATTGAAATTGCCTTGAGTTTTTGTGGTTAATAAAAAATCTTCTACTATTTTATTTACCCTTGTTATCTCCGCCTTTATTATTTCAATAAATTTTTGATATTCCTCTTTCTTTTCATCTGTAGGTATAAATTCTCTTTTAAGCCTCTGAATGGAAAGTCCTATTGCATTAAGAGGGTTTCTTATCTCATGAGCCATCCCTGAAGCAAGATTTCCAAGAGACACAAGCCTTTCCTGCGTGGCCATATCCCTTTTTATCTCTTCCATTTTCTCATCTTGCCTCTTCATCAAAATAAACAACAGATAGGTGCTCAACCCTCCTGCAATGATAAAAAGGCAAAGTATGACAACAAGATTAATGGTTACCTTTTTTATTATACTGTCCCTTAAAGACCTGGAAAGATAAACAT
This sequence comes from uncultured Syntrophorhabdaceae bacterium, assembly GCA_964547695.1. Lineage (GTDB taxonomy): Bacteria > Desulfobacterota > Syntrophorhabdia > Syntrophorhabdales > Syntrophorhabdaceae > JAKORG01. The sequence goes on from CAZJOP010000022.1 coordinate 13,897, forward strand.
CTATTGAAAAATTAGGCAGAAATGTAGAACGGATGCCCCCTGATAGCTTTATGATATCCTTTTTATCTTCATTTATGTCATTTTTACTTACATTCAGATATACATTATTTTTACTATCGTATATTTTTATGCCTTTAACATTGTATCTCTCCACTTCTTTTTCAAGTATGCTTTTTATGGCATATTTTTTCCTCAACGCATCTAATTCATTATTACCTAAATAAAAGAAGACAATTCTGTCTTCTGTCTTAAACCCGAGATAAATACCTTTATCTTTACCGTAAGCAGTTTTTATTATTGAATCCTGACTTTTTCTTAAAAGCATCTTCACGTCTGTCTTATTCACTTTAACATCCCCTTTTTCAAACACCAGCTTTCCTTTTGTATCAAAAACTTTAAAATTTTCTATTGGAATATTTGAGAGACCTTCTTCTTGTGTGTTGGTCAACAAAAAGTAAAAGTCATCTATTATTGCCTCATCGTATGCCATGAGATTTGTAAGATCAAAAGACGGTATTTTCTCGGCAATGTTTAAATACTCAAGATTCATGTCTATTTGTTTGCTCACGTAATCGATGACCATAGTGGCCTCGTTTTTCAAAAATTCATCAATATTTTCTTTAATAACCTTTAATTGAAAAATCCCTGTAATACCGGTCAATATGAAAAAGATGACAAAAAGTAATGGCAGGAAAATCAGCGTCTTTTTTTCTCCCATTTTCATTTTATATAAAAAGGCATCCTTTTTTTAAAGTATAAATAAATACAATTCACATTATAAACCGGGCCAGGGTTTAAAAAAGATAAGCCCTTTCTTAATATAACATTTAAAAACGGGGCTGCATTATGCCCCTTCTAAATTTTCCTCTATTTTGATTCATTCTGTTATATCTTTTCTCCATTGGAAATTGATTAAGCGTTTCTAATTGCTCGGGGGTTAAAATCTTTCTTTCTTCGAGCATCATCTCTGTTCTCTTTTCTTCTAACTTCTGTCTTAGCTCCATCAGTTCTCTCTGTTTGCTTAAAATATTAGACTCGCTTGCCTTTGAATCGAGATATAGATTTTTAAGCTCTATATTTTTTTGAAATATTTCACTTCTTAATCTTTGCATATCTGCAAAATATTTTTCCCTTATCTTCTGTAGTTTTTCTGTCTGTTCCTTTGTCAGGTTTAATCTTTTTTCTATGTTGAAAGTATTATTATAGGTTTCCTTTTCTTCCAAAAGACCTTTTTCAGTTGCAAAAATGTAGCTATTTGATAAGAAAGATAACGTTATTAGCACAATTAATAAAAAAATTTTATGTTTCATTTGAAATTTTAACTTCCTTTCATAATAAGTATATAGCAAGTTATGTGCCAGCGATATCTTTTTTATCTATTTAATAAATTAATGTATCTTTTACAATAAAAATGGTTTAAAAACAGACAAAAGATGTCGAGATGTTAAAAATCGACAATTTTGTCGAAAAATTAAACATTTTTTACATTGTTTATTTATCTTTTTTCATATAAACTATTTTTAAAAAATAGCAGATTTTTAAGCGGGGTTTATACTACCATTTTGAAATAATTTACTGAAAACTGTAAATTAATAGCAGGAGGCCTTTATGCATAAAACATCTAACAAAGTCATCATCATTATCTTATTCCTGTTTTTTTTAAATCTTTTATTTACAGAAAAGGGGTTCAGTAATGATTTAAATGATGCAAAACAACTTGCTGACAAGGCCCGTATTACCCTTGAAAGCTTCTATTCTGCAAACGAAATGGAAAATTTCAGGATACTTGCAAAAAAGGCGAAGGGTTTCTTTATCGCACCCCAGATATTAAAAGGTGCGTTTTTGTTTGGGGCTTCAGGCGGGAGTGGTGTGTTTGTTGCAAAGGATCCAAAGACAGGTGAATTCAGTTACCCTGCATTTTATACATTAGGAGAGGCAAGTTTTGGGCTTCAGATAGGCGGTGAATCAGCAGAGGTAATCATGTTAGTGTTTACTGAAAAAGGTGTATCAGCATTATTATCCAACAGTATAAAACTCGGGGCAGATGTAGGTGTTGCCATAGGCCCCGTAGGTGGTGGGGTTGATGCATCAACGGCAAATTTAAGTGTCGATATTTTATCTTTTAGCAGGACCAAAGGGCTCTATGGTGGATTATCTCTTGAAGGCGCCTTTATTAAAACAAGAAGCGACTGGAATCGGGCTTATTATGGAAAAGATGTAACACCGATGGACATTATTATAAAAAATAAGGTTCAGAACCCCCATGCAAAACCATTAATTGACATGGTTCGAAAAATAGCAACGGAAAAATGAAAGACTTGAAAACACACATTTTAAATTTTATAATAGGCAACTATTAAACCATTATGAAGTTTGAAGAAGGATTAAAAAGATTAGAAACCATTGTGAAGACCCTTGATGAAGGAAATATACCCCTCGATGAGGCATTAAATATATTCAAAGAAGGGTTAAACCTTACCAGGGAGCTCTCCAAAAGGCTGGACGAGATCGAAAAAAAGGTTGAAATCCTGATAAAGAAAGAAAACGGTTCAATGGAAAAAAAGGTTTTTTTAGAGGGAGAGGCCGAAAATTAATGGAATTGTCTGCATATTTACACGAAAAAAGGATTATTATAGAAAATGCCCTTAAAGACATATTTGTGTCTTTTGTGTCAACACCAGGAGTTTTAAGAGATGCTATGGAATACATGGTATTTTCTAATGGTAAGAGGATAAGACCCATTCTTGCTATAGCTACCTGTGAGGCTAAAGGCAAATCAGGGGATGAGATACTACCCATTGCCTGTGCCATTGAAATGATTCATACGTATTCTCTTATCCATGATGACCTGCCGAGCATTGATAACGATGATATAAGAAGGGGTAGACCAACCTGCCATAAAGTCTACGGTGATGCGGTGGCAATACTGGCTGGAGATGCATTACTTACCGAGGCATTCAGGATACTGGTGGATAACAGATTCACCTACAGAACAAACCCGAGATTGCTAAAACAATCTATATTTGAAATAGCATCTGCTGCTGGTGCCGATGGCATGGTAGGTGGTCAGGTAATGGATATTCTATATGATGGAAAGGTAGGTTCAAAAAATATTCTTCACTATATACACATGCACAAGACAACGGCATTGATAAGGGCATCGGTGAGGGTTGGTGCCATTATGGCTGGGGCAAAGACAAGGGAGTTAAAACACTTTACAAAATACGGTGAATGTATTGGCCTTGCCTTCCAGATTATGGATGACATACTCGATGCAGAAGGCGATGAGGAACTGGTAGGAAAAAAACTAAAGAAAGATACGGGAAAACAAACATATATAAAACACTACGGCCTTGCGGCATCTAAGATAAAACTGGAACAACTGATAGAAGAGGCTGTTAACTCAATAGATTTTTTAGGGGAAAACTCAAAGATCTTGAAAGAAATAGCACAGTTTATAGGCAACAGGTCCATGTAATAATGTATCTCGAAAAGATTAATCATCCTGAGGATCTAAAAAAACTCAGCATCCCTCAATTAAATATCCTCTCTGAAGAGATAAGAAGGCTTATCATAGAGGTTGTGTCTAAAACAGGGGGACATCTCTCTTCAAGCTTGGGTGTGGTTGAACTTACAATTGCCTTACACTATGTCTTTAATACCCCTTTTGATAAAATAATATGGGATGTGGGTCATCAATGTTATGCCCATAAAATCTTAACAGGAAGAAAAGATAGATTTCATACATTAAGACAGGATAACGGCTTAAGTGGCTTCCCCTCCCGGCAGGAAAGCATCTATGATGTCTTTAATACAGGTCATGCAAGTAATTCCATATCCATTGCCGTAGGCCTCTCTGAGGCAAAAAAGAGATTAAATAAAGATTACAAGATAGTGGCTGTTATAGGTGATGGTTCACTCACAGGAGGCATGTCTTTTGAGGGATTAAATCATGCCGGTCACATAAAAAGCGATATTATCGTCATCTTAAATGACAACGAGATGTCTATTTCAAAAAATATAGGCGCCCTATCCTCTTATCTTAACAGGATTATGAGCGGTGAATTTGTCAATAGAACCAGGGAAGATATTAAAAATATGTTAAAAAATCTTCCCGGATTAGGTGATAGGGTTTATAAGATAGCAAGGCACTTAGAGGAATCTATAAAGGGTTTTATAACTCCCGGTGTATTGTTTGAAGAACTCGGGTTTCAGTATTTCGGACCCATTGACGGTCATAATCTAACATACCTTATAGACACTTTAAGAAACATTAAAAAGCTAAAAGGACCTTTGCTTATACACGTTGTAACGAAGAAGGGAAAGGGTTACACGTTTGCCGAAGATGACCCTTCTCGTTTTCACGGCATCTCAACCTTTGAAATAGAAACAGGGAACTCTGTAAAAAAGGGTTCCATAACTTATACCGATGTATTCGGAGATACAATCATTGAGATTGCAAAACAAGACGAAAAGGTAATTGCCATAACTGCAGCAATGGGATTGGGGACAGGGTTAGATAAATTTTCAAACATTTTTCCAGAAAGGTTTTACGATATAGGCATAGCAGAAGAACACGGCGTAACCTTTGCAGCAGCCCTTGCATTGGAGGGTCTAAGACCATTTGTAGCCATATACTCCACATTTTTACAGAGGGCATACGATCAGATTATGCTGGATGTATGTCTCCAGAACCTACCGGTAATCTTTGCCGTTGACAGAAGTGGCATTGTTGGCCAGGATGGACCTACCCATCATGGCGCCTTTGACCTTTCCTATTTCAGGCATATGCCCAATATGGTGATCATGAGCCCGAAAGACGAAAATGAATTAAGACACATGCTCTATTCGGCATATATGTATAGAAAACCTGTAGCTGTGAGATACCCCAGGGGCGAGGTATTGGGTATAGATTTAGATAGGGATTTTTACGAAATTCCTTTGGGTAAATGGGAAATATTGAAGA
>CAZJOP010000023.1:0-8851 GCA_964547695.1 uncultured Syntrophorhabdaceae bacterium
CAGTTTCACTTTTATAAAATTCTATCTTTGTGAAAATTATTAGTCAAGTTATTACGATGGTGTCAAAATTTTTTTCTTGACAGAAAAATTTCAATTTAATAGAAAATGGGATATGTGGGGGGTTATGATGGATAAACCAATCTTTTTAACACTCAAGACATTAACTACAACGCCCATAAAACCCCAGATTATGAAACCAAAGCCTATTTGAAGCCATGAATTGCATTAACACTGTTTAATTTTTACGTGTCAGGAGAAAAACATATGTCAGATGCCATTGAATCAATCTTTGAAAGGTATGGAAGGAGTCAGGATCAATTAATACCTATACTTCAGGATATCCAGAGACAGTTCGGATACGTCTCACCCGAGGCTGTAAAAAAGATCTCCCGCTACCTAAGGATTACTGAAAATCAGATTTACGGTGTTTCATCTTTTTATGCCCAGTTCCGCTTTACACCCCCTGGCAGACATTCCATTAAGGTATGTCTCGGCACAGCATGTCATGTCAGGGGTGGGGCAACACTCCTTGAGATGTTAGAGAGGGAACTGGATATTAAGTGTGGTGAGACGACTTCAGATAGACGCTTTGATTTAGACCGTGTGGCCTGCCTCGGATGCTGTGCGTTGTCTCCTGTGGTTCAGATAGACAAAGACATTTACAGTCGTATGACTGTAACAAAATTATCGGAGCTATTGAAAAGCTATGAATAAGTTAAAAAAGAAGATATCATTGGCAAAAAGGAAATGGAAGGAATTAGAGGACAACAAGATCCCCATCATCTTTGTAGGGACAGCCTCCTGTGGACGTGCTGCAGGTGCCCTTGAACTCATCTTAGAGATAGAAAGATTTATAAAAGAACACAATACAGATGCAGAGATTTTGCAGGTAGGCTGCATTGGTCCCTGCTATCTTGAACCCCTTGTGGATATAAAGATGCCGGGGCAACCGCGCATAAGTTATTCAAATGTGAATGTAAAGGTGCTTTCCAGTATATTGAAATCCCATCTATTGGAAGGTATACCCTATACAAGAGCAGCAATAGGGAACTTCAGTAAACACACCTTCATGGACATACCCCCCCTGTTCGAACATCCCATGCTAAAACCCCAGGTAAGGATAGTGCTCAGAAATTGCGGGATTATAAACCCTGAAGAGATCGACCACTATCTCGCCGCAGACGGTTATCAGGGTTTTATAAATGCCCTGCAAAAGACCCCTGAAGATGTAATAGGCATAGTGCGACAGGCAGGACTGAGAGGCAGAGGTGGTGCTGGATTTCCTACTTACAAAAAATGGACTGTATGCAGAAATGCACCAGGCGAACAGAAATACCTCATATGTAACGCCGATGAGGGAGACCCCGGTGCATTTATGAACAGGTCCCTTATTGAATCAGACCCCCATGCTGTGCTTGAAGGCATGCTCATTGCAGGCTATGCAATAGGGGCAAATACAGGCATAGTGTATATAAGGGCAGAATATCCCCTTGCCATAGAAAGGCTTAAAAAGGCCATATCCCAGATGAGACAGTACGGTCTTTTAGGCAAAAACATTTTAGGGTCTAAATTCAGTTTTGATATAAAGATTAAAGAAGGGGCAGGTGCCTTTGTATGCGGTGAAGAGACAGCGCTTATTGCCTCCATTGAAGGCAAAAGGGGTATGCCCCGTTCAAGACCACCTTTCCCTGCCATTTCAGGACTCTTTGGTTGCCCCACAATTATAAATAATGTGGAGACACTGGGGACATTGCCCAATATCTTAAGAAACGGTGCAGAATGGTACAATAGGTTCGGGAAGGAAGGAAATAGAGGCACAAAGACCTTCTCCCTTGTAGGGAAGGTAAGAAGGTCAGGGCTCATAGAGGTTCAGTTAGGTACCACCTTAAGGGAGATAATATTCGACATAGGTGGAGGGGTGCAGAAGAATTTTAAGGCCATTCAGACCGGTGGCCCATCAGGTGGATGTCTATCCGAAGAATTTCTCGATTTGCCCGTCGATTACGAATCCTTATCAGCTGCAGGTTCTATCATGGGTTCCGGTGGATTAATTGTCATGGACGAAGACACCTGTGTGGTGGATGTGGCAAAGTATTTTCTCGATTTCACCCAGAAGGAATCCTGCGGCAAATGTATCCCATGCAGGGTAGGCACAAGACATATGGTAGAGATCTTGGACAGGATAACAAAAGGAGAGGGGGTGCCGGAAGATTTAATGACCCTGAGGAATCTCGGGGACACGATAAAAAAGGGTGCCCTGTGCGGGCTCGGTCAGACTGCACCCAATCCTGTCTTGACGACCTTGAGGTATTTCAGAAATGAGTATCTGGAGCACATAAAAGAAGGCCGTTGCCGTGCCGTTGTGTGCAAAAGCTTGATTGAATACAGGGTGATAAAGGAAAAGTGCACAGGCTGTCAATCCTGTGTAAGGGTATGTCCAACAGGCGCCATATCAGGTCCACGATCAGAGCCTCACAACCTCGATCCTACTAAATGCATAAAGTGCCGCTCCTGCTACGAGATATGCCGATTCGATGCTATTGCCGGTGATGCAATAGTAATTCGCACTGCGGAGAGAAGAACATGACAAAACAAAACACAGTAACTATAACAATCGACAACAAAAAACTCCAGGTAAAATCCGGGTTAACCATCCTTCAGGCCGCAAAGGCAAATAATATCTATATCCCATCCCTTTGTGCCTTAGAACACCTTCCATCTTACGGTGCGTGCCGTTTATGTATCGTTGAGGTTGACGGCATAAGAGGCTTTCCCACCTCGTGCACCACACCTGTCGAGGAGGGCATGGTCATAAGGACAGAGACACAGGAGTTAAGAAATTTAAGGCAAGAAGTATTAAAACTACTTTTAAGTGAACACCCGGCAAGCTGCCTTTTTTGCACCGATAAAGAAGAATGCATTAATTTTCAGGGCACCATAAGAAAGGTGGGTTATACAACAGGATGTCGATACTGCCCCAATGACCACAGGTGTGAAATCCAGACCATTGTAGAAAAAATAGGCCTTACAGAGACATCGTATCCTGTGTATTATAGAAATTTTCCTGTGGAAAAATACGACCCATTTTACGATAGAGACTATAATCTCTGCATATTATGTGGCAGGTGTATAAGGGTTTGCAATGATATAAGGCTAAACGGAACACTGAGCTTCAAACAGAGGGGCCAGCAGACAACCATAGGCCCTGCCTTTGATAGAACTCATCTCGAAGGGGGATGCGAGTTTTGCGGTGCCTGTGTAAATGTGTGTCCCACAGGGACATTGAGTGTAAAAACAGGAAAATGGTACGGTAAACCCGATAAGGAAAAAGAGACGGTCTGTAATTTCTGTTCCATAGGCTGCAAATTGGTTATCCAGGCTAAAAATGACTCCATAGTAGACAGCCTCCCTGACTACGATTCACCCCTTGATAAAGGCCTTATATGCGTAAAAGGACGGTTCTGCATCACAGAATACGTCCACAGCCCAATAAGATACGGCACACCCATGGAGATGACCCCTGTTGGCTACAACAACATAACCTGGGAAAGGGCCATAGAAATGGCTGCAGAAAAGATAAAAGGTGTAAAACCCGATGAAATACTTATGATTATTTCTGCCCAACTATTAAACGAAGATATCTATTGTGCCCAGAAATTTATAAGAGACATTATAGGCTCGCAGCATATAGTCCCTGCACCCCTTTTGTATCTAAACAATGATTTTCCCACTTACTGGAATCTGTGTGTGGCATCCAGGCCCTTAAATACCATAGAAGAGGCAGAGTTTATTTTCACAATCGGCTTTGATTCAACCTATGGATATTCACCCATCGGCATCAGGGTCAAAGAGGCTGCAAAAAAAGGGACATATCTTGTAACATTAAGGGATAGAGAATCAAATCTCGATTTATGGGCGAATTCATCCTTTCAAATAGAAAAAAAGACCTGGTATGATGTAATTGAGATGCTTACATCAAGCGATGGCGCAAAAGAAAAACATGGGGCAGTGAAAAAAACATTAAAAGAAAAGGTCCAGCACTTTGATTTAGATTTAGATGGAATAAAAAGGTCTTTATCAAAGGCAAAAGATAGATTGATCATATTAGGTCAGGAAATACTAAACCATCCTGAAAGGTCAAGACTTTTTGAAAAACTGGAAGAGGTTATACAAAAAGGTGCGTGGAAGATAATCGTTGCCAGCCCCTTTACCAATCTAAAAGGCACAGTAATGTTAGGCGGTCTTCCCCATGTGATGCCCGGGGATATACTAAAAGGCCGGGTGGCAGAAAAGGTTAAAACAGTAAAGGCCAGTATTTTAAACTTTGATTTAAATAAAAAAAGGCGACTCATTTACATCATCGGGGATGCCCCTCATATAAAGCTACCTGAATGTGACTTTCTTATTTACCAGAATGCAATACCGGCATCGTTTGAAAAAAGACCTGACCTCATCTTGCCTTCTGCCCTGTTTCCTGAAACAGAGGGAACATTTATAAATACAGAAGACAGTGTCTTAAGGGTTAAAAAGGTAATAGAGCCCCATATGGAATCAAAACCGGATTGGTGGATTATAGGTGCCATAGGAGAAAGGTTAAAAAAGGGAAGGTTTAAATGTAAAGACATACCATCCATACACGGAGAAATCAAAAAGGTAATAAAGGGGTTTCCTAAAATAAAAGACAGGCTCGAATTTTTAATGATTAGCACTATGGGCAGTAAAAAAACAGGCAGATTCATCCCTGTGCCTGAGGCAAAAAGGGCAGTTTTCAGAGGCATAGCCCTTTCAGATGTTGTTTCAGGTATGAAGGTCATTGAAAGGAGTACAGATGAATAAGATTTTAGAACTGAGCATGATTGTGCCCAATATGCACCTTATTAAAATTGAGGCACCTGATATTGCAAAAAAGGTAAAACCCGGACAGTTTGTAATAGTAAGACCTGATGAAGATGGTGAGAGGATCCCCTTATCCGTTGCTGATTGGGATCAGGATACAGGTAGCATCACCATAATTTTCATGGAGGTCGGCGCCTCCACCTCAAGGCTTGCTTCATTAAAAGCAGGTGATTATGTGGCTACCTGTGTGGGACCATTGGGCAATGCCACAGAAATCAAACACTACGGCACCGTCATGTGCGTTGCAGGCTGTTATGGTATTGGAAGTATATTCCCTGTGGCAAGGGCATTGAAAAAAGAAGGCAACAGGATATTCACCACCATCGAGGCAAGAAGTTCCTATCTTATATACTGGCTTGACAGATTCGTGGGGTTGTCTGAAAAAATCTTTACCATAACCCGTGACGGTAGCTCCGGTTACAAAGGACATGTAAAGAGGCTTTTAGATGTAATCCACAGCCTTTCTCAGCCTCCAGATATAATAATTGTAAATGGTTGCACATATCTTATGGCACAAACATCCAATATTACAAAAGAGCTCAATATACCTACCATTGTAAATTTAAACCCCATCATGATTGACGGAACTGGCATGTGTGGTGTGTGCCGTGTCACAGTGGCAGGGAAGATGAAATTTGCCTGTGTTGACGGCCCTGAATTCAATGGTCATGAGGTGGACTGGAAAGAGTTTCTGGCAAGGAGAAAGGCATATGTGGAAGAGGAGACGCTGTTTTTCAGGCATAGTGAACCAAAACCTATATTACATAGAGAAGGGAAGTGTCAGGTATGAGCGAAGAAAAGATGGAAAAAACCTCCAAGATAGATTTAGACCGCACAGACATGCCCAAACAACCCCCTGAGATTAGAAGGCATAACTTCAACGAAGTTGCCCTTGGATACACAGAAGAGCTTGCCATTAAAGAGGCAAAAAGGTGTTTGCAGTGTAAAAAACCGAGGTGTAAGACAGGCTGTCCTGTTGAGATAGACATACCTGATTTTATAGCCTGCATAGTAAAAGGGGATTTTTCTGCAGGCATTAAAAAGATAAAGGAAAAGAACTGCCTGCCTGCAGTATGCGGAAGGGTCTGTCCCCAGGAGACCCAGTGTGAATCGAAATGTATCCTTGCAGGCAAAAAGGGAGAGATAGCTATAGGAAGATTAGAGCGATTCCTTGCAGATTGGGAGGCAGCCCAGGGTAAAATTGATGTGCCGAAAAAGGCAAAACCTACAGGAAAAAAGGTAGCGGTTGTAGGCTCAGGCCCTGCTGGCATTACCGTTGCAGGGGACCTTATTCTATTAGGCCATGAAGTGACAATTTTTGAGGCACTTCACAGACCGGGGGGTGTGTTAACTTACGGCATACCTGAATTCAGGCTTCCTAAAGCAATCGTGGCAAGGGAAGTGGAATACATAAAGATGCTCGGTGTTAATATCATCACAGACTTTGTAGTGGGTAAAACCCGCTCTGTTGATGAACTCCTCGAAGAGTTCGATGCAGTCTTTATAGGGACCGGCGCAGGCCTTCCCTGGTTTATGAATATACCTGGTGAGAATTTAAATGGGGTGTATTCGGCAAACGAATACCTTACAAGGATGAATCTCATGCAGGGATACAAATTTCCTGCATCATCAACGCCTGTAAGAAAACATGTAAAGGTGGCTGTGGTGGGTGGTGGCAACGTGGCCATGGATGCCGCAAGAACTGCCCTTAGAATGGGTGCCAAGGAGGTAAGGATCATCTATAGACGATCTCATGCGGAACTCCCTGCAAGACTTGAAGAAAGTGAAAATGCAGAGGAAGAGGGCGTGATCTTCAACATGCTTACACTGCCTGTAAGATATATTGGTGATGAAAACGGCTGGATAAAAGAGATAGAGTGCATAAAAATGGAATTGGGTGAACCGGATGCCTCTGGCAGAAGAAGGCCCGTTGAGATTCCCAATTCAAACTTTATAATTCCCGCAGATGCCGTTGTATGTGCCATTGGAAACAGCCCCAATCCCCTTGTGCCGTCCACAACCCCGGGCCTTGAAACAACAAGACATGGCACCCTCGTCGCTGATTTTGAAACCGGTAAAACTACCAGGGACAGGGTTTGGGCAGGAGGGGATATCGTAACAGGGGCAGCAACGGTAATCCTGGCTATGGGTGCAGGCAGAAAGGCGGCCCGCTCCATCCACGAATATCTCATGGGAAAGTAATCTCCTCTAAAACTATTGCCCTGATTATTTATTGAATTTTTTTGTTTGACAGCTATTGTGCTTTGATGATACTTTTTTCAAAAAAGTGCTACAAAGGGCTTGACATGGCTGGGATTGTAAGGTTTGGTGTATCCCTCGACAGAGAAATTCTTGAAAGGTTTGACAAACTCATTAAAGAAAGAAACTATTCAAACCGTTCTGAGGCCATAAGGGACCTCATAAGAGAGGAATTTGTAAAAAGGGAATGGATTGAAGGGGACGATGTGGCAGGTGCCATTGTGTTAATATACGACCATCATAGAAAAGACCTCTTATACAAAATTACGGATATACAGCATAACTATCAGAGGCTCATAATATCCACCCAGCACATCCATTTAGACCACGACAATTGTCTCGAAATCATTGCAGTAAGGGGAAACCCAAATGAAGTAAGGCAGCTTGCCGATAAACTTAAGGCAATAAAAGGGGTTAAACACGGAAACTTAAGCATGTCAAGCACGGGCAAAGATATTGTGTGATTTTATTTTTTTATATACTGGTAACACAAAATTAAAAAAAGTAACACAGGAGGGATGATGAAAAAGCCACATGCATTAGTTTCTATTTTAACTTTTCTTTCAATCACGTTTTTTAGTAATTGTTATGCACAGGAAGCAAAAAAGGTGGAGCTCTCAGATATAGTAATTACTGCCAAAAAATACAAAAAAGAAAAGGCAGAAATTACCCCAGTTGAACCTATAGATACACCATATGCCACACAATACAATGTGATAACATCAGAGCAGATAAACGAGCAATCTCCCCTTGATTTTCAATCCACCCTCAGGGATGTACCGGGTGTAATGATTCAGACAAAAAACCTTGCCGGTTCCCAGACAAGCCACAGTTTATACATAAGAGGCAGGGGTTCAAGCCATCCAGGCTCAGATATTATAATACTCTTTGACGGTGCGCCCCGCTTTGGTGCAATATTCGGCCAGGTTTTAGGTGATAGCATTTCTGTATCTACCATTGACAGTATAGAGGTTTACAAAAGCCCTCAACCCTCTGTATTTGGAAATGCCTATGCCATGGTGAACATACTTCCAAAATATACAAAAAAGGAAGGAAAGGAGGCTGAAGTAAACATAAACGGAGGCAGTTACGAGACGATAAATGAAAGTCTATCAATAGGTTTTAAGGACAAAAGATTTGATGTCTATGGGGCACAGAGCCTTTTTTATACAGGTGGCCATAGACCCGATTCGGACGCATCCCAGCAAAACTATTATTTTAATACAGGTTGTCAATTAAACAGGGATTGGAATTTGAGATTTCTTGCAAACTATGTAGAGGCAGCAACAGATGCGCCCATGCCCATTAAAGCCCCTACCGCCACAAACGGTATTAACTGGCCCCAGGCAGAGCGTTATGAAACAGAATCATTTTTTACAACCCTGACACTGAACAATAAATTTGAAGACAAAAAAGGATTCGTAAAGGCATACCTTGATAGAACCAATTTTTACCTTCTGCAGGAATTAACAAACGGCACACGCTATGGAGGTGGCACAGGTGGACTAAAGTCCAAACAGGAGATAATGCTATATGGCATAAGGGGCAAGGAAATATTTCAATCCTGGAAGGCCACAGAGATTGTTTTGGGCATAGATTTAGACATGACCACATTAAAAAACATCCAGCGCACATATACCGGTGCTGCTGTGCCTGGTATTAACGGTGGCAGGGCAAGGAGGGTATGGGATTTTCC
>CAZJOP010000023.1:8861-18564 GCA_964547695.1 uncultured Syntrophorhabdaceae bacterium
GCCATTTAATAGGAAATAAAGAAGGCCTTTTTGTAATCCCCTCAGTAGGCGCAAGATATTACAACCACAATCAGTTCAAGGATAAGGATGCATTTCAGGCAGGCCTAATCTTTGGATATGTAAATACAAGCCTTAATATAAATTATGCAAGAGGCGTGAACTATCCCACACCGGTTGCCCTTATGAACTTTGTCTTAGAAGGCACAACCATAAACAATGCAAGGCAGTACTGGAGACAGATAAAGCCAGAGGTCGTAGACCACTATGAGGCAGGCATTAAACATACCATACCTAACAAGGCCTCTATGGGGGCCACAGTTTTCAGAGACTTTGGAAAGGATAGATTTCTTACCTATATGTTTGGGGCCACTATCCCTGCCCAGTTTAACGACCCCATAGGTTATTATGAAATAAAAGGTCTTGAGATTACATGTGTATTTACCCCTTTTAAAAACCTTGAGGTGTTTTCTGCTGGCACGTGGATGCAATCAGAGGCAAAAGGTGGAAACGGGCAGAAAAGCGATAATTTACCTTACACCCCGGGATTTCAATTCCAGACCGGTTTTAAGTGGACATTTTTAAAAAAATACAGGATTTATATGGATATGCAACATATAAGGGATGTGTATCAGGGCACATTTGCAAGAAGCAACACGTTTAATGTCCCTAACATTACTGCAAAGGACAAACTGAGGGATATCACCACAGTAAATGCAAGAATGGGCTATATGTTTGACTATAAAAACATGCATATAAGCGATTCTGAACTTTATCTCGTTATAAACAACATCCTTAACAAAAGATATGAATATGCAAAGGGTTATCCCATGCCTGGTACAACTGTTCTTGCCGGAATTAGCGTGAAGTTCAGATAAATATAAAGAGGACATCCATGAAAAAAATATTATTATTCTTTCTCGTATTTTTATCATCCATCGGGATAATTTTATACACCCATCAAAATGGATTAGCATCAGAAAAGAAGCAAATAGTTATTACATCGGATACACTTCTTGCCGGCATGATTTCATCGCTACTGCCAAAAGAAGGATATTCTGTAGAGGCAATTTTACCACCCGACCAATGCCCGGGCCACTATGATATAAAGATCAAAGACATAGAAAAGATAAAACATTCCCATCTCATTGTGTCCTTCAAAGGCATGCCTTTTTTAAACGATAGTGCCTTTAAGGATAAAAAAAGATTGTTTGTAGATTCAAGGTGCCATAACTGGATGTCCCCAGACTATTATGAAAAAGGGCTAAATGAGGTGGGCGAGATGCTTAAGAACCATTTTCAAAAAGACGCGCCTACAATAGAAAAATTAAAAGCTGAAGAGTTAAAACGGCTTAAGGTGGCTATTGGCAATCTTAAAAGGCTAATCGAGGACAATAGCCTACCGGGTAAAAAGGTAATTGCCTCATCCATGCAGAAAGAGCCCCTTGAATGGATGGGTTTTATAGTGGTTGCCCAATATGGCAGGCAGGAATCTCTAAGCACAAAAGATATTATAAGATTAACAAAAACTGGAAAGACAGAGGGCGTAGTCTGTGTGGTGGATAATCTTCAGTCAGGGCCTGAGGTGGGCAAATCCATAGCAGAGGCTTTGAAAATTCCCCATGTGATACTGACCAATTTTCCCTCTGAAAAGGGATACATTGAGACATTGAAAGAAAATGTGTTAACTATATTGAATGCATTAAAAAGACAATGAATTACATACCCATAATCGAACTAAAAGACGTGTCTGTTAAAAAAGGCAATACAGTAATCCTCGATAAGATAAATCTATCAATCCTGAAAAACGAGTTTGTAGGTATAATAGGGCCTAACGGCGCAGGTAAGTCCACGCTACTTAACGTTATTGCAGGTCTCGAGAGGTTTGAAGGAACTCTGAGGCTCTTTGGAGAGAAAGAATCGTCAAGGAGGGATAGAAAAAAAAGATTAAAAATAGGATTTGTGCCACAGCTATTTGAAATCGAAAGAAGGTTTCCCATAAATGTGCTGGAGGTCGTCTTGACAGGTGCCATAGGTCGCTCCAATTTGTTTCACTTCTCTGACAAAGACTATCTACCCGAGGCATACGATATAATGGAGACTTTAAGGATAAGTCATCTAACAGAAAAAC
The DNA here is from genome assembly GCA_964547695.1 of uncultured Syntrophorhabdaceae bacterium. Taxonomy (GTDB): domain Bacteria; phylum Desulfobacterota; class Syntrophorhabdia; order Syntrophorhabdales; family Syntrophorhabdaceae; genus JAKORG01. The sequence continues at coordinate 10,990 of CAZJOP010000023.1, forward strand.
CAGTGGGAACATTATCAGGGGGAGAGCGTCAAAAGGTGCTGCTGGCAAGAACATTGATGCAGAAACCGGATATATTATTGCTCGATGAACCCACATCAAGCCTTGATATAGCGGTTCAAAAAGACTTTTTTGATCTCGTTACAGAGATATACAAAAAAGAAAAAATAACGATTTTACTTGTCACCCATGATTTTAACCTTTTACCACAATCAATGGAAAGGTCGATTCTACTAAGTCGGGGTAAAATAGTCTTTGATGGTAATATAAACGATGCCCTATCAGGGGGAAGGCTTTCTCAAATATTTGAGGTAGGTCTTGAAACATTCAAACACAACGGAAAAAGGTTTATTTCTTATGATGGGTGAGATTATGGAAAGCCTTACATATTTACCAATTCAAAGGGCTATAATTGCCTCTATCTTGTGCGGGATAAGCTGTTCCTTTTTATCCGTCTTTGTGGTACTTATGAAAATGCCGTTAATTGGCGTCTCCATGTCCCATGCTGCCTTTGCCGGGGCTGTGCTCGGGGTCATAATGGGTCTAAATCCTTTTTTCTCAGCCCTATTAATGTGTCTTATTGTGGCAGGCACTTTGGGTCCTTTATCGGACCGCACAGATATCGCCATAGAGAACATGCTGGGGATCATCTTTTCCTTTCTCATGGGCGTTGCCTTTCTCGGTATGGGAATTATTTCAAAGACAAGGGCTTTAGCCTTAAACCTCATATGGGGAAGTCTTTTAACCCTTTCGGGAACAGATATCATAATACTCTCAGCCACCACCATCTGCGTAATATTATTTGTAGTTTTGTTCTTTAAAGAAATCAGGCTCATTGTTTTTAGTAGACGCCTTGCATATCTAAGCGGTATCCCGGAAAAGGCCATCTACTACACCCTTTTATTTCTGGCGGGTACGGTAGTTTCATCAAATTTAAGCACAGTTGGGGGACTGCTCATATTTGCCCTCCTTGTTCAGCCAGGTGCCGTAGCTCTACAGCTCACTTACAATCTTAAGCTCTTTTTTCTTATTGCCGCTACATCAGGGGTGATATCCTGTTTAACTGGCTTAATCCTCTCTTATGTCTTCGATATCCCTTCAGGGGCATCGATAGTGCTTGTCTCTACGTTAATATTTGCACTTTCATATATATTTTCACCAAAGAAAAAATACATAAAAGGGGTTTAACACACATGATGGATTATGAAATCTACAAAAAAAGAAAGGATTTTTTTGAAACTCACGCCCAAAAATGGGATGATATGTGGTATAAGGATACTACAACAGGTCAATATGTTAAGCATAGAGAAAGTTTCGAAAGACTCTTTAATCTTTTGCCTTTAAAGGAAGGGGACAGCGTGCTCGATGTGGGCTGTGGCACAGGTATCCTTGTACCTTTTATTTTAGATCGCATAAAAGATAAAGGCATGCTATACGAAATGGATTATGCCTACGAAATGCTTCACATCAATCTGAGGCTCCATAGAGAAAAAAATGTAAGATTTATTCTTGCAGAGGCTGAAAACACACCTTTTAAAGAAGGCATGTTCCATGGGATTATATGTTTTTCCTGTTTTCCCCACTTTCATGATAAGAAAAATGCCCTTTTATCAATGGTAAGGACCTTAAAAAAGGGTGGTTATTTTATTGTAAGCCATTTTGATTCTTCAAAGGACTTAAATATGCACCATGCCCAGTATGATGCGGTTATGCACGATTACCTACCTGACGAAGACACGATGAAGGGCCTATTCTCCATGGCAGGGCTAAATATTTATAACTTTATCGATGAGACAGGCTTTTATTACATCATGGCCCAACGGAATAATTAAAAAACACCCTTTTTAAGGTAATTGAAAAAACGAACGTATCTCCTCGGGGACTCCCCTGAAATCGAGATGTTTCATAATATCTTCCATGGTATACCTTTTTAATCTTCTAAAATAACCGTTTGCCCTTGCGCACAGCTGTCCCGATGGAGTCTCTATTATTCCTGAAACATGATAGGTATTATGGATTAGACGGAGCACCTGCCCCCTTGCTCGATAGGTTTCTTTACTTATAACAGGTCTTTTGTATTCTATCTCCATTTTTGTTGTGGCAGCAATGATCTTTGTTTCTACAAAAAGTGCCCACCACATCACCTCATCGAGTATACCTGCCACGATACCGCCGTGCATCATACCATTGTATCCCTCAAATCTTTGATTTGCAGTAAATTGGCAGAATACCGCACCATCAGCACATTGCATTTCAAGGCCAAGCCCGCCTGTTGCAGGCCCACAAAAGAAACATGTTTTATAACCTGGTAGTAATCCTTTCATATATTAGACTCCTTTCCATTTAACATCTTTTATTGCAATAAAAACATATAAGTTCGTTATGGTTTATTAATCTATAACACCCATAATTTTAATATGATCTCACAGTTTAATCTTCCAGCCCCAGTTTCATTCATTTACCCTTCGCCATGCAATATGAAAACTGCCCAGTAGAATGGGTTGGGATATTTTGCCTTCATCTCACCCCTTGTTAGCTTCATTGCCTCTGCTATGTTTTTAGCTGATTTGAGATGCCTATACAGAGTCTTCATATAATCTACCGCAGGCTCTGATGCCACCTCCCAAAGACTTACAATTACTGCCATTGCCACTGCCTGCTGAAATGCCCTGCAAAATTTACAACCCCCTCTCCTTCAACCTCTTTTCCAACCCCTGTAACACAGGCGGATAAAACAACCATGTGGGCATTTAATTTCATACCTGCTACTTCGCTTAAAGTTAAAAATCCATCATCCCCTTTATTTTCAACCTGGGACAGCAAAATAAATGGCTCATTTATTCCCTGAACCATCCCGGGAAGGGAGGCATGGGTTGCAAGGTGAATGTATCTGTATTTTTCAAGCCCTGCATTTTTAAGATTTGTCTCATTTGCCATCACAGAAAGCAAAACCTGGGGTGGTTCTACCTTTACCCCCATAATCTTTGCAATCTCCATTACTTCATCTTCTGTCTCAGGAAGCAGTGGAAACACTATCCTGTTTTGCCTTTCTTCATCTGTTACAGCACCCCATTTTGCTTTTATTGCAAGGCCTCTAAAGGCATGCTCATGGAGATTTGCAAATTGCACAACCTTTCTTCCCTGCTTCCATGCAATGTATCTTGGATCATCACTGCTGTAAACAGGATTGCCAAGGGCAAAAAGAGGCTTTTCCGGCTTTTCTTCTTTTAGAACCCTCTGGAGTGCCAAAATGGTTGCCGATTGATAATAGGTGATGGTGAATCTGTCTGCCACATATATGCTGTCTTTAAAATCTCTTCCTTCTTTAATAACGAGTGCTTCAAAGGGAAGCAGCCCCAGGATTCCGTCAGGCACGATGATTATCCTTTCATTTTCTTTTACCTCTTTCAATGCCTCTGAAAGGAGTATTTCATATATTGTTTTTACCATACCCACTGAAAATCTCGATGGATTTCTCGTATTCATCGGCTCAATGAAAGACTTTACTGAATCTTCAATGGACTGCCTTGTTAAAGGGATTTTAATAAGCCTTTTTACACCACCTTTTCTGATCACGAATAAATATGTGGCATCATCGGCTATGGCATATTCAAACAAAACCTCATTCTCCTTCAATGGCAGCTCTTCTGCTTTAACTGGAAGTGGATAGTAAAGTGCTGCATATCTTGGATAATTCCTTCTGAGCACTTCTATTAATTCATCAAGCTGTTTTTTAATGCGCCCTCTTTCTCTGTCGAGCTCTTTTACAGCCTGCTCACCTTTTTTTAATGCAGCCTCCCATCTGCTATCAGTACGGGAGAGTTCTTGAAGAAGACGGGTTTCCCTCTCTTTCAAATCCACAGGAATCTCTGTATATCCAGTCTTTTTTTTCGCCCCTGCCATTGCCTCAAGGAGTGTGCGTGCCTTTGTAAGTTCGGAAAAATAAAAGGCAGAAGAAGCCGGGTCTTGGGCAATATGGAAAAATGGGGTTTTATATCTTATTCTGCCACCGGCTGCGGGATTATAGCCTTTCTCTACCACCTCATAAAAAACTGATATTATAGCCTTATACGGAACAATTCTTCCGTAATATCCACCACCTGTAAAAAATTGTCCTTTATCAGTTATGGACTGCCTCATGTCTTCCACTATGTTTATGGCATTCATCAGATTGATTATTGATTCCTGCAAAGCTTTCTTACCTTTCAATGCCAGCCCCACCTGGGTGTAATAATCAAAGTGCCTGTTTGGATTATCCCTCCATGAAGGTGGAATCTCGCTTGCAAGTCTTAACGCCTCATCGTATCTGCCTGTAAGAATATACACTTCTATTAATCCAGGGTGGAGCAATCTGTTCGGTTTGATTCTTTCTTCAAGCCTTTTTCTTTCAAGAAATATCCGCTCTGCCTCTTTCAGCCTTCCCTGCTTTAGATAAACTGCTCCGATGTTATTAAGCCTTAATTCCATAAGATGAGGGTTATTTAGCTTTCTATCTATTTCAAAGGCATCTTGAAGATATTTAAGGGCATCATCGTACTTCTCAAGTCTAAAGTATTCCATCCCCATATTATTCAAAACATAGCTAAGTGAAGCCTGTCTTTTTAATGTCCTTTCGAGTTCAAGAGATTGCTGGTAAAAAGATATGGCCTTATCCGACCTCCCGAGTCTTGCATAAACATGCCCTATGTTATTTAATGTGGTTGCCATTGTTGGTTTGTCATTCTGTTCTCTTGCCATTTTAAGTGCCTGTTCGTAGCTTGAGAGGGCCTTTTCGTACTGATTTAAATCAGAATAAAATGCCCCAAGATTGTTATATGTGATTGGCAGTTCTCCTTGAAAATTGTTCTTCTGAATTTCTAATGCCTCCAGATAATACGAAAGGGCTTTATCTGATTTGTAAAGCACTATATAGGCATCTCCTAAGTCTCTTAATATTACAGACATGCCTTCGTTGTCCTTTGCCTGCCCTGCAATCCTTACTGCATCATCATAAAATGAAATGGCTTTTTCATACTGCCCAAGCCTTGAATACACCCTGCCGATATTTGCAAGATTAGCCCCAACTGCCTGCTCATTACCCTGTTCTCTGACGATTTTCAATGCTTCATTAAAGCTCTGAAGGGCTTTTTTATATCTTCCCAGCAAGGATGAAACCTTTCCTAAATAATGCAAAACAACACTAAGACTATTCTTATCATTCAGTTCTCTAAAATATCTTGCCGATTCATCAAGGTAGGTATATGCCTTTTCATAATCTACTGCCTGTCGATAATAAACTGCTCCAACATTGAAAAGTGCTGTTGCAAGAATATCTTTATTGTTAGCCTTTCGGGATGCACTTAATACCCTTTCATAATATGGTAGTGCTTTGAGGTCATCTCCCAATGCCTCATATGAAGTGCCTACACCATTAAGGTTTGCGGCAATGCATTCATTATCTCCAGCGCATAAAGACAATGACTTTTCATAAAAAGTAATTGCCTCTTTATATCTCCCCTCATTATATGCCTTTTCTCCTAATTCCCAGAGCCTTTCTGCCTCACTTTTTGGCTGGGCAACGACAATTGCCGGAAAAATAAGTAACAGAATAATGAGTAGTTTTTTCACTTAATATCCTCCGCCAACCTTATTTCAATATCACCTCGCTGCCACAGGAAAATCGGGCACTTTTATGGGTTGCAATGTTTAGACTGAAAATACGGCTTACCTCAAATCCCATAATCGGTATCTCTTTTTTTTTCTTCACTTCTATTTTTTCTTCCACAAACTCACCTGTAGCGGGTTTTCTTTTTACCCACAATCTTGATACCCCTTATTCTATCTCCTAAGCCTTTTGATAAGGTCTTTACCGTATATACTCCACCGGATACTTCAAGCTCAATATCTCCTAAATCTTGTGTGCTTGCATAAAGGATGATATGTTCTTCTCCAAAGGGTGGTGTTACCTTAAGCTCAAAATTGTCTGGTCCTGAAGGCACTTCATATACAACCCCACCTTGAAAGTAGTTCTCCTTTCTGTAAGGATTAGGAAGAATCTGGACAAGGCTTCCATCCGTCTGCCTGTATAAAAGCCTTGCATAAAAAGGCTTATTGCCTTTCATATATACCTTAATCTTCTCTCCTTTTTGTATTCCCTTTTATCTACCCAGACAGAAACCTTAAGTGATGCTAATGGGTCATCAAATTCTTTTGCCTGAGAAATCCTCTTCATCGGTGATTACCTCTGCCTTTATCTTCAGTTTATAACAATCTCCTATTCTTGGTGGTTCGTTATCCCATCTGCCATGAGATCCAATTAGCCTTACTTTCCCATTGGCATACGCATTGACAATATCTTTCTGGAGTTCAAAATCCTTTATCTGCGTCTCAGACTGTATATAGGTGCTCACCTGTTCGATTGCCTTTTTCTTTGCATCTTGAAGACCTGTCTCTTCTGTCTGACGTTTGGTTCTATCTTCACCCATACAGGCATAACCTTCAGACTCAACTATATTTGATTATAAGGCAAAAACCTTGCTGTGAAAGAATACGCATATTATGATAAGCACAGATAAAATTTTAATTTTCATATTCCTACCCCTTTTATTCTAACCCGTTTATTTTTAAGTCTTTTTTATCGTTGGCTTAACTTTAAAAACAGTAAGTTTTCAATATCTGAATTCAGTCCCATGGCTAACAAAATAAAGCTGTCAAACTCAGCTTACACTTAGTAACCCATTCTTAAAATGAAAATATCATACCTGTTAAAAAAAACAAACTAAAAACAGGGTAAATTTCAATTAAGCTTATACAGTGGGTCACAAAGAGTATGGCAAAGTATAAATATTATAGTTGGTTGAGTTTTAAGGGCTAATTTTAAAGGGAGTTATACCTTTAAAACGAGGTTAATCATATCACCCCTTGTAAAGCCCATGGCATGGAAAAACTGAAGTAAATCCCAATCGTTCCAGTTTACAAGGGTGTAGATCGTGTCAACGCCGTATCTTTTCAGATTTTCCACAAGGGTATTTGCAAGTACCTTTGCGATGCCTCTATTCTGATAGTCGGGGTCTATCCCTATGGTATCAATCCATCCTATGTTGTTGGGAACCTTAAATTCCCAGCCGCTCACCTCTCCAAGGATAAAACCAACAACCCTTCCGTCTATCTCTGCTACAAGGGATGCGTCCGGAGGCCTTGTCTCTGCCTGTTTTATAATCTTTGTGACCCAGTAATCACGCCTTGATTCTCCTAACACCTTTGTATCTATGTCTACAATGGCGTCGAGATCATCTTCTCTCATTAATCTTATTTCCAATTTGTCTAAAAAACTGTTCATCATCTACCTTCTTGCAATTTTTTTAACATAGTATAAAAATTAATTCAACAATTTGAGGCTATTTTGTGAAAAAAATTACTTGTATGTTTAAAAATACATAATTTTAAAAAGCCTTTTCAATAGTTTAAATTTTTCAATAGGTTTGCTGTAATAAACCCTATACTTCTTTGTTTTATCTCTTCTTTTTAATGCCCGGCTGAGATGTTTAGGGCACATTTTAAAAACAAAGGGGTAGACTATAAGCCGGGTTCTGTATTAGG
>CAZJOP010000024.1:0-18098 GCA_964547695.1 uncultured Syntrophorhabdaceae bacterium
TACGTATTTCACCTCCCTCATAAGACGGACAGCAGCAAAGCATATCTCCTGACGTAAATCATCATCAATAGATGGTGATGGAGCCTCTTCTATTATTTTTTGATGTCTTCTCTGGAGTGTGCATTCCCTTTCATATAGGTGAACTATGTTTCCAAACTCATCCCCTACAATCTGAACCTCAATGTGACGGCCATGGGATACGTATTTTTCAGCCATGATCCTGCTATCGCCAAAGGATTTTTGCGCCTCAGATTGGGTTTGATTAAAGGCATTTATAAGCTCTGCCTCAGAATCAACCCTTATCATGCCCTTACCCCCACCACCGGCCACTACCTTTATAATAATTGGATAGGAGACATCCTCTGTTCTCATCCATTTTTTAATATCTTCCACACTATTTACAGGAGATATGCCGGGTATTACTGGAACGTGTGCCTTTTGGGCCATCTTCTTTGCCTGAATCTTATCTCCAAGCATCCTTATAATATGAGGTGGTGGACCAATCCATATAAAACCATTATCTATTACGGCCTGGGCAAAATCAGGGTTCTCAGATAAAAATCCCCAACCAGGATGGATTGCATCTACCTTACTTTTATGAGCAGCATCAATGATCTTTTCCATATTAAGATAAGATTTTGCCGGCGGTGCATCACCTATATGGATTGCCGTATCTGCCATATAAACGTGATGGGCAAGTCTATCAGGGGTGCTATAAACTGCTGTTGTGGCAATCTTTCTATCCCTGCATGTATGCATAATCCTTACTGCAGGAACCCCTCTATTTGCTATAAGAACCTTTTTTATTATCCTTTCCATTTGCAACCTCTCTTTAAATCGTTTGTTAAAAGAACCTTATATTAAAACAGGTAAATAGATGAATAGATTCAGGAATTCTTTCGCTTTCGAAAATTACAGGTAGGTCCAGGCAAAGAAGCTATATCTTTATGGACAAGAAAAATTATGTTGCTGGTATTTAACATTGATTAAAATTAATCATTTTTTACAAAAAAGTCAATTTCAAAATGTTTAAGCCTTTTTTCTTTTCCATTTTGTTGATTTTGTATTACAATACATCTATAATTTCCATTCTGAAGAGGTAAGGGGCATGGAAAAAATTAAAGAGATATCAATAAAAGATGCAACCATAAGGATTATAAAAGGGGATTTAACAGAAAGTGATGTGGATGCCATCGTAAATGCTGCTAATTCATATCTCCAGCACGGAGGAGGGGTTGCAGGTGCCATTGTTCGTAAAGGCGGTAGTATCATTCAGGATGAAAGCAATCGAATCGGGTTTTGCCCTGTAGGCTCTGCAGTTATAACATCAGGGGGAAGCTTAAAGGCAAGATATGTAATCCATACAGTGGGACCAAGGTGGGGAGAAGGGGATGAGGAGAAAAAATTAAAAAGTGCAATAAAAAGCACCTTATCCCTTGCCGATGAAAAAGGTTTTAATTCAATTTCAATCCCTGCAATAAGCGCTGGAATATTTGGATTCCCAAAGGATAAATGTGCTGAGATTATTACAGAAGAGATAGTAAAATTTGTAAATTCAAAAGAAACGAGTTTAAAGGAGATAAACCTGTTTCTTATTGACGAGGAGATTATAGGCTATTTCAATAAAGAACTGGAAAAATATTCAAGGTAATCGAATCGATAGAGCAATATTTTAAGTAGAACACTTTAGAATTTTCATTAAAGATTAGGGGTAAAAAATGGAAGAAAAGGTCAGGTTGCTTGAGATATTAAAAACACTTTCTTATGAAGAAGGCGAATTTATCTTAAAAAGCGGTAAAAAGAGTTCTTTTTATATAGATGCAAGGGAGACAACATTAAATCCCGAAGGCATGAACCTGGTTGGCGAGATTATGTATAAGATGGTGAGGGAAATACCGGGTATAGAGGCAGTGGGTGGCGTAAGTGTGGGGGCAGATCCTCTTGTGTGTTCTGTTGTGCTGTGCGCTTATAAAAATAGAGATAATCTATACGGATTTTTTATAAGAAAGGAGCCTAAGACTCACGGAAGAAGTCTGTGGATAGAAGGTGCAAAAAATTTAAGACCCGGTATGGATGTGGTGATACTTGAAGATGTGGTGACAACAGGCGGCTCTTCCCTAAGGGCTATTGAAATTACACAGCAGGCAGGATACAAGGTAAGGGCCGTAATAGCAGTCCTCGATAGACTTGAAGGTGGTAAAGAATTAATAGAATCAAATGGTTATATATTTAAATCTATATTTAACATTAAGAATTTAAAATAACTTAAGATAATAAAAGAATTTTAAAATAATGGGACTAATAAACATTGCAGATAATGAAGTCAAGCTCCTTATGGTAGGTGGTAAGGGTGGGGTTGGAAAGACGACCTGTGCATCTTCCATTGCGTTAAAATTTGCCTCTGAGGGAAAACGGGTTTTATTAATATCCAGCGATCCTACACCCTCTCTTTCCGATATCTTTGAGGTATCCATTGGAGATAGGGAAACAAAGATTTTGGATGACTTAGAGCTCTACGGTCTTGAAATATCATCGGAAATAGTCCTTCAAAGGTGGAAGGAGAGGTTTGGCCCTGAAATCTATGAGGTTATTTCTTCATTTGCAAAGGTAGATTACGATTTTGTTGATTATATCGGAACCGCACCAGGTATAGAAGAAGAATACATGCTCAACTTTATTATAGAGCTCGTGGAAAATGAAAGGTATGATCTTGTGGTATGGGATACGGCCCCAGCAGGTCATACGTTGAGATTGTTGCAGCTACCCCATCTTTTTTTAAAGCACATGGAGGCGGCAACAAGATTTTATATGAGCATGTATGATTACTTAGAGAAGATTAAGGGTGCCGTAACATTGAAAGGGTCAAAAAGGACGCTACTTGAAATTATTAGCAGCTGGGAATCGCTATCAGAAAAAATAGTGCAGTTCATAAGAGACAAAAAGAAGACGAAATACATCATTGTCACCATACCTGAGGCATTAGGGGTAAAGCTTACAGATAGAATCATAAAAGAGTTTGAGGAAAACAGTTTATACATTGAAAACATTATTATAAACCACGTGGTAAAGGACGGAGATTGTGAGTTTCATAAAAAAAGAAAGGCCATGCAACAGTTTTATATAGATTTAATGCAAAAAAGATACAACGATATAAATATGGTGATACTGTATTTATCAGCCGATGAGGTTATGGGTTTGGAACGCATTAGAGAGACAGGCAAATTCTTGTTTGATGGCTAAACTTGGTTTTGCCATGAAAAGGTTAAGGATAACAGGCGGCACAATGAGAGGAAGCTTAATAAAGGTGGAAGATGACATCATGGCAAGGCATACAGCTTCAAAAGTCAGAGAATCTGTATTTAATATGTTGGGGGATATAAAGGGAAAAAAGATAATAGATTTTTTTTCAGGCTCCGGGATTCTTGCCTTTGAAGCAATAAGTAGAGGTGTTGTTCATGCCACTTTTGTGGATATAGACAAAAAAGCTACAAAAAACATAGAAGGAAACATCGAAGGCCTTCATCTAAAAGATATGTGTCGAGTTTTAAACATGGACGTGTTTGAGGCAATATCTTTTTTGCATAAAACAAATGAGGTTTACGATATCTTTTTCATGGACCCTCCCTACGAGAAGGGTTACATTGAAAAAACCCTTAAGGCACTGGAAAATGGTATAATTTATAATATGGACAGCATTTTTGTGGTAGAATGTTCAAAAAGAGAGGCTTGGAAGAGCAATTTATCTAAAGGCTGGGAAATAATAAAAGAAAAAAGGTATGGAGATACAGTGGTTGCTATAATAAATAAAAGTCAGTCAATTAAGGAGTAAACCATGAATGAAAGGATTGCTGTTTATCCTGGTTCTTTTGATCCCATTACTTACGGGCATCTGGACATACTTTCAAGGGGACTTGAACTCGTGGATAAGGTTATAGTTGCCGTTGCCCATAATATAGAAAAAAATGCACTTTTTACCGTGGAAGAGAGAAAAGAGATGATAATAGAATCCATAAATGGAAATCCAAATGTAATAGTAGACAGCTTTGACGGTCTACTCGTTGACTATGTAAGGAAGGTGAATGCAAGATTTGTGATAAGGGGGCTCAGGGCCATGAGCGACTTTGAATACGAGTTTCAGATGGCATCTATGAACAGGAACCTAAACCATAACATGGACACCATATTTATGATGACAAGCAAGGATTACTTTTTCATAAGCTCGAGAACCATAAAAGAAGTGGCATGTTTCGGCGGTTGCATATCGGATTTTGTGCCACCCCCTGTGGAAAAGAGATTGAAAGAAAAGTTTTTCAGAAAATAATGAAAAAACATCCCTTTAAGATAAGATTGACCTTGCCTTTGGTGCTGTTGGGCATATGCTTTGCGATTAATCTGTATTCAAAAGCACTGTCTGATGAAAAATCAAAAACCATAGATGGAGAAAATATAAACATCATCACAATAAGCGGTGCCATAAATCCACCTGTTGCAGGTTTTATTAAAGAGTCTATTGAAAAGAGTGAAAAAGAGCCTGCTTCAGCCCTGATAATACTCTTAGATACACCAGGTGGGCTCGATACATCCATGAGAGAAATCGTAAAGGCCATTATGGATTCCAGTGTCCCTGTAATCGTTTACGTATATCCCTCTGGCGCAAGGGCAGCATCTGCGGGAAGCATAATCATGTTATCCGGCCATATTGCTGCTATGGCCCCAGGAACAAATGTTGGTGCCGCGCATCCTGTTTCAATTGGAAAAGAAAAGGTGGATAAAGAGATGATGTCAAAGGTCGTAAAGGATGCAGAGGCTTATGCGAAAAGCATTGCCATGAAAAGGGGCAGAAATGTGGAATGGGCTGCAAAGGCAGTCAGAGAGAGTGCATCTATAACGGCAAAAGATGCCCTTGAAAAACATGTCATAGATATTGTTGCAGAGGATGTAGATAGATTGATTGAAGGTATAGAGGGAAAGGAGGTGGAGACAAAAAAAGGCAAAATAATCCTGAGATTAAAGGACAAAAAAAGAGTGCAGTATGAAATGCCCTTCAAGTATAGATTTTTATCTTATATAAGCGACCCCAATGTGGCATACATTCTTATGATGATAGGCTTATATGGAATTTTATTCGAGATTTACAGTCCAGGGGCAATATTTCCCGGGGTAATAGGCGGTATCTCCATCATCCTTGCCTTATATGCGTTTTCCACCATACCTATCAGCTATGCCGGATTTTTCCTTATCTTGCTCGGCATCGTCTTTTTCATACTTGAATTAAAAATCGTAAGTCACGGTGTTTTAGGTCTTGCAGGAATTATATCATTGGTGATAGGTTCTATAATGCTTATTGATTTACCCTATACAGCCCTTTCCATATCCTGGAAAAGTATATTAACCGTTGTCATACTCACTGGTATATTTTTCTTTGGTGTGTTATCATATGCAATTAAAGCGCAACTATCAAAGGTTAAGACAGGGTCTGAGGGATTAATAGGTGAAGTAGGTGAGGCGAAGACTGATATAGACGGCAAGGGCAAGGTTTTTCTCCACGGTGAGCTATGGAATGCAAAAAGCAGTGAACACATAAAAATGGGAGAAATGGTTACGATAGAGAAGGTCGATGGACTTACGCTAATAGTAAAGAAAAAGGGAGGTTAATATGATACCGTTTGTTTTTATTATTGTGTTGATTGTTTTTTTTCTCGCAAGTGCTATTAAGATTTTAAATGAATACGAAAGGGGTGTAATATTCAGGCTTGGAAGGGTGCTGGGTAGCCCAAAAGGCCCTGGACTTATCATCCTCATACCCATTATAGACAGGATGGTTAAGGTAAGTTTAAGAACCGTTGTGCTCGATGTGCCACCTCAGGATGTGATAACAAAAGACAATGTGTCCATTAAGGTAAACGCTGTTGTTTATTTCAGGGTGGTAGATGCTTTGAAGGCCGTGGTAGAGATAGAGAACTATCTATACGGCACGAGCCAGCTTGCCCAAACTACTTTAAGAAGCGTTTTAGGCCAGGCCGAACTCGATGAACTCTTATCCCACAGGGAAAAGATTAACGACAGGCTTCAGGATATACTGGATACCCATACAGAGCCATGGGGTATTAAGGTTGCAAATGTAGAGGTAAAAAATGTGGATTTACCGCAGGAGATGCAAAGGGCCCTTGCAAGACAGGCAGAGGCAGAAAGGGAAAGAAGGGCAAAGGTGATAGGAGCCGAGGGTGAATATCAGGCTGCAACGAAACTGGCAGAGGCCTCTGAGATCCTCTCCAAAAATCCTATGGCACTACAGTTAAGATACCTCCAGACATTGATTGAAATCTCCACAGAAAAGAATTCAACCATTATCTTTCCCATACCGATTGATTTGATAAAGGTTTTTACTGATAAAATAAAAAAGGATGATTGACAGAAAGGGGTCAGCAAGGGATACATGGATAGGATGAAAAGACTTATAATTATAATTCTCATAGTGTTTTTCAGTGCATCTTTTGCTTATGCAAAACCGAAATTACCTGTCCACAAAAAGGTTCAAAAAGACCTTACCACAGAAAAGGTTGAACCTTATAAGGCATTTATAGTGACCGAGGCCTCCACAGGAAAGATGCTTGACGGTGAAAACATACATGAAAAGAGACCCCCTGCAAGCATAACAAAACTCATGCTTGCCTATGTTGTAATGGATAAACTGAACAAGAAGGAAATCAGCCTTACAGATAAGATTACCGTTTCAAAAGAGGCAGCTAAGATAGGAGGCAGCCAGGTCTATCTCAAAGAAGGTGAGGTTTTTACCTTAGAGGAACTCATGAAGGCAACCCTAATTGCCTCAGGTAATGATGCAGCTTACGCAGTGGCAGAATTCGTGGCAGGCAGCAAAGAAGAGTTTATAAAACTTATGAATGAAAAGGCAAGGGACTTGGGCATGAACGATACAGAGTTCAACTCCGTTCATGGATTGCCACCTTCAAAGGGACAGAAGGAAGATTTAAGCTCTTGTTATGATCTGGCAATCCTTGCCAGAGAGCTATTAAAATATCCAAAAATTATTGAGTGGACATCTTTAAAGACAGAAACATTCAGAGATGGGAAATTTATAATGAATAACCACAACAAACTCCTTACAAAGATGCCGGATATTGTGGATGGATTAAAGACAGGCTATTACAGAGAAACGGGCTATAATATCGTTGCCACAGGAAAAAAGGGGGATTTAAGGTTCATAGTGGTGGTATTGGGAAGTCCTACGGCAAAGGTGCGAGACGATATAGCAATGGAGAAGTTTAAAAAGGCATTTGCCCAGTATAAGATAATAAATGTGGTAAAAAAAGGAGAGGTAATCGATAAAGATATCTATCTTGTAGACGGTAAGTATAGAAAGATAAGGGGTATCACAAATGCAGGTTTTGTATGCCCTGTGCCCAATGATAAGAAGGATGCAATAAAAAAAGAGATCGTAATCCAGGAAAGGGTAAAGGGTGAGGTGAAAGAAGGCCAGAAACTCGGCGAGGTAATTATAAAAATGGATAACAATGTCATTGCAAGGGTGGATATTGTTTCTCCTGTCTTTGTTCCAAAGGCAAATCTCTTTACAAGAATAATAAGAAGATTGGGGTTGAATATATAATGGAAAGACAATTTTCGAATTTAAAGGGTAAAGAAATCATAGTGGGTATAACAGGGGGCATAGCGGCATATAAGACCGCAGAACTCGTAAGGGAGCTATCTAAAAGGGGCGCAAATGTCCACGTGGTTATGACAAAAAACGCCATGGAATTCGTAACACCCCTGACATTTCAAACAATATCCGGTAATCCCGTTGTCCATCAGATGTTCGAGCTTTTTTACGGGTCAAAGATCGGTCATATTGCTTTATCCGATATTGCGGATCAGATGGTTATCGTCCCAGCAACGGCTAATATCATAGGAAAAATTGCCAACGGCATTGCCGATGATTTTTTGACAACGATGGTGATGGCCACAACGGTGCCTATATTATTTGTTCCTTCCATGAATACAAAGATGTGGGAAAGCAAGGCAGTTCAATGCAATGTTGAAAAACTCAAGGAAATGGGTTTTGAGATCATGGAACCTGGCACAGGTGACCTTGCCTGTGGGACTCAGGGAAAGGGCAGATTACCCACCATAGAAGAGATACTTGAGAAGATGGAAGATATTTTTACCAAGAAGGACCTAAAAGGGGAAAAGATACTTGTCACTGCAGGCCCTACAATGGAATTTATTGACCCTGTTAGATGCATCACGAACAGGGCCTCGGGAAAGATGGGCTACGCCATTGCAAAGATTGCAAGAAGAAGGGGTGCCGAGGTCATTCTCATCACAGGTAAAACCTTCCTTGAACCACCCAGAAGCGATATTAAAGTAATTGAGGTAATAACGGCAAATGAAATGAGAGAGGCAGTGCTTGAGCATTACAAAGACTGCTCAATTATAATAAAAACTGCTGCGGTTGCCGACTTTAGATGCAAAGCGGAAAATTGTCAGAAGATTAAAAAACAGGATAATATGGAGACAATTATATTGGAGCTCGAAAAAAATCCCGATATCATAGCCGAGCTCGGCAGACTTAAAGAACATAGAATACTCGTCGGTTTTGCTGCAGAGACAGAGAATCTTATTGAGAATGCCTATGATAAATTAAAGAGAAAACATCTCGATTTAATCATTGCAAATGATGTCTCTAAACCCGGAATCGGTTTTGGTTCTGATATGAATGAGGTCACTATAATAGACGGGACCGGTTATGCAAGGCATATACCACAAAAGAGTAAGGACGAGATAGCAGATGTAATCCTCGATTCAATTAAAAGAATCTTAAGGAAGAGAAAGAAGATAAAATAACAACTTTGGGTTACTTTGTTTTGCTTAGAAAGTTCCTATGTTTTCTATAAGGTTAAAACACATTGATGCCTTTAAAAAAATAGTATTTTTTATCTTTCCT
Source organism: uncultured Syntrophorhabdaceae bacterium (assembly GCA_964547695.1). Taxonomy (GTDB): domain Bacteria; phylum Desulfobacterota; class Syntrophorhabdia; order Syntrophorhabdales; family Syntrophorhabdaceae; genus JAKORG01. The sequence continues at coordinate 8,963 of CAZJOP010000024.1, forward strand.
GTCATTTTGATTTTCAATATCTGCCCTGCCTTTGCAGAGAAAGATAAAATACCCGATGTGGTTCAGGCAGTGGGAAATGCAATAGTAAACATAAAGACAGAAGAGCTCATAAAGCCTGAAAATTCTGAAGAAAAAACACCTTCTATTATAAGACGTTTTGTAGAATCCGAAGAGGACGAAGAGATTAATGAAAACTACGGCTCCGGGGTGGTAATAAGTCCTAACGGCATTGTTGTTACCAACGAACACCTCATTTCAAAGGCAATAAACATCAGGGTTAAATTTTTAAATGGAAAGGAATACGATGCATATGTGTTGGGAAGTGACCCTGAATTTGATATTGCCCTTCTTAAGATTACAGATGAAGGGAGTTTTCCTTACTTAAAAATAAATAAAAAGAAGGTCGTGAGGGTAGGGGAGAGGGCAATAGTTATAGGAAATCCATATGGCCTTTCAAATACCGTTACAGTGGGTGTTGTAAGTGCCCTCGGAAGAAATTTAAGGATAGACAACAGGGTATATGTGAATCTCATCCAGACAGATGCGGCCATAAATCCCGGTAATAGCGGTGGAGTCTTAATGGATATAGAAGGTAACCCAATAGGCATAGTAACTGCTATTTACAGTGAAGGGAAGGGTATTGGCTTTGCAATCCCCATAGAAGATGTAATGAATATGTTGTCAGAGTTTTTAAGTCCAGGCTCAAATAGACCTGTATTGGGTCTTTTCCTTGAAAAAAAGAGAGATGAAAAGGATGTCTTTTTTTCTGTAAATAAAACAATACCCGGAAGCCCGGCTGAAAGAGCAGGTATAAAGGTAGGTGACAGGATAATAGAGATAAACAAAAAGAAGATAAGAGAAGGCATCAAACTCAATAAGACCATGAGAAACTTTATAAAAAATGACAGTATTCAATTGAAGATCGCAAGAAACCATAATATATTTACCGTTGACGTTGATACTGATGATATTAAAGAATACAAACCCGTTCCCATAGACGAAGGTTTAATAAATGTGAGGGTGTCAAATATAAAGGGTTATCCTAAGCTAAAATATAAGATAAGACAGAGAGACGGTGTTGTAGTAACAAAGGTTTACAAATCAGGATTTGGAGAAAAAATAGGACTAAAAAACGGCGATATTATTATCAAAATAAACAACTTTTTGATTTCTAACAAAGACGAATTCGATAAGTATATGTTAGAAGGGTTAAAAAGAAATTACATTTTATTTCAGGTAAAGAGAAAAGACAGTATCTTTTATCTACCTGTAAAACTCGATGTTTTATTATAGGGGGTTTGTATGGATGAAACTTTGAGCTTTTCCACCTTTATATTATCTTTATCCACATCTGTTCTCGTTAATTTAGGCGAACTGCCCGATCCCATCTCCAATGAAAAGAAGGTTGATTTAACTATGGCAAAACATTCTATAGGTATCATTGAGATGTTAAAGGAAAAAACAAAGGGCAATCTAACAGAGGAAGAAAACAGATTGATAGATAGTATACTCTACGAACTTATGATAAAATACGTGGAAGCTGCAAAAAAAGGTTAATTGTTTTAATTTGTTATTTTATGGTTTATAATATGATCAGGTGAAATTATGGCTTACATAAGAGAAGCAGTTGTTAGCGGCTCCTTTTATCCTTCAAATTCTAAGTTATTAAAAGAAGAGATAGAAGGCTACATTAAAAATGCAAAGATTGAGGAAGTATCTGGAAAAATTATAGGTATGATTTCTCCCCATGCAGGTTACATGTATTCAGGCCAGGTGGCTGCCTATGGCTATAAAGCAGTATCAAAATTTAAATACGATACGGTAATAGTGCTGGCGCCGAGCCACAGGGTTTACCTTGAGGGCGCCTCCATTATGGATAAAGGGGCGTATAAGACACCTTTGGGGACCGTTGAAATAGATGAAGAGATTTCAAAAAAGATAATGGCAAAAGGGGATTTATTAAAAAACCATATAGAACCTCATAGATACGAACATTCCCTTGAGGTGCAGTTGCCATTTTTACAGACTGTGCTTTCGCACTTTAAACTCGTCCCCATTATTGTAGGCGGGGATGTAGAGATCTGCGAACCCCTTTCAATGGTCATCTACGATGCCATTTATGGGAGTGAAAAAAGTTTCTTAATAGTGGGAAGCACAGACCTTTCCCACTATTATCCTTACAAAAAGGCTGTATCTCTTGATGGGAATGCGGTTAAGCATCTGAATGCCTTTGATATAAAAGGTGCAATTGAAGATTACAAAAAGGGTAACCTTGAGGCATGCGGGATATTGCCTATGATTACCACCATGTATCTCTCAAAAATGCTTGGAGCAGCACACGCTAAGGTTTTAAAATATGCGAACTCAGGCGATGTCACTGGAGATAAAAGCGGTGTAGTTGGATATGTATCGGCTATTTTTTTTAAAGCCGTTTAAGGGGTTTTAGATTGGGTTTATCAGAAAAGGATAAAGTTTTTTTAAAGCAGCTTGCAAGAGATGCCATTGAGGCAAGGCTTTTTCATAAAAAGATGTCTAAAAGGGAGATCCCCGATAGCCTTAAACATAAACAGGGTGCATTTGTAACGATTAAGAAAAAGGGTGAACTAAGGGGCTGCATAGGATACATAAAGGCCTATCTACCTCTTTATGAAACTGTGGAGGAGATGGCGCAGCATGCTGCATTCAATGACCCACGTTTTGAGGCACTTAAACCTGAAGAGTTAGATGATATTGAAATCGAGATATCTGTGCTTTCTCCGCTAAAGAAGATAAACAGTATTGACGAGATAGAAGTGGGAAGACATGGTATCTATATAGAAAAGGGCTTTTATTCAGGACTTCTTTTACCACAGGTGGCAACGGAATATAACTGGGATAGAAAGACCTTCCTTGAGCATACGTGTTATAAGGCTGGACTGGATAAGGATGCATATAAAGACAAAGACACAAATATATACATTTTTACTGCAGAGGTTTTTTAATGAAGGATTCGGTGAAAATAGACAAAGACATGTCTATTGAGGATGTGATTAATAACTACCCTGAGACACAAAGTGTTTTTAAAAATTATGGTTTAGAATGCGCTGGATGCAGGGCAGCGCTATTTAAAAATATTGAAGAAGGTGCAACTATATTCAATATTAACCTTGATGCACTTCTAATCGCCATCAATAAGGTTGTTAATGGAAAACGAAGCAAGGGATAACAAAATATTTTTCTCTACTTCGAAATAATTTAATTTAATTATGAGAATAAGAGGCATGAAAGTTTTAAAAATAATATGGTGTTTTATGTCTGTTGATAAAATAGAGGTAGAGGTTTAAAATTTATCGTATGTTACTTACCGCATCTTATTTTGACAAAAAATCAATAATCATTATGAAAGGATAGGTTAAACATTGAAAAAAAAGGGATTTTTTTTCTACCTTATAATGCTTCTTGTCCTGTCAGTAGTCTTTTTCTTGGCAGGATATACCTTTTATATATTTAACGATATACCCTCTGTAAGGGTCTTAAAAGACCTTAAAAATAAACCCATATCCACCATTTATGGTATTAACAACGAGGTGGCATATCTTATTGTCCCGGATAACAGGATTTTTGTCTCTTACAATAAAATACCCAAACATGTAAAGCAGGCCTTTCTTGCTGCAGAAGATGCAGATTTCTTTAAACACGGTGCACTGGATTTTACAAGCATCTGCAGGGCATTTGTAAAAAATCTTATGTATGGAAGGGTTGTTCAGGGTGGAAGCACCATAACCCAGCAGGTTATAAAGACTTTAATCTTAGGCCCTGAAAGGAGCATGTCGAGAAAAATAAAAGAGGCCATCCTTGCATATAAACTTGAAAAATATCTCACCAAAGACGAGATATTAAATTTATATCTTAATAACGTCTATATGGGTCATGGGGTTTTTGGTGTAGAGGCAGGCTCACAGGTTTATTTCGGCAAGCATGTGAACCAGATAACAATATCAGAGGCTGCCATGCTGGCAGGGCTCGTTCAGGCACCTTCGAGGTATACACCGAAGAAAAATCCCGGTCAGGCAAGAATTAGATACGAATATGTGGTGGAACAAATGTTCGAAAAGGGCTTTATAGATATGAAAAAGAAAAACGAACTGCTAAAAGCCCACATAAACATTAAAGAAGATCACGGGGTCTTTACGGACAATTATTTTAAAGATTATATACGCCAGTATGTGGAGGAAAAACACGGTAAAGGCATATTTTCGAGAAAAAGTTTAAAGATTTATGCAACGATAGATACTTCACTTCAGAGGATTGCAGAAGAATCTATAAAAAGGGGACTGGGTTTATACGAACAAAGACAGGGTGAATACACTGTGCTTTATCACCTGGATAGAAGAAAGTGGGAAGATTTTATTAAAAATTACGATAAAAATCTAAAATTTACCAAACTCATTATAGACAAAACTTATAATGTTCTAATTTCAGAAAGGGTAAAAGACGGATACAGTGTATACATTGGAAAAGAAAAGGGGCTTCTTTTAATGAACGATTTTCCCTTTAAACCCGGTGATGTGGTAAAGGCCTTTTATAAAGGCATGGACAAAAAGAAACTCTATCAGTTTCAGCCAGTAAAATCTCTTAAGGTTGAAGGGGCACTTATCTCTATGGAGACAAACACAGGATATGTCCTTGCCATGGTAGGTGGAAAGGATTTTGAAAAAAGCCCATACAACAGGGCAATTTTTGCAAAGATTCAATCAGGAAGCGCATTCAAACCGTTTATATATCTCACTGCACTAAAAAAAGGATACGATCTCGATTCGATGATACCTGACGAGCCTAAATCATATTATGCCGGAGATGGCAAGACATGGACTCCCAAAAACTATGATGGAAAATACGATGGTATGGTTACCATAAAGGATGCAATTGCATATTCAAAAAATGCCGCTACAGTTCAACTTCTTGAAAAGATTGGTATTGATGCCCTAAAAGATACATTGAAGGAGCTTGGCATCGATGCCGATATACCAAATAACCTATCAATTGCCCTTGGCACCTCAAACCTTACCCTTTTAGACCTTGTAAAGGGTTTTTGTGTTTTTGCCAATGGGGGATACAGGGTAAAACCGATTTTTATATTGAAGATAGAGGATCTGGAAGGAAATGTCCTTGAAGAGAATCATCCTGAAAAACACAGGGTCTTAGATGAAGAAATAGCCTATAAGATGAATAGATTGCTTCAGGGGCCCGTAGAATACGGCACTGCAAAAGGTGCCTCAAGAATAGGTTATCCAGTGGCAGGCAAAACAGGCACCACAAGTAATTATTACGATGCATTGTTTATCGGTTATTCACCTTACATTGCCACCGGTGTCTGGGTTGGTTTTGATACAAGGACTTCTCTGGGCAAAGGTGAAAGCGGTGCAAGGCTATGCCTTCCAATATGGATGTCTTTTATGGGCACAGCGGTTAAGCGTTATCCACCTGATGATTTTGGCACAAACCATGAGATGGAACAGATTGAACCTTTGACAAAAAACACTAACAATATCAAATGGTTTTCAATGTCAAAACCGATAAAAATCTTCAATCAATCCTTCAATGATTTCGGATAGGTCTTTAACGGTCAATACCTGATCAAGCCCTTCTTCTTTTGCTGCGTCTTCAAGCATTATAAGGCATTTAGGACAGGATGTAGCAACGATATCTGCACCTGTTGTTAAAGCCTCCCTTATCCTTCTTCTTGCAGGACTATCCGGACTTCCACATAAAAGGTCGATATAGAAATTCCCGCTTCCGCCCCCGCAGCATAGAGAGGCGTCACGGCTCTTTTCCATTTCTATAAACTGTGCATCGGGGATAGCCCTTATAACCTGTCTTGGTATCTCGTATTCTTTGTTCCACCTGCCGAGAAAACATGGGTCGTGATAGGTGATCTTTAATCCCCGAGAATCCTTTAATCTTAGCCTTTTTTGTAACAAAAGGTCGTAGAGGATGTGGGTATAATGGTATACATTAAAATTGCCTCCAGATGCAGGATAATAGTTTTTAAACACATTATAGGCATGGGGTGAAAATGTGATAACATCTCTCACTCCATTTTTTTTAAACATCTCTATATTTTGCTCGGCAAGTATCTCAAAAAGGCCTTGCTCCCCAAGACTTCTTATCTCATTTCCATCACATACTTCATCCTCTGCCAGTATCCCAAACGAGACACCTGCCTTTTTTAGAATCCTTGCTAAGGCAAAAATTGCCTTTTTTGCCCTTTCATCGTATGAGCCGGCACAGCCTACATAAAGTAAATATTTATGACTATTAAATCTTTCAATGCCGTTATTTGCCCAGGATGCGCGTTGTGATTTGCTCAAACCATATGGATTTCCGTAAAGTTCCACATTTTCAAAAAAGGTCTTTACCTTGTTAGGAATAGTTCCTTTTTCTACCATTACCTCCCGTGCGGCAACAACCATGTTTACAATATCGCCACTAAACCTTAAAGGGCATTTTACCTCGCAGTTTTTGCATGTGGTGCAGGCATAAAGTATCTCTGCAAGATGTTCTGACCATTTAAGCTGTTCTGTAAGCCATGCCCGTGTAAGCCAGAGTCTTCCGCCGCAGGAGTATGACTCCATCCTGAATCGGCCATAGGGTGGGCAGTTATTCACATCTATCCAGTTTTCAGGGAATTTGCAGTATCCGCATTTAAAGCATCTGTGGATGATATCACTGTATTTATAATCCTTAAATGTCATTACCATATCTCCCAGTTTCCGGGATTCATAATGCCTTTTGGGTCAAATAAAGTCTTTATCTTTTTCATGAGATTTTTTGTAGCAGGGTTGAGCCTCTCCATAATAAGCCTCTGACCATATATGCCCGGCTTCCAGATGATACCACCCAATTCGAGAACAAGCTCGTCTGTCTCGTGGAGGGCCTCTCTTGCCTGGGCTATTGATTCAGGTTCAGCCCTGTTGAAGGCATAGGTCCAGGCAAACATCATGGAGTTTGCCATACCTATCACCCTTGCAGTGACTGTATAGGGGATGTTATGCCTCTCTGATATTATTCTTCCTCTTCTATAGCATACAGGATATGTCTCAACAGGCATAATACCACCCACATATTCAAAGCCACCGCCTTTTTTGTAATCCGATGTTTTGGATATTTGAGGCCTTTCGAGTCCTCGTGTGAAGCCGAGATAACCACCGATACCTTTTTTTATGTATTCTCCGAGGGTGTCATCCCATATAATCTCCTGTTTAAACTCAAGCTCTTTCTCTGAATCTGCTGCAATATTTACCGTAATATGGTGGAGACCGCTGGCAAAGGGTGGTATGGCACGGCTGTATGCAATTATATCCTCGCATAACTGGGTATGGGTGATTTTGTAAATGATTTCAGGCACAAGGGTCTCGTCTTCCACAACAAAAGTGCCAACACCCCTTATCTTTTTTGCAGGAAATAGCCTTATCGAGAGTTTTGTTATAATCCCGGTGGTCCCGCACCAGCCGAGAAATATATTTACATCAGGCAGTGGGTGCATGCTAAACCAGCCTGCACCAATGGCACATGAACCTACCTCTATAATCTCTCCATCAGGTAGCACCACCTCCAGCCCGCAGACCATATCTGATGTGAAGCCGTATGGGTGGGACAAATCACCCTGACCGTGAATCATGACGTTGCCTGCAATGGTGGCAGCAGGGGGTGCACCGGGCTCTGAGTGTGTTAGATGCGGATAATACCTATCAAGATAAGATGTGAGCTGCCCCTGGGATACACCGCATTCGATTACAGCATATCTTGCCTTTTCGTTTATCTCTATGATTCTATCCATGCGTTTTAAATCAATTAAAATGCCGCCTTTTTGTGGCACTGCAAGGCCTGCAAGGGAAAGCCCACCTGCTAATGGGATTATGGGGATATTTTTCTCGTTTGCAAGCTTAACTATTGCCTGAATTTCTTCTACAGATTTTGGTGCAACCACATAGTCAGGTCTTCTGGGTTCTGTGGTGCCCAAGTCAAAGGAGTATATGAATAGCTCTTCTGGCCTATTGGAGCAATGTTCATTACCTACAATACTGCAAAGTGTCTTATAAATATCATCCATATCAATTAGAAACCCTTTTTATTCTAAAGATATCTCGCCTATTGCATATCTGCATAAATCAGTCATAAATACTGGTATTATGCCTTGCTGCCTTATCCTTTCCCTTAATGTATCATAACAGGCAGGGCAGTTAAAAACACAGACCTCTGCACCGGAATTTTTCATATCCTCTATGTTTTTATGCTGTATATTAAGGGCAAGTTTTCTTGAACCCTCTTTTTTCTGACCCTGGATGGTCAATGCACAGCAGAGGGCATTTTCATCTGCATACTGTCTTTTTACAGGCTCAGCCCCTATGAGTTCAAAGATTTTTTCAACAAATGCATGCTTACCCGGGCTGAGTCGGGAAGAGCATGGCCTCTGATATGCCACCTTTAAGCCAATGGGTTTTATCATATCTTTCAGTTCTGTGAGGCGATTATAAAGATATTCAAAGAGATGGACGGGTTTAAAGGGGACATCTATACCATAGGCACTGCAGAAAGATGAATAGGCGCCGTAACACTCATCGTGAAAGCATATCACCTCTGTGGGTCTGTGTTTTGCAATGTTGGCTATTACGCTGGGTAGCCTTTCTTTTATGATGGAGACCTTGCCATAGTGGAGATACATGAGCTGGCAGAAATAGTGAAACATCTTTCTTTCATCATCAGAAATAATCGTAAGCCCTTCAAAGAGCTTTCCCTCAATTAAGTATTTGAGCTGAGAGAAGGCTCCCATATTTATTACAGGTCCATTTATTTCTTTTATCTCCGGTTCACCCCTGAAGGGAATGCCAATGTTTATTGCCCGTTTTACAAGAGGTGATGGCTGTGGTGAAAATCCAAGCGCTTCCTGTCTTTCCACAATGAGATAAAAGGGGTGATTATCATACGGACAGTACTCTTCGCAGGCATAACAGGTCACACATTCGTGAAGAATAGGTGAGTCTTCTCCACGGGCTATTTTTAATATCTCGTTATGGGCAACACCCCTATCTATTGATATGTGCTGGCATTCTGTCAGACAGGATGCATCAGAACAGGATATACATATTTCTATGTC
>CAZJOP010000025.1:0-17473 GCA_964547695.1 uncultured Syntrophorhabdaceae bacterium
AAATACAACAGGGGCCTTCATAAGCCTTTTCATCCTCTCAAAATCAGGCTCTCTGAAAGAAAGCCATTCTGTTATGAGGATAAGACAATCGGCATCCTTTAATACCTCGTATTGGTTGGCACCAAAGGCTATGTTTTTATTGCCCTTAAACACCTCCCTTGCTACATCCATGGCCTTTGGATCAAAGAGGTTACAGAATGCCCCGTGCCTTGTTAAAGTATTAACGATATAAATGGATGGCGCTTCTCTCATGTCATCGGTATTGGGTTTGAATGCAAGTCCCCATACGGCAATCTTTTTTCCTGTTAATTTTTTATCGTAAAAATTGATAATCTTTTCAGTAAAAATAACCCGTTGCTGTTCGTTTACCTCCATTACATCCTCTAAGATCGTGGGATTATAGCCGTAATCCTGAGACGTCTTAATCAGGGCTCTCACGTCTTTTGGAAAACATGAACCGCCGAAACCAACACCGGGAAAGAGAAATTTGGGTCCAATCCTTGAGTCTGTGCCAATACCCCTCATGACCATCATCACATCCGCCCCTACCCTTTCGCAGACATTTGCTATCTGGTTCATAAAAGATATCCTTGTGGCGAGCATGGCATTTGCAGTGTATTTTGTCATCTCGCTGGATCTTACATCCATGACTATAAAGGGTGCCCCTGTTCTGATATAGGGGTTATAAAGCTCTCTTAATATCTCTTCAACCCTGCCGTTATCCACACCTACCACAACCCTTTCAGGTTTCATGCAGTCTTCCACTGCCATGCCTTCTTTTAGAAATTCAGGGTTTGACGCCACATCAAAGGGGACATTAATATTTCTGTTTTTTAATTCCTCTGCAATTATGTCTCTCACCAGCTCACATGTGCCCACCGGGACCGTTGATTTTACAACTATGATCCTGTATTTTTCCATAGTTTTTCCTATGTCTCTGGCAACACTTTCCACATATTTCAGGTCAGCAGAGCCATCTTTATCCTGAGGGGTGTTTACACAGATAAATATGATCATACCATGATCCGTTGCCTCTTTTATATCTGTTGTAAATTTCAATCTTCCGTCTTTAATGTTGTTTTTTACCAGTTCTTCAAGCTGCGGTTCATAAATGGGGATTATGCCTTTTTTTAGTTTTTTAATCTTTTCTTTATCTATGTCCATGCAGATTACTTCATTACCTGTTTCTGCAAAACATGCCCCTGTTACAAGACCCACATACCCCACACCTATGACAGATATATGCATAATACCTCCATTTTTGTGTTTTTTTCTTTTTTTTAACTTGCACCACTTTTAAAGTCAATAAAAATGCTTCTTGAAATCAATAAGTTTTTTGTGTTATAAAATACGAATTAAAGTGGGTTAAACCCGCTTTTTTAGTTTATGGGTTAAATAAAATGAACGAGGCAGATAAGAATATAGTGGACAGGGTAAAAAAATGTCTGATGCCAATCCTTGAGGATTATGGTTTAGAGCTTGTAGATATTGAGTTTAAGTCCTCTGGAAAGAGATGGCTTTTAAGGGTGTTTATAGAAAAAGAAGGCGGTGTGCTACTGTCAGATTGTGAATATATCAGTAGAGAACTTAGTTCTGTTCTCGATGTGGAGGATTTTATAGAGCATCCTTACATATTGGAAGTTTCTTCACCGGGTATTACAAGACCATTAAAGACCGTAGATGATTTTAAAAGGTCTATTGGAAGGCTATGCAGAATAATAACATCGCAACCAATATCAGGGAAAAGGGAGATGAAAGGGGTAATATTGTCTGCAGACGAAAAGGAGATACAAATTCAAGGAAAAATAGATGTATTTACCATACCGATGTATGCTATAAAAAAGGCAAATTTAGATTTTGAAATTTAAGGGGTAAATATGGGGTCTCCAAAACTTAATTATACGATAGAACAGGTAGTAAAGGAAAAGGGTATACCGAGGGCCACACTCATAAAGGCATTAGAAGAGGCCATGCTCAATGCATCGAAGAAAAAATTCGGTGCCAATCTCGATTTAGAGGCAAGATACAACGAAGAGCTGGATGAGATAGAGGTCTTTCAATTTAAAACCGTTGTGGAAGAAGTCACAGACCCTGAAAAAGAAATCTCATTAGATGAAGCAAAAAAGCAGGATCCAGAGTGTATGGTAGGCGATTATATCGGTATAAAGATGGATACAAGCAAATTAGGAAGGATTTCTGCCCAGACTGCAAAGCAGGTAATCTTACAGAAGGTAAGAAACGCAGAGAGTGATGTCATATACGAGGAATTTAAAAATAGAAAAGGTGAAATTATAACAGGCACCATCCAGAGGATAGAGAAAAACTATTATATTGTAAATCTCGGCAAAACAGAGGCAATCCTATATTTTAAAGATACAATACCTAATGAGACGTTCAGGCAAAGGGAGAGGATAAAGGCATATATAGCGGATGTGGAGAAAACAAACAAGGGTTGCGTTATAAGGCTTTCGAGAACTGAACCGGGCTTTTTGATAAAACTATTTGAACTGGAGGTGCCAGAGATACAGGAGGGCCTGGTAAAAATCGTAGCTGCCGCAAGAGAGCCAGGGGAGAGGGCAAAGATTGCAGTATACAGCCAGGATTCTGATGTGGACCCTATAGGTGCATGCGTGGGTGTTAAAGGTTCAAGGGTGCAGGCAGTGGTTCAGGAACTGAAAGGAGAAAAGATAGACATCATACCATACAGTATCGACCCTACAAAATTTGTATGCAACGCCTTAGCGCCTGCAAGGATTTCAAAGGTTTATATAAATGAGGTGGAGCATTCCATGGAAATCATAGTAAACGATGACCAGCTTTCCCTTGCCATAGGAAAAAAAGGTCAGAACGTGAGACTTGCCTCAAAACTAACAGGCTGGAACATAGATATAAACAGTGAGTCTGAGGTAGAGAAGTCTTCAAAGAAGGTAATAGATGAGCTCGTAAAAAGCCTTAAGATAAGTGAAATACTTGCAAGGATCTTAAATGATGAATATTTAAGGGATGTAGCAGACATAGCAAAGCTCACACCAGAGGAATTAAACAGGATTACAAGCATATCGTTAGAGGATTGCGAATACATAGTGAACAACGCAAAGGCTCTTGTAGAAAAAAAGGAAAAAAAATAGCATAATATTCCATAAAAAAGTAAGGATTTGAAAAAGATAAAAAGGTTTAACAAGGTAAAACAAACATGCAGAAACCAAAGATAACACCCATTAAAGACAAACTTATAGAAGAGGAACTTTTATCAAAGTTAAAGATCAAAGGAAAAAAGATAAAGGGGAAAGACTCTGCCTATGCGCCGAAAGAAGAAAGGCAGGAAGAAATCACGACATCCGGTGAACAGGTAATAGAGAAAAGGGTCTCCTCAGTCATAATAAGACGGAGAGTTCAGCACACAGAGCCCCCATCTCTTGAAAGAGAAAAGATCATCCCTCCGGAAGATAAAAAAGAAGTCAAAGAAACCCTTAAGGTAGTGCCTGAGATTAAACCCCAGGAAAGAGAGACGGTCATCTTGCAGCCTGTAACGGTTAAAAAAGAGGTTAAAAAAGAAATAGAGGAGAAGGCCGTTCAGGTTTTAAAAGAAGAAAGACCCTTACCCCATATTGAAAGACCTCCTGTTAAGATCATAGAAGAGACAGAAGCTATTAAGGTGATTGAAGAGAAAGAACCAGTAAAACACTTAGAAGAAAAAGAACAAGAAAAGAAAAAAAGGGTTGAAGAAGCCGTTATTGAAAAACCTATAATTGAAAAAGAAGCAGAAGAACAGTTAAAGGGTGATATAGAGGCAATAGAAAAGAAAAAAGGCGAGGAGATTACAAAGGCCTTAGAAGAACATTACAAACAGGAACTGGAAAGGGGCATAGAACTCGGTAAAGAAGAAGAGGATGAAGGGAAAAAGAAAAAGAAGGTAGAAAAACTGCTCAAGAAGATAGAGGAACAGGAATTAGAAGAGATTAAATTTAAGAAAAAAGGGTTGCTCAAGAGAAAGGTTGTAATAAAAGAAGATGAGCTCTACCCGTTTAAAAGACAAAAGCCAAAGGCAGGGCAATTAAAAAAGGACAAAAAAGAGAAAAAAGAGGAAAAGAGAGAACCTGAGGAGAAACTCCAGGAGATAAAACCTGTTAAGAAGGTTGTTAAAATAAGAGATGAGATACAGGTGGGAGAGCTTGCAAAAAAGATGGGTATAAAGGCCCAGGAACTCATAGCGAGACTGCTTTCCCTTGGGGTGTTATCAGGGATTAATCAGAACATAGATTTCGATACAGCCTTCCTGGTAGCAAGTGAATTTGGCTTTGAAGTGGAAAAGATTACCTCCATCGAAGAAGACTTCCTTGCCATGGAAGAAGAACAGAAAGAAAGGCCAGAGGATCTAAAGCCAAGGCCACCGGTAGTAACGATTATGGGTCATGTAGACCATGGTAAGACCTTGTTGCTCGACACCATAAGACATACTAATGTGGCAGAGCATGAGGCAGGAGGTATTACCCAGCATATTGGTGCTTATATGGTAAATGTGGACGGAAAGGATATTACCTTTATAGACACCCCGGGTCATGAGGCTTTTACTGCCATGAGGGCAAGGGGTGCAAGGGTCACAGATATAGTGGTGCTTGTAGTTGCAGCCGATGACGGGGTTATGCCCCAGACAATAGAGGCTATAAACCATGCAAGGGCAGCAAACGTCCCTATAATCGTGGCAATAAATAAAATCGATAAAGAAAATGCAAATCCCGACAGGGTAATGAAAGATTTAGCGAATTATGACCTCATCCCCGAAGAATGGGGCGGCTCCACCTTGTTTGCCAAGATTTCTGCAAAAAAGAAGATAGGTATAAAGGAATTGCTGGAGCTTATAATTTTGCAGGCAGAGATGCTTGAACTGAAGGCAAACCCCGATAAACTTGCAAGGGGTATCATCATAGAATCCAAGCTCGATAAAGGCCATGGACCTGTGGGAACCGTCATTATCCAGGAAGGAACACTTAAGATTCAGGATCCTTTCATTGCAGGACATATGTTCGGCAGGGTAAGGGCAATGTTCGACGATAACGGTAAGAGAATCACCAAGGCCCCGCCATCAACACCGGTTTTAGTTGTTGGTTTCCAGGAAGTGCCTCAGGCAGGTGACATGTTCATAGTAACCACAGAAGAGAGATATGCAAAGGAACTTTCCAGATACAGACAGGAAAGGCTAAAGGAGATGGAGACATTAAAGAGTGCAAGGACCTCTCTTGAGGCATTATATACGAAGATGGGTGAGTCAGAGAAGGTCTTTTTGAATGTCATTTTAAAAGGCGATGTAAGGGGCACGATAGATGCAATAGTTGAGGCGTTAAAGAAATTATCCAACGAAAAGGTGGAGATCCAGATTGTCCATAGCGGAGTGGGTGCCATTACAGAGACCGATGTAAACCTTGCCATGGCATCAGGGGCTATTATCATAGGTTTCAATGTAAAGTCCATAAGTAAGGCACAATCCCTTGCAGAGCAGGAAAAGATTGAAATCAGAACATACTCTATCATCTACGAGATGATAGATGATATAAAGAAGGCAATGGAGGGGATGCTTGCACCAAAGATAGTGGATGTGGATATAGGTAAGGCTGAAATCAGAAAGGTTTTCACCATTTCTAAAACTGGTAACATTGCAGGCTGTTATGTCACAGAGGGTAAGGTGACAAGAAATGCCTTTGCAAGGGTGATCAGGGATGGAAACAATATTTACACAGGAAAGATTATATCCTTGAAGAGGTTCAAGGATGATGTAAAAGAGGTCCAATCTGGCTATGAGTGCGGTATAGTCATTGAAAATTTTAACGATGTAAAAGAAGGGGATACGCTGGAATTCTTTATCCAGGAAAAAGAAAAGCAGACCCTTAATTGAATGATATGATTGTAGGCGTATCTGTTGTAGAGATCTTTTTACCGGATAGTCATTCGTTAAAAGATAAAAGGCAGGCTGTGAAAAAGATAATAGACAAGACAAGGATGAAATTTAATATTTCTGTGGCAGAATTCAGTGAAAATAACCTGTGGCAGAGGGCAAAGATAGGGTTTTCCGTTGTTGGCGTTAAAAAAGACCATATCCATGTGGCCATGGAGAATGTGTGTGACTACATCGAATCCCTTTATATCGGAAAGGTAATAAGCACTAACTCTGAAATCATTGTCCTTGGAAATGAGATATGAGATACAGGAGATTAAGGGTTCAGGACCAGTTAAGAGAGGAGATGTCCCAGATAATTTTTAAGGATATAAAAGACCCTGGTTTGGGTTTTGTGACCATTATGGAGGTAAAACTTACAGAGGACTTAAAGATTGCAAAGGTGTTTTGTTCAATATATGGTGACGAGGCAGAAAAGGCAAAATCTATGGCTGCCCTTAATAGGTCAAAGGGGTATATAAGGTTTCTATTAGGGCAAAGAATAAGATTAAAATACATACCTGAAATAAATTTTGTCCTCGACGACACCTTTGAAAAGGCGGCAAGGATTGAAGAGATATTGAGAAGGGAAAAGGATGCTAAATAGGATTAAAGAAAGGATAGAAGAGGGAAACAGGTTTCTCATTACAGCCCATATAGATTTAGATGGTGATGCAGTGGGTTCGGTTTTCTGTTTTTACTGGTTGTTGAAGAATTATAAAAAGGATGTATTTGTCTATCTAAAGGACGAGGTGCCATATAAGTATAAGTTTTTACCGGGGCCTGATGATGAAAGGCTTTTTTTTAAAGAACTGCCTGACGAAAAATTCGATACAGTTTTTGTCCTCGACTGTGGCGACCTCCATAGAATAGGCAACAAATATGAGGTCATAAAACAAAATGGATTTATAGTGAATATTGATCATCACAATACAAACAGTGGATTTGGAAATATAAATCTTGTTATACCCGAGGCATCGTCTACGGCAGAGATTATTTACGATGTGATATGTTTTCTTAAGGCAGAGATAACCCATGAGATGGCCATAAATATCTATACCGGGATCGTAACAGATACCGGCTCTTTTAGATACGAAAATACGAACCCCAAGGCCTTAATGATATGTGCCCGTATGATAGAAATAGGTGTAAAGCCTGCCTATGTAGCGCAAAAGGTGTATGAGAGCCATCCAAAAGAGAGGTTTTTTATTCTTGGAAAGGTGTTAAACACCTTAGAATCCCATAAAAATGGCAAGATCATTATGGCACATATAACAAGGGATATGGCTCAAGGAAATTATTCCCTGGAAGAGTTTACAGATGGTTTTGTAGAATTTATTAAAGAGATGGATGGTATAGAGATTGCAGTGCTTATAAGGCAAGTAGAAGACAACAGATACAAGATTAGCATGAGGTCAAAAGGAAATGGGGATGTATCTGAAATTTGCAGTTTGTTCGGCGGTGGAGGGCATAAAAAGGCTGCAGGTTGTTATATAGACGGTGATTTAAAGGAAGTGAAGAGAAAATTATTAGAGGTTATAAATTGAACGGTTTTCTGGTAATCAATAAAAAGGCAGGCATCTCTTCTTTTGATGTGATAAGAAGATTAAAGAAGATAAACAAATTTAAAAAGATCGGATACATCGGGACCCTGGACAGAAATGCTACAGGTGTGTTACCTGTTGCCATAAATGAAGGGGTTAAATTGATACCCCTGCTCGAAGATTATGAAAAGTCTTATAAGGCAAAATTTCTGTTGGGTGTTAAGACAGATACCTTTGATATAGAAGGTAAGGTGCTGGAAAAAAAAGAGGCAGATGAGTTTAAAAGAGAAGAATTGGAGCGCATTTTAAAGGGTTTTGAGGGAGAGATTACACAGAAGGTGCCCATCTTTTCTTCAAAGAAGATTAATAGAAAACCACTTTATAAACTGGCAAGAAAAGGTATAAATATAGAAGTTCCAGAAAAAAAGGTGCACATATACAGCATAAAACTCATAGATTATATTCATCCTTACGTGGATGTGGAGATAACCTGCTCCAAAGGGACGTATATTCGCTCCCTTGCCAATGATTTTGGTGAAATATTAGGCACAGGGGCCACTTTATACGGCCTTGTGAGGACCAGGCATGGAGACTTTACTTACGACATGAGTGTAAGTCTTGATGAGATAAAAGAAAGGGCCGACATGGAAAGACACATCATACCTGTAGAGGATGTACTTCCTGGTATGAATAAGGTTATAATAGATATCCAGTTTGAAAGATTTTTAAGGCAGGGTATGCCAGTGCCCATAATGAGCGATATGAATGCACCAAGACAGGATGAGATGGTAAAGCTTTTAAATAGAAGCGGTAAGCTCATAGCAATAGGCATGACAGATACAAAGACAAATACCATAAAGGTAAAAAGACTTATAAACAATTAAGGAGGTAATATGGCACTTACTTCAGCCCAAAAGAAAAAGATTATAGAGGAGTTTAAGACACACGAGAAGGATACGGGCTCACCGGAGGTTCAGATTGCAATCCTTACAGAGCGTATAAGGTTACTCTCTGAACACTTTAAAAAGTTTTCAAAAGACCACAATTCAAGAAGGGGGTTGCTTGTCCTTGTTGGGACAAGGAGAAGGCTTTTGGAATATCTAAAGCAAAAAAATGTAGACAGATATAAGAGGTTGATAGAGAAACTCGGATTGAGAAAATAAAAGCTAAACTGGAGAAAAATATGGAGGAAAGTATCAAGATAGATTACGCCGGTAGAGAACTTACCATAAGCACAGGGTCTATTGCAAAACAGGCAAATGGCAGTGTCCTCGTTCAATATGCAGATACCGTTGTGCTTGTGACTGCTGTCATGGACAAAAAAGAATCGGATAGAGATTTTTTACCCCTCATTGTGAATTACCAGGAGATGTCCTATGCAGCAGGAAAGTTTCCCGGAGGGTTTTTTAAAAGAGAAGGCAAACCTTCGGATAGAGAGATTCTGATGTCCCGTCTTATAGATAGACCTTTAAGACCCCTTTTTCCAAAAGGATTTAATAATGAGGTTCAAATCATTGCAACGGTATTATCAGCGGATCAGGAAAACGACCCGGCAATTCTCGGGATTCTCGGCGCATCATGCGCCTTGATGATATCCGAGATACCCTTTGAAGGACCCCTTGCAGGGGTAAAATTGGGAAGAAAAAACGGCAAATTCATCATAAATCCTTCCACAAACGACCTTGAAGAAAGCGACATCGATATAGTGATGACCGGAACCAAAGATGCCATCATAATGGTGGAAGGTTCTGCAAGATTCGTAAAAGGTGACGATTTAATCGAGGCAATTCATTTTGGACATCAACACATCATCCCATTGATAGAATGTCAGAATATCTTAAGGGAAAGAATAGGGAAGGAAAAATGGGTATTTGAGCCAAAAGATGAGAAGGACGAATTAAAAAAGGAGATAGAAGAAAAGGTAAGGGAACAGATTAAAGAGGCACTATTATTACCAAAAAAGATTATGCGTGCAGAAAAATTGGGCAAC
The DNA here is from genome assembly GCA_964547695.1 of uncultured Syntrophorhabdaceae bacterium. Lineage (GTDB taxonomy): Bacteria > Desulfobacterota > Syntrophorhabdia > Syntrophorhabdales > Syntrophorhabdaceae > JAKORG01. The sequence goes on from CAZJOP010000025.1 coordinate 9,464, forward strand.
ATATTAAAAGGCTTAGTGGAAGGATATCAGGACATAGAAGAAACAACGATAAAAGGGCACTTTGAAGATATTACAAGGGATATAATGCGGCATGAACTCATAACAAAAGGGATAAGGATAGACGGCAGAAGACCTGATGAAATAAGAAACGTTACATGTCAGGTGGGAATCCTGCCGAGAACCCACGGTTCAGCTTTATTTACAAGGGGTGAAACCCAGGCCCTTGCCGTGACAACCATTGGAACATCAGAGGATGAACAAAAGGTAGAGTCTTTATACGAAGGAGAAATGTTTAAGAGCTTTATGCTTCATTACAATTTCCCTCCTTTTTCTGTTGGAGAGATAGCCATGTTAAGGGGCCCCTCAAGGAGGGAGATAGGACACGGAAATTTAGCAGAGAGGGCACTTTCCCCTGTATTGCCCAAAAAAGAGGAGTTTCCCTATACGATAAGGATTGTCTCGGAGATACTCGAATCAAACGGTTCCTCTTCAATGGCTACGGTATGTAGTGGATGCCTTTCTTTGATGGATGCCGGCGTTCCCATTAAAGATATGGTTGCCGGGATTGCCATGGGTCTTGTAAAAGAAGGGGAACAGGAGATAATCCTCTCCGATATCATCGGCGATGAAGACCATATGGGTGATATGGATTTCAAGATTGCAGGGACAAGGACAGGGATTACGGCCATTCAGATGGATATTAAGATTAAAGGCATCACAAAAGAGATTATGTCAAGGGCCATTTCCCAGGCGCAAAAAGGCATAGAGAAGATACTGGACATCATGAGTAATACCTTGAGTAAACCAAGAGAATCCCTTTCACCTTATGCACCGAGGATATATACAATAAATATAAAACCGGACAAAATAAGGGATGTTATAGGCCCAGGTGGTAAGGTTATAAAAGGTATTATCGACCAGACAGGTGTAAAGATTGATATAGAAGATACAGGCCTTGTAAGGATTGCATCAAACGACAAGGCTTCTGCCGATGAAGCCATAAGGATTATAAAACAGATAACAAAGGATGTGGAGGTGGGGGATATTTATCTGGGAAAAGTGAAAAAAGTCCTTGATTCAGGGGTGATTGTGGATATCATGCCCAATGTGGATGGTTTTGTTCATATAAGTCAGCTCTCTGATGGATACGTTAAAAGGCCGTCGGATATCGTAAAAGAGCGTGATGAGATGCTTGTAAAGGTAATAGATATTGAGCCCAGCGGAAGGATAAGACTTTCAAGAAAGGCAGTGTTGGGTGAACAACTGGAAAAAAAGAAATAGATGTATAGAAAAACAGTCCTGCATAACGGTCTTACCATAGTCACAGAGTCAATACCATATTTTTCATCGATTTCAATAGGTCTCTGGTGGAAAACAGGCAGCAGGTATGAAGACAGTTCAAATAATGGCATATCCCATTTTATTGAGCACATGCTTTTTAAAGGCACTGATAAAAGGACTGCTTATGACATTGCAAGGGAGATAGATGCCATAGGTGGCACCATAAATGCCTTTACCGGAAAAGAGTATACGTGTCTTTTTGCAAAGGTTTTAAAGAAAGACATGGATATTGCCATCGATGTCCTCTCTGATATGTATAAAAATTCCCTGTTCAGAAAAGACGATATGGATAGGGAGAAATACGTCATTGCCCAGGAGATAAAGATGGTAGAGGACAACCCTGAAGAATACGTTTTTGATCTGTTCAATGCCTCGTATTTCAAAAACCATCCCCTCGGCATGACCATACTGGGCACATATGAGAACATAGAAAGATTTACCCCCCATGACCTTGTGGAACATTTTAAGACATATTATAACCCAAAAAGGTTGATAATTACGGCAACAGGCAGGGTTGACCATGAAAATTTTGTAAACAGGATAAAAAATGTCTTTGATGATATTAATGTGTGTCAGGACGGCAATTTTGAGCTTTTGCCACCACAACCTCAAAATCATATCAATTACATAGAAAGGGATCTGGAGCATACATATATATGCCTTGGGACAAAAGGACTAAGTCAGGTTGATGATAAAAGATATGCCTTATATGCATTAAATGCCATAATAGGTGGAAGCGCAAGCTCTCATCTCTTTCAGGAAATTAGAGAAAAAAGGGGTCTTGTTTATAACATCTATTCCTATGTGAGCTGTTTTAAAGACACCGGGACGTTCGGCATATCTACATCCACTTCTGAAGAAAATGTCCTTGAGGTAATGTCACTTTTAAAGGAAGAGATTATAAGGATCAAAAGAGAAGGCATCACCAAAAGTGACCTTGAATTTTCAAAGGATCATATCAAGGGCAATCTATTCATGTCCCTTGAAAGCTCCGATGCAAGGATGGGCAGGCTTGCGAAAAACGAGATATATTTTGATGGATACATTCCCTTAAAAGAAACATTAAAAGAGATTGACAGGATAGAAAAAAAAGACATTAATACGGTAATAGAGCTCATATTCGACGATTTGAAGGATATATCCATAACAGTTTTGGGTAAGGCAGACATTAAGGCCATTAAAGACATATGGAAAGATTAAAGGTTTATGTGTTGAAAAAAGAAGGGGCAAAATTGCCCCAATATGCCACAGAGGCAGCCTCTGGTATGGATTTATATGCCTTTGTCGAAGCGCCTGTAACGATCATGCCCATGGAAAGGGCCTTGATTCCTACAGGGATATTTTTAAGTATTCCCAGAGGTTATGAAGGAGAGATAAGGCCTCGCAGCGGTCTTGCATTAAGATATGGTATTACAGTCTTGAATACACCGGGCACCATAGACAGCGATTACAGGGGAGAGATTAAAGTGATTCTCATTAACCTTGGAGAAAAGCCGTTTACAGTAAATAACGGCGACAGGATTGCCCAGATTGTATTTAAAAGCACTGCAAGGGTAGAATTCGATATAGTATCCAGTTTACCGGAATCAATAAGAGGTGAAGGCGGTTTTGGTTCCACAGGTATTTAGGTGAAAGATGGATTTTTATCACTGCCTTGATAATTTCATAAGCTACCTTACCGCAGAGAGGGGTGTTTCAAATCATACAATAGAGGCATACAGTAGAGACATACTCGATTTTTTAAAATACTTAGAAGAAAACTCGATTCAAAACCCATCTCATGAGGATGTAAACAACTATATAGCCTTTCTCATGGACAGGGGCAAAAAGATAAGGAGCATAACGAGGTCTATATCAAGTTTAAGGGGTTTTTTTAATTTCATGATCATAGAGGGCATTATAAAAGAACATCCCTTTATGGAAATAGAGATTCCCAAATACAAGCCATCTATCCCGGAAGTATTAAGTCAGGAAGAGATGCTGGAATTGATAAGGCTCACAGAGGGTGAAAAGAAATCACTGAGAGATAAAACCATGCTCGAACTCATGTATGCCACAGGACTCAGGGTATCGGAGTTGATTAATCTGAAAAAAAGCGATGTGAACCTCGAAGGTGGTTTTTTGATTGCCACAGGCAAGAGGTCAAAGGAGAGGGTGGTGCCCATGGGTTCTCATTCGAGAGAAGCCATAAAGAGATATCTTTCTGAAGAAAAACCAAGAGGTCCTTATCTTTTCTGTAATAAAAGGGGAGGAAAGCTCACAAGACAGGCCATATGGAAGATTATAAGAAAATATGCAAGAAAGATAGATAAGACACACGTATCGCCCCATACGATTAGACATACATTTGCCACCCATCTTCTTGAAGGCGGTGCTGATTTGAGGTCAGTTCAGATACTTCTCGGGCATGAAGACATTTCCACAACACAGATATATACCCACGTGGACCGCAGGAGATTGAAAGAGATACACAGAAGATTTCATCCCAGGGGATAATCTTATAGATGAAGGTCATCACATCCCATAACAATGCAGATTTTGATTCCCTGTCGTCTATGGTTGCGGCAAAAAAGCTCTATCCCGATGCAGTGCTTGTATTTCCCGGTTCTCAGGAAAAGACACTGAGGGATTTTTTAATCCATTCCACCCTTTACGTTTTTGATATAGAGAAGACAAAAAATATAGACTGCAATGCCATTGATACCCTGATTATTGTGGATACAAGGCAGAGGTCAAGGATTGGAGATTTTTCAAAGATTGTAGATAGAAAAGGCTTGAAGATCCATATATTTGACCACCACCCCGATACCCCTGATGACATAAAAGGGGATGTGGAATTCATAAAAAAGACAGGTGCAACGGCAACGATCATTGTATCCATGCTTAAAGAGAAGAATATAAAGATAACGCCGGAAGAGGCCACGGTGATGATGCTGGGCATCTACGAAGAGACAGGGTGTTTTCTGTTTCCTTCAACGACAGTAGAGGATTTTCAAGCTGCCTCTTTTCTTCTTTCCTGCGGTGCCAATGTGAATATCGTGTCAGACCTTCTCGTAAAGGAACTTACGCCAGAACAGGTATTTTTATTAAATGAACTTATCGACAATGCGTCTAATTTGAATATAAACGGCATCGATGTGGTATTGACTGAGGCGAGCATCGAAAGGTATGTGGGGGATCTTGCAGTGGTAGTCCATAAATACAGGGACATGGAGAATTTAAATGTCATATTTGCCATATTCAGGCTCGAAGATAGGGTCTATATCATAGGCAGAAGCAGGATACCTGAGGTGGATGTGGGTCATATACTGTCACTTATGGGTGGAGGAGGCCATAAAGAGGCGGCATCGTGCACCATAAAGGATATGACCATAAATGAGGCAAAGGACAGGCTTATAGAGCATTTGAAGTATAACGTGAAGCCTTTGTATACTGCAAAAGACATCATGTTTTTTCCTGTAAAGACCGTAGATGCTGATGCACCAATCAGCGAGGCAAAAAACACAATGGTAAAATACAATATAAATGCCCTGCCTGTTATTCAGAACGAAAAGGTTGTTGGCGTGATTACAAGACAGATCGTGGAAAAGGCCGTATTTCACAAACTGGATAATGTGCCTGTTAAGGAATACATGTCTACTGAATCTATGTTTGCAAGGCCCGATGACTCTGTAGAAAAGGTAAAGGATATGTTGATAGGAAGCAATCAGCGGTTCGTTCCAGTTGTTGAAGACGGTAAACTTATAGGCGCCATTACAAGAACAGACCTTTTGAGGGTCTTAGAGGATGAGGTTACAAAGGTAGTGGTGGATAAGCGAGAGATTTATGACTTTTATACAAAGAAAAAAAATGTGAAAAACCTTATGAAGGAAAGGCTCGACAAGGAAACATTAAGGAGGCTTATCGAAATAGGTAACCTTGCCGATGAAATGGGTTACCATGCGTATCTTGTGGGTGGTTTTGTAAGGGATTTGCTTTTAAGAATATACAACAACGATATAGATATAGTCATAGAAGGGGATGGATTGAACTTTGCCAACGAACTTGCAAAACGTTATAATGCAAAGATAAGGCCCCATCAAGAATTTGCAACAGCTAAGGTTATTTACAGGGATGGATTCAAACTCGACATTGCCACGGCAAGGCTTGAATACTATAAATCTCCTGCTGCCTTGCCCACGGTGGAACATAGCTCTTTAAAACTCGATTTGCAGAGGCGGGATTTTACCATAAATACCCTTGCCATATCTTTAAACAAAAATACCTTTGGTCATCTTATCGATTTTTTTGGGGCACAGAGAGATATAAAGGAAAAGGTGATCAGGGTATTACACAGTTTGAGTTTTGTAGAGGACCCTACAAGGGTATTCAGGGCAGTGAGATTCGAACACAGGTTCGATTTTCAGATAGGAAGACATACACTGAATCTTATAAAAAACGCTGCAAAGATGGGCTTTCTTTCCAAGATAAGGGGTAAAAGGATCTGGACTGAACTTTGCCTTATTTTTTTCGAAGAAAATTGTGAAAAGATATTTAAAAGGTTGCAAAGTCTTGACCTTTTAAGGTTCATATATCCTGATTTGACGTTCGATAAAGAAAAGGAAAGACTTTTTCTCCAGATGCATACTGTTTTTCGGTGGTATGAATTATTATACAAAAACAGGCCCTGCGATAGGATTGTATTTTATACCCTCGGTCTTATAGACCAGTTAAAACAGGATAAAGTAGAAGATTTTTTCAACAGGATGGAGCTAAAGGAATCTTTAAAAAGAAAGATGAAAGAGGATGTGGAAAAGATAAGGGATACACTTATAAAGTTTGCTGTAGGATTAGGTGAGATGTCCAAGAGCAAGATTTACAGAACTCTCGATCAGATATCAGATGAGGCAAGGCTTTTTATCATGGCAAAGACGAAATCTGAAGAAATAAAGAAACATATCTCGAATTACATCACATACATCGATTCATATAAACCGATTCTGACCGGTTGTGACCTAAAGGCCATGGGGCTCAAGGAAGGTCCGCTTTTTAAAGAGATACTGGATAGTTTAAGAGACGCAAAGATAGACAACAATATAAAGACCAAAGAAGAAGAGATTATATTTGTTAAAAACTTCATTGAAAGATTAGGTGATGTCAATGAAGTAAAACAGGCAAAGGAATAGATATATGGAACTATTGGTGCCTTCCCTTGAAGTGAGAATGGAATGCTATGAAGGACCCCTTGCGGTCCTTGTGAATCTTATTAGAAAAAATCGCATAAGCATCTGGGATATCCCCCTTGCTTTTATAACAGAGAGATTTCTTCAGTATGTGGAGCTCGTAAGGGAGATGCGATTAAAGATCGCAGAGGATTTTATAGAGATTGCCTCTTTATTGATTTACATAAAATCAAAGATGCTTTTGCCAGAAGATAGGATGCGTGAAGAGGAAGACCCCAGGGAAGAGCTTGTGGAGAGAATCATAGAATATGAGAGATTAAAGGGCATGGTGGATGGACTTGAGGCCCTTCCTTTATTACACAGGGATACGTTTATAAGGGGGTCCAATTCAATTAAAGGGGAAGAGGATTTTAATCTCTTGAGCCTTTGCCATATATTCTTTGATTTAATGAGGGCCAGAGAGGAAAGATATATCGTGGTAAGAGAGCTTAAACCAACCCTGGAAGAGAAGCTGCATCTTTTAAAGAAAATCCTCGAATCACAGGGCATATTTGAGTGGAAGGAAGACGAACCTGTGGAACATTCCGATAAGGTGGTGACCATACTGGGGATGCTTGAGCTTGCAAAGATAAAGCTTGCCACCCTTTATCAGAGCAGGCCTTTCAGCAGTATTATCATGAAAAGAAGAACCGGGGGTGAGATTTAGATATGAGAAAGGGTATCAAGATTACTTTGATTATTTTTTTAGTCCTTGTTATTGTTTTTTTTGTATCCATACTTGTATTGGCAATTACAGGTTTATCTTTTGGAGAAAAGATTGCGGTTGTGGAGATTGAAGGGATTATAATGGATACGAAGGATGTTTTGGAAGATATTGTAAGATTCAGAGAAGACATTGATATAAAAGGTGTGATCGTGAGGATAAATTCTCCCGGTGGCTCCACTGGACCCACCCAGGAAATTTTCAGAGAAATAAAAAAATTAAGGGAAAAGAAGCCGGTTTATATATCTATGGGTGCAGTGTGTGCCTCAGGTGGTTATTATATTGCCTCTGGTGGAAATAAAATATATGCCCTGCCTTCTACCATTACAGGGAGTATTGGTGTTATCATGGAAAATGTGGTAGTGGAAGACCTTCTAAAAAAGATAGGCATTCAGGCTGAACCCATCAAGGCAGGTGCATATAAAGACATGGGATCTCCTTTTAGAAAATTGAAACAGGAGGAAAAAGATTACATCCAGGAGATACTCAATGACATCCACAGCCAGTTCATAAAGGATATTGCAGAATCGAGAAAGATGAATGTGGATACGGTGAAGCAGTATGCTGATGGCAGGGTATTTACAGGTATTAAGGCAAAGGCCTACGGCCTCGTGGATGTAATAGGGACGTATTATGATGCCATTGAGGACATGAAAAAGGTCTTAAATATAAAAGGAAAACCTGTTATTGTAAAGGGGAAAAGGCCGTTTTCAATTCTAAAACTGCTTGTAGCTTCCTTTGTTA
>CAZJOP010000026.1:0-17318 GCA_964547695.1 uncultured Syntrophorhabdaceae bacterium
GACCATAGGTTGCTGATTTAATCCTTACATTCATGAGGTCTTCATGGGTCAGCCCATTTTTTGCCATATAAGCCTGGGCATATAATGCATAATAAGCGGGCATCATGGTTCCAAATGGGGATTCCCACTGTATATCTGCACCACGACCCATCCTCTCCTGGGATTCAGCGGATGTAATCTCCGACATCTTCTGGAATCCCAGAACAACCACCACGTCATGGAGCCCTGATTTTATCATACTGTATGCGACCTTTACACCTGTGCTGCTTGAAGAGCAAACTGTTTCGATATAGAATGTGGGTTGGGGGATCAACCCGAGATACTCGGCAAGGACACCTGCCGGGGATCTCTGCTTGTCATATTCAGGGGCAGAACAGAATACGGATGCATCAATATCTTTTGTGGTAATACCTGCATCCTGCATTGCCTCTCTGAATGCCTCAAAAGCCAATTCCCTGATGGAGCCTTCGTATCCCCTAACAAAATAACTCTGGCCCACACCGATTACTGCTACATCTTTCGTCATAAATCCCTCCTTCACAAATGATTTTTTTTGTTTTTTGCCCTCTGATACATTAACACATAATTATTATGGTTGTGCATGTCCTCTGAGAAGACATGGGTCCCATCGTTTTTTGAAACAAAGTATAGAAAACTCACCTGGGCTGGGTATAATACAGCCATAATAGAACTCACGTGAGGACTGCAAATGGGGCCCTTTGGCAGGCCCTTAAACCTGTAGGTGTTATACGGTGTAAATTCCATAAGGTCTTTTTTTGTAATGGGGAGATTGAATCTTTTAGAGCCGTATATCACAGTAGGATCACAGTCAAGGGGCATACCCTTTTTTAATCTATTGTGGAAAACCGCTGAGATTAAAGGTTTTTCTTCCTTTACCTTTGCCTCTTTCTCAATCATGGAAGCAAGGGTCAATACCTTATGGATATCAATATTTAATGATATCATCCTTTCTTTAACATCCTCTTTTTCAAAGACTTTCAAGGTCTTCCTTACTATAAGTTCGATGAATTTATCCAGCTCTATCTCTTTACTGTAGAAATATGTATCGGGATATAGATATCCTTCAATAGAATCACCATAAATACCCAATCCTTTCAAAAGATTCTCGTTTCTGGCCAGCTCCACAAATTCATCTGCCTTAATGAGCCCTGCCCTTTCAAAGACTTCTGCTACATTGTAAATGTTATATCCTTCTATAATTTTTATTGTGTATATTTTTCTCTCGCCATTTCCCATCTTTTTTACAATATCAATGGTGGACATGTTTTTAGTGAGTTCATATTCTCCTGCTATGAGCTTTCCGCGGTAAAACAGAGAAATAAACAAAAACAGGTATTTTGATTCTATAAGACCCTGATTTTTCAGTAAATCAGAGATATCTTTTATACCCATCCCGCTTTTTATTACAACACTTACCTTTTCGTTATCAGAGCCTTTAGGGATGCTGGCAAATATCAATGCCTGGGTTGACAGAAGACATATCAGGGATATAAAGATTATCAATCTATATTGTTTTTTTTGCATCAAGATACCCCTGAAGTATTATCTGGGCAGACATAATATCGATAAAAGGTTTTCTCTTTTTCTGTGCCATACCGGCCATAGAAAAAATCCTGTGCGCCTCATTTGTAGTAAACCTTTCGTCCCATAGTGTCACAGGGATGTTGATACGTCTTTTCAAACTATCCACAAAATCGAGGACGTCTTTTGCCTTTTTGCCTATGGAGCCGTTTAGGTCTTTTGGTAAACCCACAACGAGCTCACCTATTTCATAGTTTTTTAAAATCTTTTCCAGCTGTTCCAGATCCCTTTTAAGAGATACCCTTTGTAACACAAAAAGACCCTGGGCAATGGACCCTGTAGGATCCGATAGAGAAATCCCTATTCTTTTTTCTCCCACATCAAGACAGAGTATACGCATTTTTGTCCTTGTATTATAACAGTTTATAATGAAGATTCAAGAATAAAATTGCCATGTTTTAGAATATTTGAGCATGTCTTTACCTTATCGATTCATCTACCGAACATTCAAGCTGACCCCTGTGGAGGTAAACAGAGATTTCTTCACCCCTGTCCACCTGTTTCGCATCCCAAACCACCTCTTTTGTGCTTTTTTTAATAGTTATGCTGAACCCTCTTTTTAAAATATTCGTAGGGTTTAAGTCACTGAGTCTCTGGGCAAAAGATGATACCTTTTGCTTTTTTTCCATAAAAAATAGTGAAAAATTGTGGATGAGTTTATTTGTAAGCTCATCAAGGTACATCCTGGACGATACGAGAAAGCCCCTTCTCTCTTTTAAATCAACTATGTCCTTAAATAATAGAAGCCTCTTTTCTCCAATGAGTTCCCTTATGGATTCTATAAGTCTTTTTTCTATTTGTTCTAAGGTTCTTTTGAGCTCTTCCTTGCTGGGGACCGCCATGCCTGCTGCTGCCGTTGGTGTTGGCGCCCTTACGTCTGCCACAAAATCAGAAATGGTAAAGTCTGTTTCATGACCGATCCCTGATACCACAGGAATCAGGGATTTGTGTATTGCCCTTGCCACCACCTCTTCGTTAAACGGTGCAAGGTCTTCGAGAGAACCACCACCCCTTCCCAGAATGATAACATCTACCTCCCTTGTCATATTAAAGTGCCTTATGGCCTCTATTATCTCGCCACAGGCCTCCTCTCCTTGAACCCTTACGGGATAAATAAGCACCGACATATTGGGAAACCTTTCGAATATAATCTTCAACATATCCCTTATGGCAGCCCCTGCAGGGGATGTGATAATCCCTATCCTTTTTGGTAAAAGGGGCAGGGTCTTCTTCTTAGCCACATCGAACAACCCCTCTTTTAGTAATTTTTCTTTAAGGAGTTGAAATTTAAGCTGAAGCATCCCAAGGCCCTTTACCTCCATGGCCTCTACTATAAGCCTGTATTCACCCCTTTTTTCATATACATCCACCCTTCCACTGCATATGACAGAGGTTCCATCTTTAAATGCATCCTGGGGGTATATGTTCAAAAAATTAAACATCACCGCCTTTATGACCGATTGGTCGTCTTTTAGGGTAAAATAAAGATGACCCGATGGATAGACCTTGTAATTTGATATTTCACCTTCCACCAGGACATCTCTAAACTGATTGTTTATAAGACGTTTTATCTGACCTGTAAGGGAAGTTACGGTGAATATAACTGGTTGCCAGGCAAGGGGGTTTTTCATCAATTATTTTTTCTGAAAATAGTCCTTTATAATCTTCATGGAACAGTATTCCCCGCACATACTGCATACATCGTCGTGGAGATTTCTACCCTTTCTGAATTCTTTTATCTTGTCCGGGTCTATTGCACACTTTATCTGGCCCTCCCAGTCCAGTGCCTTTCTGTAAATGGACATTGCCTCATCCATCTTTAATGCCTTTTTGTTCCCCCTTGCAATATCTGCTGCATGGGCTGCAATCCTTGTTACCATTACACCTTCCCATACATCCTGAGGTGAGGGCAGTCCAAGGTGTTCTGATGGGGTGACATAACATAAGAAATCTGCCCCGTAATATGCAGCAAAGGCACCGCCTATGGCAGATGTTATATGGTCGTATCCAGGGGCAATATCCGTTACAATGGGACCTAAGACATAAAAAGGTGCCTCATTGCAGAGCCTTTTCTGTAAGACGATGTTTGCCTCTATCTGGTTTATGGGCACGTGCCCTGGTCCCTCTATCATTACCTGGACGCCTTGCTCTATGGCCCTTGAACACAATTCACCCAAAATAATGAGTTCTTCTATCTGGCCCCTGTCTGTGGCATCGGCAATGCAGCCTGGCCTTAATCCGTCTCCGAGGCTTAAAGTCATATCGTATTTTTTTGCAATGCCAATGAGCCTGTCAAACTGTTCGTACAGGGGATTCTCCTTATTGTTTACAATGATCCATTCTGCAAGAAATGCCCCTCCACGGCTTACAATACCTGTGATCCTTCCCTGATCTTTTATCTTTTCAATGGACCTTTTCGTGACACCGCAATGGACTGTTATAAAATCAACGCCGTCTTCGCCGTTTCTTTCAATGATTTCAAAGAGCTCTTCAGGGTCCATATTCGTAATGGTTTTTCTCTTTTTTACAGTCTCAACTGCTGCCTCGTATATGGGAACCGTGCCTACAGGTATCTGTGCGTGTTCTATAATTGCCTTTCTTATTTCCCTCAGATTTCCACCTGTTGATAAGTCCATGACCGTATCTGCCCCTGCCTTCTTTGCCATCTCGAGTTTTTTTAGTTCGAATTCAATATCTGCCTTCTCCGGTGATGTCCCTATATTGGCATTTACCTTAACGGACAGACCCTTTCCAACACCCTTGGGCGTAAAATCTTTATGTCTGTTATTGGCTAATATTGCCACCTTTCCTTCTGCAACGTGCCTGCATAGTATGTTTAGATCCACATCCTCATCCCGGGCAATGCTTATCATCTCTTCTGTTGGTTTGTTTTTTTGTGCCTCAATGATTTGATTTTTCATGGCAAAATCATCTCCATCTTTTTTATTACCTCAATGGGGTTTCTTCCAAAGAGTCTGATCATAGGTTCTTTTCCCATATCACCTGTATCGTATATTATATCAGGCGGCATATCCGTTTCAGGTAGTATCTCATTTAATAAAAAATCAAGGCTTTTACCCTCTTTTTGCTTTATGTGCTGGGGTTCTTTTTTTCTGTCAAAAAAAAGGATACCCATATTGCCTTTTTTGGCCTTTTTGATAATCTTGTCATCGTATTTGATATTGGCACAGGATCTTATATGTGGATATTTTTTCATCATACCCAGTATAAGTCTTGCCACATGACTCGATGCACCGAAGCAGGGTTCTCCCTTAAAATACACTCTATTTTTGTGGACAGAGATCCTGCCGGGAAATGCGGCTATGTCCTCTTCTTTGCTTGCATCTTTTATAGCATAACCTAAATTCATCTGGACTGCAGGAACGAGTTCTATGGGGTTTAATTCATACAACAGGTCTTTTGCCTGCTTTAATGTGTTTATGACCTCCCATCTTTCTCCGTTGTTCGATCTTAATATTCCTAAAGACATATAATAGTAACCACCACCGGCAATCTTAAAGCTTTCTTTAAGCAAATAGTCTAACTGGTGTTCTGAAGCAAAAAATGCCTCTTTGATGGAATACCCAAGGCACAGATAGGATGTTAAAAGGGACGAAAATACGCATCCTGTTCCGTGGATTTCCCTGTCAAGCCTTTCTCTGGAATATGTTATCGTTTCTGTACCGTCAAAGAGTATATCTACAGGTTTCCCTTTACTGTGACCACCTTTTATAACCACTGCTTTTGCACCGTCCCTGAATAAGATGGAAGCCGCCTTTTTCATGGATGTTATATCCTTCACGCTTATCTCTGTTAATGCCTCTGCCTCTTCTATATTTGGTGTTAAAACAGTTACACGGGGTATAAGGGATGCCTTGAGTTTCAAAATACCCCTTGCAGTAAGGAGTTCAGTTTTGTTTTTTGATGAGAAAACAGTGTCAAGGACAATAGGGATTTTTTTGTCCAGTGTTTTTATAAAGTCCGATACCTTTTCCACATAGGGCTCATCGTATAATACGCCAATTTTCACTGCGTCTAAATCCATGACCCTTGTCTCGTTTAACATAAAAGAGAATGCCTCATGAGGTATGGGATACACCTCTGAAACACCGTATGGCCCCTGGACAACGATAGATGTGGGTATGGAAAGACCATAGATGCCATTAAATTGAAATACACTGACATCCATTGTAATACCTGCCCCGCCTGTGGGGTCAAGGCCTGCTATGGTGAGTATCTTTTTCATTTCAACCTTTCAACTATCAGTTCTGCCGCCTTTTTACCGGATAACAGCATACCACCAAATATAGGGCCCATCCTGTATGAACCAAATGTTGCATTGGCACTCATACCTGCCACAAAAAGCCCGGGAAATACCTCTTTTGTGTTCTCCAGTGTCTTTGTTTCAGCAACATCGGCCCACATGGATTTCTCCCCTTCCACCTTTCCTGACGGCGTATTTAATCTAACATCCATCTTTCTTTCTAAGACCTTTACTACCTCTATGGGGTGCCCTGTGGCATCTATCACGTATTTTGCCATTACAGTAAGGGGATCCACATGTAATCCTGCCATTTCCACGGCAGTCCAGTTTATAACAACACCTACAACCCTGTCTTTACGCACAACAAGGTCTTCTATGCTAATAAGATTAAATATCTTTGCCCCTGCCTTTACGGCATTAAAGCATATGCCTGTCACTGCCTCCACGGCATCAACTGTATAGTAACCTGGTTCATAAGGCCTTGTGGTGATGTTGAGACCCTCTAAGATGCCTTTACTTTCCTCCTGGACAACGATTTCGTTAAACATCATGCCCCCACCCCACATACCACCGCCGATTGAGAGCTTTCTTTCAAATACAGCCACCTTTAGACCTGCCTTTGCAAGAAAATATGCTGCAATAAGGCCTGATGGTCCTGCACCGCAGACGGCCACATCGAGTTCAAGGTTTGCGAGGAGTTTTTCCGAATACTTTTCAATTATTGCCCTTGTAACAACCTTTTCGTCTATCATGACTACCACCTGAAAATTTTTTTTTAAGCAATATACCACATTTTTGATACTGTTTGGTATAAAATTTCCATAAGAGGCTTCTATAGCAATGCATGAATAGAAACAATGAGTTGCAATTAATATTAAAAGAAAATGGCTTTAACCAATAAAACCAAAGTCTTTTCTGCTATAACACTGCCTTAACATTGAGATTTATGAACTTGTTTCCCATCTCCTCTTTGATGATGGGTTGTACTATCAGGTTTTGACCCTCTTTTATTTTTTCTGGAAGGTTTACAGTGTTGTTTATATAACCATACCACTGTCTAAAACTTTTATCTGTGATTTTTACACGATTACTGTTCATTAGAGTGACTTCATGGGGTGTAATCATTAAAAAGGGTCTTGGATTACCAATTCCAAAGGGTGACATAACCTCTAAATGGGAGGCAAAGTCTCCATCCAATTCATCAAAATCGGCATGGGTATCAAAATAGACCTCTTGCCTCTTAAGGATGATGTTGCCTGTTGTGTATTCAAACCTTTCCTTTAACAGGGGTATGTCCTCTTTTTTCAAAGAGAAGCCACAGGCCAATCTGTGTCCACCGAATCTTATAAATATGTGGGATAAGGAAGACATGATTTCGAATAAATCTATTTCTTCTATGCCTCTGGCTGAGCCCTTGCATATACCGTCTACTTCTGTTATCACCAGTGAAGGTTTTTTATAAAGCTCTGCCAATTTTTGAGCCACTATCCCTATTACGCCTATGTGCCAGTCTCTGTTAAATAACACTATAGTATTTTTCTTATCAAGGCCCTGGGCCATTATCTCTTCTTTACACTCTTTTAAAATCTTTTCACCAATCCTCTGTCTTAAATTATTTGCCTCCTGAAGTGTTTTTAGCAATCTTATCGATTCAGACTCTTTCTCTGTTACTAAAAAATCAAGGGATTCCTCTGGCATAGATACCCTTCCTGCGGCATTTATCCTGGGGATTACGATAAAATTTAAGCTAAACTCATTAAGTTCTGATCTGGGCAATAGATTTTCCTTGTAAAAGGCCTTTAACCACTGTTTAGGCCTTTTTTTCATGATCTCCATGCCCATCTTTGTCAAGATTCTATTGTCTTTTATAAGGGGGACCATATCCCCTAATGTGCCTATAGTTACAAGATCCAGTTCGTTTTTTAAGTTTATGTTGCCGTCCGAGAGCCCTTCTTTATGAATCACCCTTCTTAACGCCCAGAGGAAAAAAAACGTTACACCGCATGCAGCAAGATCTCTTGTGGGAAATAGAGAATCCCTTCTTTTGGGATTTATAACAGCCTCTGCTGGAGGCAGCGCATCTGGCACCTCGTGGTGGTCTATGATGATGGTCTTAATACCCATTTCAAGGCCGAATTTTATCTCTTCCATATTTGCTGAACCGCAGTCAAGACAGATAATAAGATCCACCTTATCCTTTTTTAATTTCTTAATCGCCTCCATGTTTAATCCATAGCCCTCTTTTCTTTCAGGGATATATATGGAGGCCTTAACGTTGAGTTTGTTTAGAAAGTTAACCATGAGGGCACAGGAGGTTATGCCGTCTGCATCGTAATCACCGTAAAGACATATATGTCTTTTATTTTTCATGGTATCTATCAATACCCGGATGCCCTTTTCACAATCAGGTAATAAGAAAGGGTCAGAGAGGTCTTCTATCTTTGGAAATAAAAACACCTCTGCCTCATGGGGGGTCAAAAAGCCTCTGTTTACGAGAATTCTGGCAATAATATTGGGTATGCCCAGACAATCTTCGAGGTCTTTTGCAAGTATTTTTGTCTGTTCTTCTTTCATGGAAAAAACCTTATCTCATCTGTGATGGACTGTACCTATTATTTCGTCTATGGAATAATGGTTTTCGTCAATAAAATTTCTTAGGCCTTCTATTATCTTGGGTATCGCGTAGGGTTCCACAAAGGTAGCGGTGCCAACCTGAACCGCCTTTGCCCCTGCCATAAAAAAGGCAATGCAGTCTTCCCAGTCCATAATGCCACCCACACCTATTATGGGTATGGGCACCTTCTCAGAGCAATCTTTTACTGCCTTTAATGCAATGGGCTTGAGTAAAGGCCCTGATAGCCCTCCCCTTAAAGAGACATTTCTGCCTTTTATATCTACATGGAGTGCAGGCATGGTATTTATTAGTGTGAGCCCATCTGCACCTGCCTCATATGCAGCAATCGCTATCTGGACTATATCAGAGACCTCTGGGGTCAATTTTGCAATAATGGGTATCTCTGTTACTGATTTTATCTTTTTTATAAGCCGGTGGACAGATGATGGTGTTTTTCCGAAACTTATACCTCCTGCCTTTATGTTAGGGCAGGAAAGATTTGCCTCAAGGGCCACTATCAACCTGTGAGGCGTTATGCATCTTGCACATGCTACGTATTCTTCTTCTGTAAAACCGAAAAAATTAACGATAACAGGGAGTCCCTTTTTTTCAAAAAAAGGCATATAGATGCTAAAAAAGGCTTCAATGCCTATATTATGAAGACCTATGCTGTTTATCATGCCGCATCTTTCTTCCAGCACCCTCGGGGGTGGGTTACCATGATGTGGCTTAAGGGATAGCCCTTTTGTCACATATGCACCCATCTTTTCTATATCCCACAGGGGTTCAATCTCCACCCCATAACCCATTGTCCCCGATGCATTCATTACGGGGTTTTTAAGCACGTGACCCAACAATTCTACAGTAAGATCTGCCATATGTGGAATACAGGCCCCTCCTTGCAGACCCTTTTATAAGGCTCTTTTTCGTCTAATGTCTTTTTTACGCAACCGAAGCATAAACCTAACCCGCACGCCATTGTCTCTTCAAGAAGCACCTCGCAATGGACAGAATGGGGGATCTTTTCTTTGAGAGATTTATACATGGCAGAAGGCCCGCAGGCATAAACCCATAAAGGTGTATGATAATGCTGAAACTGCCTTTCAAACAGGCTGATTACGTCACCTTTGAAACCAGAAGAGCCATCCATTGTGGCAGTAAAAACAGGTTTTGTTTTAATGTCATCTATTAATCGCAACTCTGTTTCATCAGCACAACCGTAAAATATATCCGGTGTCTTTTTAAGTTTTTTTATTAACATATGGACACCTGCTATGCCTATACCCCCTGCAATGACAACAGGTTTTACGGTATCCGGTGTGTGTATATCAAAGCCCTTACCCAGTGGACCCAGTATTTGTGTTTTTATGCCTTTAGGTATTTTACTCAACAACATTGTGCCCGTGCCTTTTACTTTATACATGATGGACAAAGAGTTTCCCTTTAAGTTATATATGCTAAAAGGTCTTCTTAAAAACACAGTTTTATCAGGGATTTTTACCATTACAAACTGTCCTGGCCAGATGTCCTCAATGGGCATTGATAAATTAAAATCAATGATAAAAAAGTCTTTTGTGATGTGTTCATTTCTTATTACTTCTGCTTCGAAATCGTTCATCCTGCCAATCTTTCGCAATCAGTGTCTGTTTTTTTGTTTAAAGAAAGATACATGATAAATGCATCCTCATTTGTATCAGAATAATATCTTTTCCTTCTCCCTACAATCTCAAAACCAAACTTTCTGTATAGATTTATGGCCACATTGTTACTTTCCCTTACCTCTAAAAAAAACTCCACCACACCTTTTTTTCTGAAATAATCTATAACATGGGAAAACAGTATGGTTCCATAACCTTTTTTTCTAAATTGAGGCTTTACAGCGAAATTTGTAATGTGACATTCGCTTAAGACATAATAAGTCATTAGATAGCCTATGACCTCTTTTGTTTTTTCTTTCTGTTCCTCTATGACAAAATTTTTATAAATATCCGATGAAAAGGATTCTAAAAACATTGTCTTTGTCCAGGGCGTAGGAAATGATCTTCTTTCTATCTCCAGTATCTCGTCTATGTCTTTATGGGCCATGTCCCTTATGTGCCACCCGCCTTTATCACTATGGTTTAATGGTTTAGATGATAATCTGTCATTTTTGGTCATCTTTTTTAAAAAGTAAAAGGTCCTCCTCCTTATTTATGTTTATGAATATCGATTGTCCATCTTTTATAAAGAACGGGCTTTCTTCTAAAATCTTAACGGTGAGAAAGGAAAAGAGGTTTGCGATTCTAAAGTTTCTTTTCTCAATAAGATTTAATATGTAAGGTATGCAGGTTCTACTGTAAACTGCATGTAGTGGTTCATAACCTTTTTCAACCCTTGGTATCACAATATCTTCACCCTTTATGTTTTCCAGTACATATCTAATGCCTTTATCAGAGATATTGGGCATGTCACAGGCAACAACAAACACATAGGGATTTGAGGAACAAATTAGGGCCGTTACAATGCCTGTCAATGTGCTTTGAACAGGTATGATATCATTATAGATCTTTATCTTTTTTTTATTTAATATATTGGTGTTATGGGATATAACCATTATTTCCTCAAACATACCCTTTACACTGTCGTATACGTGCTCGATAAGGCTTTTTCCATTTATCACCATTGTAGCCTTATCCCTTCCCATCCTTGAACTTGCCCCTCCTGCAAGTATGGCACACGAGACATCCATATAAGCATATTTATCATTTTATACATATGGTGTAAAGGCTCAAATGCACCCCCCTTAAGACTTATGAAATTTACACTTTACAAATAAGACATTATCCATTATCTTTTATGTGTGAAAAAAATAACAAATAGAGATAAGGGGTGATAAAATGAAAAGATGTTTTTTGGTTTTTATCGCATTAGCAGTTTTGGCGTTTCCTTCGTTTGCAAAAGAAACTGTTAAGTTAGGCTTGATCGCCCCTCTCACAGGGGATGTAAAGACCTTTGGCGAGTCATCAAAAAACGCCTTTTTCATTGCCATTGAAGACTACTCAAAGTCAGGAAAGTATAAAATTGATTTTGTAATTGCCGATGATAGAAACGATCCCACAGAAGGCGCAAATGCTGCATTAAAGCTCATCACCCAGGATAAGGTAATAGCCATAAGCGGACCGCTGACATCAAAGGTCTCGATCCCTGTAAGCGAGATAGCAAACAATAATAAAATACCCATGATAACAGGGGCTGCCACAAACCCAAAGGTTACTGTCCAGGACGGAAAAAGAAAGCCTTATGTGTTCAGGGCCTGTTTCATAGACCCCTTTCAGGGAACGGTAGCAGCTAATTTTGCCATTAAAGAGCTTAAAGCAAAGACTGCAGCTATCCTATACGATGTGGGAAATGATTATTCAAAGGGTCTTGCAGAATACTTTAAGGACACATTTACAAAAAAAGGTGGCAATGTTGTAACCTATGAATCATACCAGAAAGACGATGTGGATTTTTCTGCCTTAATCACAAAGATACAGGTTAAAAAACCCGATGTCCTTTATCTACCCGATTATTACAACAAGGTAGCCCTTATTGCAAGGCAGGTAAGGGAAAAAGGATTAAAATCCACTCTCATTGGAGGAGACGGCTGGGATTCCCCGGAACTCTTAAAGATAGCAGGCAGTGCAATTGTTGGTGGATATTTCACCAATCATTATTCACCGGATAGAAAAGACCCTGTTGCGGAGGCATTTATAAAACGTTATAAGGAAAAGCACAATGCAATTCCCGATGCCCTTGCTGCATTAAGTTACGATGCAACCATGATACTTCTTAAGGCAATAGAGAATGCGAGGTCACTAAAACCAGAAGATATAGTTAGATACCTTAGCTCCATGAAAAATCACAAAGGGGTGACGGGCAATATAAACTTCGATAAAAACGGGGATGCCGTTAAATCTGCAGTTATACTAAAAGTAGAAAAGGACAGGGTAAGATATATAACCACTATTAATCCATAACCCTAAATAAGACATTCCTTTAGGTGATGGGTTTGATGAGAAAGGGCGCATGGAACAGATAAGCTATATATTCCAGCAGGTGGTAAATGGGATTCAATTAGGGGCCGTGTATGCCCTTATTGCCCTGGGCTATACCATGGTTTACGGGGTATTAAGACTTATAAATTTTGCCCACGGTGATGTCTTCATGCTGGGAGCCTTTGTGGCATATTTTTTAATCTCAAAATTTGGCCTGCCCATTTACCTTGTTTTCATTTTAACCATGTTTTCATGTGCTCTGGTGGGCTATATTATAGAAAAGGTGGCATACAAACCATTAAGGAATGCGCCTAAGATTTCCCTTCTTATTACTGCTGTGGGCGTATCCCTTTTTCTTGAATACTTTTTAAGCTTGAAGGCCCTTTTTACACCAAATTATATACCTTTTCCAAGACCTTTTGAGATTAAGGCATACGACCTATCTTTATTTGTAATAACAAACGTCCAGATGCTTATCTTTGTCATTACGTTCATCTCCCTTTTTATCCTCTATTTTCTCATATACAGGACAAAATATGGGATTGCCATGAGGGCAGTCTCCCATGACAAGGAGACGGCCTCCCTGATGGGTGTAGGCATTGACGGCATCATATCTTTCACATTTATAATAGGTGCCTCCCTTGCCGGTGTAGGAGGTATACTTTACGGGATTGCGTATCCTCAGATTAACGTATTTATGGGTATTATGCCCGGCATTAAATCCTTTATTGCCGCAGTATTAGGTGGGATTGGCATTATTCATGGCGCTGTGGTAGGTGGCTTGATCATAGGCCTCTGTGAGGTGTTTGTCTCGGCATTTCTTTCATCCACTTTCAGGGATGGGGTTATATTCATAATCCTCTTTGCAGTATTACTCTTTAGACCAATGGGTATATTTGGTAAAAAGATAGAAAAGGTATGAGGTTTTTTACAGAATCAAAGTGGTATCTGGCGGTAGCATTTGTCATTTATATTATTTTAAAGGCCTTATTTGCATCCAATATTGCCTCTCCGTATATACAACAGATCATTCAATATGCAATAATCATCGCCCTTGCGTCCTTGGGACTTAACATAATATATGGTTTTACAGGACAATTTTCCTTAGGTCATGCAGCATTCTACGGTATAGGTGCCTATACATCTGCATATCTCACAAAGACATTGGGGATAGACAACATATTCTATTATATACCTGTTTTAATGGCATGTAGTGTGATTTCCGGCTTCATAGGACTTCTCATAGGCATTCCCATATTGAAATTAAAAGACGATTTCCTCGCAATAGCAACCCTCGGCTTTGGTACACTTGTCCGGGTATTCTTTGACAACTCTGATAAAATATCAGATGTGTTAGGTGGTTCCAGAGGATTTGTGGGGATACCAAAGATAACCAATTTAGAGCTTGTCTTGTTTTTTACCCTCATAATAATCATCATCACAAGATATATGATAAACTCCCGTTTTGGGTTATTCTTAAGGTGCATAAAGGACGACGAACTTGCCGCATCGTCAATAGGCATTAATACGACCAATATGAAACTTTTGGCATTTACTTATGGTTGTATGCTTGCCGGATTTGGAGGCGCTTTTTATGCCAACTTATATACCTTTTTGCATCCATCGAATTTCGACATTCTGAAATCCATAGACTTTCTTATCATTGTAATCATCGGTGGGATGGGCAACATAATGGGCACCATCTTTGCAAGTGTTATCTGGGTGGGTTTTATCGAGGGACTGCGTATTGTTCTGCCCTCTGAGATACTGGATATCCGCTGGGTTGTAATCCCCATTCTCCTAATATTTATAATGATGTGGAGACCTTATGGGATAATGGTGAAAAAGCCAAAATAAGATAACATATGAAGATACTTGAAGTTATTGATCTCGAGAAGGCATTCGGCGGTGTAAGGGCAGTGGACCGTCTATCATTTTTTATAGAAGAGGGTGAGATATTCGGCATCATAGGTCCAAACGGTGCCGGCAAGACAACACTCTTTAATTTGATCTCAGGTATCTATAGCCCGGACAAGGGAAGGGTCATTTTTAAGGGAAAGGACATAACAGGGGCAATGCCCTATAAGCTATCCCATCTGGGTATTGCAAGGACCTTTCAAAATATGAGACTCTTCAATGGCCTCACTGTTTTAGAAAATGTGTTATCTGCTGTATTGAGTAAAAGGGCATACAATATATTTCATGCTGTTTTTAGAACCAAGGGTTATTTAATTGGTGAAAAAGAAGCTTATAATACGGCAAGTGAGCTCATAGAATCTTTTGGTCTTACTGAAAAGGCAGGGTATCCTGCCAGCAGTTTATCATACGGGGAACAAAGAAGGCTTGAGCTTGCAAGGGCCCTTGCAACAAAGCCCACCTTAATGCTTATAGATGAGCCTGGGGCAGGCATGAATCCCAGGGAAATAGGGGATCTTGCCTCTATAATTAAGACCATTAAGAAGAAATTTTCTGTCACTATTGCCATTATAGAACATCAGATGAACCTTATAATGAATATTTCCGACAGGATCATGGTTATGGATTTTGGAGAAGAGATAATGACAGGGACACCTCAGGAAGTAAAGAAAGACAAAAGGGTGATAGAGGCGTATCTGGGAGAGGAATTAGATTGAATAAGACAGAAAATCATGATGTGCTTTTAGAAATAGATAGAATAACCGTTAAATACGGAAGCATCACTGCATTAAAGGATATATCTTTATATATAAAGAAGGGTGAGATGCTTTCTGTAATCGGTGCCAATGGTGCCGGTAAAACCACGCTTTTGAAAACCATTTCAGGTGTTTTAAAACCAATAACAGGTGACTTGAGATTTAACGGTTTTTCTATAAAACAATCAAGGCCCGACAAAATCGTGAAACAGGGTATAATTATGGTGCCTGAGGGAAGAAAGATTTTTCCAGATTTGACCGTTAAAGAAAACCTTGAACTGGGTGGATACACGATAAAGGACAGGATGCTTAAAAGACAGCTCTTTGAACTTGTCCTAAACACATTTCCGAGGTTGAAGGATAGACTAAAACAGCATGGCGGAACCTTATCAGGCGGGGAACAACAGATGCTTGCAATGGGTAGGGCACTTATGGGGAATCCCAGGCTCCTGCTCCTCGATGAGCCTTCTATGGGTTTATCACCCATATTTACAAAGGAGATATTTTCCCTCATCGAACTTGTAAGAAAAGAAAAAAATATTTCCATCATCATTGTGGAACAGAATGCCCATATGGCACTGGAACATTCCCAGCGCACATATATCCTTGAAAATGGACAGATTACCGTAGAGGGTTTATCCTCTGAGTTGAAAAATAACACCAGGGTCATTGAGGCGTATTTAGGTGTGTGATACACCTAATGTGCAAAACCTTATTGTAAATAACGAATAATTAGTGTATACAAGATACATGGGACACAACAGTTCAGAAGAAAGGCTCATAAATGTAGGGACATGGATTGAAAGGTGGTCTTATATCCAGCCGCATAAGATTGCCGTATATGCCAACGACACCCCTTACACATACAAAGCATTAAACGAAAGGATAAACAAACTTGCCAATATCTTGTTGGAGCGGGGTATAAAAAAAGGAGACCGCATTGCAGTTCTCATGCATAACTCCATCCAGTATGTGGAGATATTTTTTGCCGTATCTAAAATAGGTGGCATATTAGTTCCATTGAACTGGAGACTGGCTACACCTGAACTGGAATTCATAATAAAGGACAGCAAAAGCAGGCTTTTCATCTTTGAAGGGGATTTTTTGGAAAGTGTAACCAAGATGAAAAAAAAGATAAGCCTTGAGCATTACATCTGTTGTTCTGATAGGTTAGAAAGAGACCACCATACTTTACCTTACTGGATAGAAGATTACGAATCTTTAATGGAAGGGGCTTCCTGTGATAAGCCTATAGTTTCCTGGCAGTCCGGCGACGATGATACCCATATTATTATGTATACATCTGGAACCACAGGCACGCCAAAGGGGGCCATGTTATCCCACAAAAAGACATTCTATAATGTCCTGAATGCCAATATCTATTTCGATTTGACAAGAAAGGATGTGGCCATTATTGCAAGACCTTTATTTCATTCAGGGGGTCTTATCGTTGAGCTTGCCCCTGTTTTATACAAAGGGGCAACAATAATCAAACATATCAATTTCGCCAGTGAAAGATATATTAAAAACCATTGAGGCATACAAGGTAACGATCCTTGAACTACCTGCCACAGTATACAACTTTATCCTGCACGAGTGCGATATATCAAAATATGACATCTCCTCTGTTAAGTGTTTTTTCACAGGAGGAGAGCGGGTCCCCTTATCCCTTCTTAACTCTTATGCAGAAAAAGGTATACATATATCCCAGATTTACGGATTGACAGAGGCATCCACACTTTTCTGGTTGCCCTATGATATGGCCTTTAGAAAGATGGGCTCTGTGGGAAAGCCGGTATTTCATGCAGAGGTGAAGATTGTGGATGAAATGGGCGAACCGGTGCCAAAAGGTGTTGTGGGAGAGATCATAGTAAAAGGCCCTGTTGTTATGAACGGATACTGGGGGAAACCTGATCTTACGAAAAAGGTTATAAAAGACGGCTGGCTTTACACAGGGGACCTGGCCATGATGGACGAAGAGGGCTTTGTGTTTATAGTGGATAGAAAAAAGGATATGTTTATAAGCGGTGGTGAAAATGTCTACCCTGCAGAGGTGGAAAAGGCAATACTCAATCACCCTGATGTGCACGACGCTGCAGTAATCGGCGTGGAAGACGAAAAATGGGGTGAGGTGGGTAAGGCATTTATTG
>CAZJOP010000027.1:0-17084 GCA_964547695.1 uncultured Syntrophorhabdaceae bacterium
ATAAGATATCGCCAAGGCTGATAATTGAGTGTTCTTACTCAGTAACTACTGCATCAGGAATGGGAGATAAGGCAAAGACAGAAAAGACTGTTGCCGATTATTTAAAAAAGAATTATCCGAAAGTTTTATTTATTGGTTTTGTGGATGGAATAGGGTGGTATGTTAGAAGGGGTGATTTAAAGCGAATGGTTGAAGCATACGATTTTGTTTTTACTTTTCATAGGGAGGAGCTTAAAAAATTTGAACAATTGCTTACAAAAGTTATGGAGTTTGATAATGGCTAAAATAGATTTTATTGAGGAAACTGTTGGACATTTTATTGAAGATAATTTTTTGAGAGTTCCCACATATCAAAGGTCTTTTTCTTGGGAAGAATCTAATGTTCAAGAATTATTCGAAGATATTAGGAGTTCTATACCTGAAGATTATTTTATTGGGACAATTGTAGTTACCAATAAAGATGATTATTTAGAAATTGTGGATGGTCAGCAGAGATTAGCCACTATCTGTTTGTTTTTCGCTTCAGTTAGAAATTTGTTAAAGCAAAACCAAATTGATAAGTGGAATTATATAGAAAATAGCTACTTGATCAAAGAAAGTTTAAGAGATGAGGACAAACCACGCCTTTTACTAAATTCTACAGATAATGAATTTTTCTATAAAAGAATTTTGCAAAATGATAACTATATAACCCCATCTAAAGCTTCACATAATAGAATTTTAAATGCATTTAAATTCGTTAATCAATTTGTTGAAAGCGAGTTTAAAAGTAAACAATTAGATGGACTTTTTAATTTCATCGATTTTATCCATAAACAGTTGAAGATAGTAGTTGTAAAGGTTCCTGATGATGTTAATGCATTTACAATCTTTGAGACGTTAAATGACAGGGGGTTATCCTTATCACAAACTGATTTGATAAAGAATTATCTATTTAACAAAGCAGAAGATAGACTTATTGAAGCACAAGATAAATGGTCAAGAATTACAGGAACTATTGAAGCAGCAGCAAGTGAAGAAGAAATTCTTCAATATTTAAGATATTACTGGTCATCAAAATACGGTTTAACAAGAGAAAAAGAGTTATTTAAATCAATAAAAAATAAGGTAGCAAACAAAAATTATGCAATTTCTTTTTTAAGTAATTTAGAAAAGGGGACCGATATATATTTATCTATTTTAAATCCCTATCATCAACTATGGGAGGATTATTCACCTAATTGCTCCAATTTAATAGCGGAATTAAATGAATTAGGATTAATACAACCCAGACCTTTAATACTCGCCATATTGGAGATTTTTTCAGACAAAAAAGAGGTAGAAAAAAGCTTAAAACTAATAGTTTCATGGAGTGTTAGAAATTTGATTACTGGAGCTATCGGAGCAGGAACGTTAGAAAAACAATTCTCTAATCAAGCTAAATTGATTAATGAAGGTAAAATAAAGAATTTCAATGAGTTAAAAAAATCTGTTTCACAATTTATTCCTACCAATGATCAATTTTATAACGCATTTAGAATTGCGACCGTTTCAAAATCGCATATTGCAAGATATTATTTAAGGAAAATTGAAGAATTTTATAGAAAAAGTAAAGAATTATCTCCATTAGCAAATCCTGATAAGGTAAATTTAGAGCACATTTTACCAGAAAATCCAGGTGATTTAAAAAATGATTGGCCGGAATTTGATGAGAACAAACATAAGGCTTATTTAAAAAGAATTGGCAATTTAACTTTAATCTCATCAAAATTGAATAAAGAGGCTGCTAATGCTAATTTTGTAAAAAAGAAAGATGTGTATAAAGACTCTGAAATTGAAATAACAAAGCAACTTGTGGAGTGTGAAAGATGGACACAGGTTGAAATAGAAAGAAGGCAAGACGAATTCGCAAATAAGGCTTTACAGATATGGCAAATATAGTAAATAAATTAACTAACAAAATCATTCAGGGTGATTGTCTTGAAATAATGAGGCAAATTCCAGATGATAGTATAGATGTGACGTTTGCTGATCCACCATTTAACTTAGAGAAAAAATATAATAGCTATTATGATAAGCATGAAGTTGATAAATATTTATCTTGGTGTAAAGAGTGGCTTTATGAAATGGTAAGAATTACTAAACCAACAGGTTCAATTTTTGTGCATAATATTCCCAAATGGTTAATTTACTTTGCCTCATATTTGAATGAAATAGCTATTTTTAAGCATTGGATTGCCTGGAATGCCATGGGTTCTCCTCTTGGTAAAACTCTTTTACCAAATCACTATGGAATCCTTTATTATGTGAAATCTGATAAATTTAAATTTTGTGACATAAGGATGATGCATAAACGCTGTAGAAATTGCTACTATGTTTTACAAGATTATGGGGGGAAGAAAAATCAAATGCATCCTTTTGGTCCTCTTGTCTCTGATGTGTGGACTGATATTCATAGAATAAGACATAAAAAAAGAAGAGATGAGCATCCCTGTCAACTTCCAGTTCATCTTATTGAAAGATTAATTTTGATGAGTAGTGATGAAGGAGATATCGTTCTCGATCCATTTATAGGAACTGGAACAACAGCAATTGCAGCGAAGAAGTTAGGAAGAAAATTTATAGGTATAGATATTGACCCTAAATATGTGGAAATAACAAACCAAAAATTAAAAGAAATGGAACCAACGGTTATCAATGGATGTTATGTGAGTATTTTTCTTAATAATGTAATCACAATTAGACACAAAGATTGGGAAAAAATAAAAGAAGCTTTTGTAATTCCTAAAGATCCGTTAGAATTAGAAAAGAGAGAAATTTACCTTTTAGAAATGAAGAGAAAAAAATTAAAGAGTAATGGAACGCACAAAATACAAGAAGGGTTATTTTCATTTTATAATGAGAAAGAATAGTTAATTGGGGCTTTTATGGTTTCTTCTAAATGTCTTCTTGCTTCAGGGTTACCTGCAGTGAAAATAAAAAGTTGTTGACCCATTATCAGAACTCCATTTCAATATTCTGTATACTTTTTGGCACTACCGCGAACACATTCAACAGGATACTTTGTTGAATTTATATCAATTTTCCGAAAAGCTGCATCGATAAGATCAATGCCTAATTTGTCAGATAGTCGCACAAGATAAATGAGGATATCTGCAAGTTCTTCCTCTACTTCTTTAAGTTTTGCCTCGGTAAGAGATTTACTTTGATCCTCGGTCAGCCATTGAAAGTGTTCAATTAATTCTCCAACTTCAGCAGCTAAAGCCATTGCCAAATTTTTGGGAGAATGAAACTTGTCCCAGTCCCTCTTTGAAGCAAAATCTCTCAATTTATCCCTGAGATTTGATAAAGACTTGTCACCCATTTGACCATTCCCTTGGTATGGTTGCGAGGCAAAACGCCTCTGCGTAGCTCATCAGCGCAATCGGAAATCCTTCGTTCATTTTGGCAAGACGCAGAAACACTTCATAGGCCTTCTTCTCGTCCTTGAAGTGCGTCTGGGCGAATGGTTGGATGAAGTTGAGATAGAAATCACAAAGACTTGCAGCCATGGAGCGCTTGTTGGGTGCACCGAAGAAGAGATAGCCTTGTCGAGCCGCCTTGCGTTCCAGCCAGGTGAGCCTATGCTGCCAGATCTTGTAGCCGGTAATGTAGATCTGGTCAGTGCATTTCATTACCTGTTTCAGTACATTGCAGCAGTAATGGTCTGACCGGAAGGCATTATGGCTCTCGGTGTGCTTCCTTGTCTGAATCGGCGTAAATTCTTCTGTAATTCTGAGGAGGTTTTGCAATTCAGCATTTAAAATAATAGGAGGATCAGGCGGTAAGGGTTTAGGAATAAAAGCCTTATAACCAGTTGATTGCTTGATATATGTGCCCGCTCTATTATCCATTTTCATATTATACGTAAACTAAAATATATGGACCACTTCTCTCCATATTATAGTTATACTTTAATATAAAGACAAAAAATTTTTATATGCTATTTATAATGTCGTTACAGTTTCTCCCCCCAGTATCTCCTCCAGTAACCCTTCTGCCTCTTTTTCTACAGCAATTAGATCTGCTCTGATTTCGTCAAGGGAACGAAGGGCTTTTGGTTTTAAAAGTAACGGTTGAAACTGATTTCGTAGCCAATTTTTATGCCCTTTGGGTCATACCATGCATCTTTGGCGCAGGGTAGCACCTCTCGCTTTATAAATGCCTCAATTGCTGATTTTGTATCCGCAGGATCTGGTATGTAGCCAGGAGTCTTACATGCTTCGCATTCAAAAAAAGGTATCTGTTCGGTATTCCTTAATTCTATATCTGGTTCGTATTACACAACGCAGGATTTGCCATCTATTATTACTTCAAAAAGCCCTATCATTGGATCTGGTTTTGTGCATTACTTCAAGACAAAGTTGAATGGTCTCTGTAATCCTTTCTATCAAATCATCAACAGATTTTGCCTGAGTATGACACCCCTTTAATTGAGGCACCTCGTGGATGTAGTAGCCTTCTTCATCTTTCTCTGCTACCACAGTAAATTCCCACATTTTGCGCCTCCTGATTTTTTATTCTACTTCAAAATATCCATTCTTTCTATAATTAAAGCAACTATCGTTAAAATTATAATATGCTCATTAAGGCTTATTTCCATTGTACCGAATGCTTTTTTGACTGCCCCTGCAAGCCTGTCATCATGTTCAAATGGTTGTAAAAGCCTTCCTGGATGATTGTAGGCATATCTTATTTAGATTGCAAATATTTTGACCCTTTTCCTTTTAAAAAACATCTTCATTATATTTTTCAACCTTTAACCACCACTTAATAGAAGATACTTGCACATTTTCTCAGCTGCCCTATAAGTAAAAATATAACATCTACGTTAGCACAAAGTGATGGAGGTCTTTTTTTACAAGATGAGGTTCTATGAGATGTTGTCTATGTAAGATGCTACGGTCATTTTTGCCTTTTCTACGTTTTTTAGAAGCTCTGTTGTGATGATGCCCTTGAGGTTATTATCGATGTCAAACATCTCAAAATACTCGGGCAAAATAGGCATTATCTGTCTGTCTTCACCACTGTGATAACCCATTGCCTTTGCCACAAGATCTGCAAGGCACAATACAAAGCACTCCTTTAAATATCCTTTGGGGATTGCATCGGGAGGAAAAAAAGAGGGATGGTGATGGTATTCTATGCCCTTTACTATAAGCTCAGGTAGCTGCCAGTGGTTTGCAATGTATGTGCCTGCAACAGAGTGGTTTACCCCGAATCTGTGTTCTTCTTTTATAAAGGGCGGGACATCCGATACTATTTCAATACTGTCTTTGATATCTGTAAGATAAAATTTTCCGATATCATGGAGAAGCCCAGAGGTTGCCAGATCATATTCAGAGAGGCCAAAGATGTATTTTCCCATAAAACCTGCACAGGCAGAGACCATAGCAGAGTGAGCCCATATCTTTAGATATCTTTCAGCATCGTATTCTTCCTGCTTTTGCATGGTATTCAGGAGGGTTTCATGGAATACAAGGGCCCTCACATTGTTGTATCCCAAAAGGGTAATGGCCCTGCCTATGGATGTAATCTTCTGGGGTAGAGAAAAATAGACAGAATTTACCGTCTGGAGTATCTTTGCTGAAAAAACAGGGTGTATGCTTACCAGAGATACGATCTCTTTTAAGTTGGATTCAGGATTTAAAAGGAGATTCATAAGCCTCATGGAATTTGATGGTATCTGGGGGATCAGCCCTACCTTACTCTCAAGGTTCTTTCTAACATCATCGTCAATCTGATCCACCCCAGCAGGATAGATATTCTTTCCTATCTCGATATACTCTATATGTCCCAGTATGGTTTTTGGATCTATAGCTTTGGTGCTCATGATTTTATGGGGTTTAATCTCTACTGACTTATCCCCTGAGGTTGCAGTAGAAGACAGCCTTTCTGATTGGGGCATATCAGCACCACGATCTTTACGTATTTTGCTTTTTGTAATGTCCTGGGGTTTTTCTTTTTTCTTAAAGGCAATAGAAAGCGCAATAATTGCAATGACTATTAGAGCTAAAAAAATAATAAACTTCATAGGTTTTTCACATACCTAAATTATTAAGTTATTATCTATTATACAAACTCTCTATCTTTATGTTAAGTTAATTATGGCGCGCCCGACAGGATTTGAACCTGCGACTTTTGGCTCCGGAGGCCAACGCTCTATCCAATCTGAGCTACGGGCGCCAGAAAATTCATAAAAATATATAAAATATATAAAACCTCAAAGGGTTTTTATAACAACCTCATCGCCCTTCCAGATTCCTATTTTATCCTTAAAGCTCCCTTTATAGTAACCAAACTCGAGATAGCCTGAACTACCGATAAGGCAGCTAAATTCATCTTCAAAATAGCTTTTTTTAATGTTTTTAAACTCTTTTTTCCCCAAACTGATTTTAAATCCCCTATCTTTTACAAATCCGTCAAGGGTCTTTTCATCGATATTTGTTATGGCATTTCCGAATCTATCAAACCTCACTATCTCGCCGTATATAACATCGGTATATATCAAAGGAAAACAGCTTTCAAGGACCGTATACCCCTCAATCCTTTCTCCCACAGATGCTACCGGGATGCCCTTAGAAAGATGGGCTGCCACAGGAGAAAAGACATCTCTGCCGTGAAACGTATTGCTTATATGGGGTAACATGAAAGACCTGTTTTGAATATGATATATCTCAGCCTTATCGTTTAATACCAAAGTGAATATACCGTTATCGGGGCCTATAAAGATGTGTCCGTTGTGCATGCACGCCACAGGTCTTCTGGCGCCACCCACCTCGGGGTCTACAACGGCCACGTGGATGGTGCCTTCGGGAAAATACGGATAATATTCCTTTAAAACAAAGGCAGCCTCACGGATATCCTGGGGCTCTATTTCATGGGTTATGTCAATAATCTTTGCCCGGGGATTTATGGACAGCACAACACCTTTCATCTGACCCACATATGAATCCTTTGTGCCGAAGTCTGTGAGAAATGTTATAATCTTTTCTTGATTCATAAAAAGAGCTTCTCAATATATTTTTTAAAGGGCCTTTTTATAATCCCCTTTTCTGTGATGAATAAGGAGATGTATCTGTGGCTTGTCACATCAAAAGAATAATACCTTGCCCTTACTTGTTTTAGCGTAATAGGTATGTTTTTTATTTTTTTCACTTCCTCGCCACCACGCTCCTCAATGGGGATTAAAGCGCCGCTTTCTATTTCAGGGTCAAAGGTAGAGGTAGGGGCGGCAACATAAAATGGGATGCTGTGTGCCTTTGCACAGAGGGCTATCATAAAGGTTCCCACCTTGTTAGCCGTATCGCCGTTTAATGCAATCCTGTCCGCACCCACTATCACCTTGTCTATCAACCCTTTATAACAGAGGATTCCCACATGGTTGTCCGGTATAACCTCCACATCGATGCCTTCCATATATAACTCCCATGCCGTCAGTCTTGCACCCTGAAAATATGGCCTCGTCTCTGTGGCAAAGACCTTTATCTTTTTGCCTGATTCGTGGGCTGCCTTTATCACACCCAGAGCAGTTCCATACCCTCCCATAGCAAGGCTACCGGCATTGCAGTGGGTCAGTATATTATCTCCGTCTTTTATGAGTTCGGCCCCGAAGAGGGAGATCATCCTGTTATTTTCAATATCCTCAACATGTATGGCCACTGCCTCATCGAGCATCAATGTCTCAAGGTCTCGCCTTTCTTTACATTTATATTTATTATATGCCGTCTCCATTCTCTTTAATGCCCATAAAAGATTTGCTGCCGTGGGCCTTGTATTTAAAAGTGTCCTGGATATGCTTTTTATGTCCCTTTCCCTTAAATAACCTCTGTCGTTTAATATCTCCTTAATCCCTATGACGAAACCATAGGCAGCTACAATACCTATTAAGGGTGCACCCCTTATTATCATGTTTTTTATGGCATCTCTCACATCTTTTAATGTGTTGCACCGAACATAGAGCTTTTTAAAAGGTAGTTCCCTCTGGTCGAGAAGAAATAATGCATCGTCTTTCCAGTAAATATGGTCTGTCAACCCTTTAGCCTCTTTATCAAAAGATCATTAAGTATCTTTGGATTTGCCTTTCCTTTTGTCTCCTTCATAACCTGGCCCACAAAAAACCCGAGGAGCTTTTCTTTGCCTGCTTTAAACTCTTCCACCTCTTTTGGAAATTTTGAGAGTATCTCGTCAATTTTAGCACCGATTGCAGATTCATCTGTTATCTGGACAAGACCCTTTTCTGAAACGAGCTTTTTAGGGGAAATATCTCTCACACATAATTCGGGGAAGATGTCTTTTCCTATCTTTATACTTATGGTGCCGTCTTTAATAATGGATAAAAGCTCTGCAAGCCTCTGTGGTGATATGGGAGGATTTTTGGGTTGTAAATTCCTTTCCTTTAATTCCCTTAAAAGCTCTGTCATGATCCAGTTGCTCACAGTTTTTGGTTCTGGAAATCTCTTTACTGTTTCTTCAAAATAATCAGCGAGATATCTATCGGACACAAGGATTTCCACATCGTATCTCGGTAGACCATAATCTCTTATAAATCTATCTATCTTGTCAAAAGGTAGTTCCGGCAGTGTTTGTCTTATTTTTTCAATCCAGGCATCGTCTATGATAAGAGGCAGAAGGTCAGGCTCAGGGAAGTACCTGTAGTCATGGGCCTCTTCCTTGCCCCTCATAGAATATGTAATGCCCTGTTCTACGTTGAAAAGCCTTGTCTCCTGAACCACCTCTTTCCCGCTTTTTATAAGCTCTATCTGTCTTTTTATCTCGTAATCAAGGGACTTTTCAATGTACTTGAAGGAATTTAGATTCTTTAATTCGGTCCTTGTGCCAAACTCATCACTGCCCTTTTTCCTCACTGATACATTTGCATCGCACCTGAAGCTGCCCTCTTCCATATTCCCGTCGCATATCTCGAGATAGATTAGACAATCCCTTAACATTTTAAGATATTGGACTGCCTCCTCCGGGGTTCTTATATCAGGCTCACTTACTATCTCGAGAAGTGGCACGCTTGATCTATTGTAATCAACAAGGCTGTATGTGCTTGCCTCAATCGTTGATTCATGGACGAGCTTACCTGCATCCTCTTCCATGTGTATCCTTTTTATCCGTATCCTCTTCTTTTCATTGTCTATAAGTATATCGAGATAACCGTTCTCGCATATTGGCTCTTCATATTGACTTATCTGATATCCTTTAGGCAAATCAGGATAATAGTAATTTTTTCTGGCAAAGATGCTTTTTCTATTTATGGTGCAGTGCAATGCAAGACCGAGCTTTATGGCAAAATCCACCACCTTTTTATTAAGGACAGGTAATGCCCCTGGAAGACCCATGCAGGTGGGGCATGTTTGACTGTTGGGTTCTGCACCGAACTCTGTGGAACAACCGCAGAAGAGCTTACTTTTTGTTAAAAGGTGTGCGTGCACCTCTAAACCTATTACACCTTCAAAATCACCGTAGTCCACTTAACACCTCTTGTTCTTATTATCTCCCTTTAATTGTCTTTCTGATTCATGAAATATACAATAAATCCCACAGGTTTTTCAAAATAATATCACATCTCAAAAAAACGGTCTTTATAGAGGGATGTCATCCTCTTCCACTTCAGGGACAAACACATCTTCTGCCTTCTCCTGGGGTATCTCTTTCTTCTCATCAGCAGTGGGTGTGCCCTGAGGAAAAAGGCGCAGGTCATTGGCTATGATCTCTGTAACCTTTCTTTTTGTGCCGTCTTTTGTTTCATACTCCCTTGACTGGATTCTGCCTTCGATGTAGACAAGCCTCCCCTTTTTAAGATAATCCCTTGCAATCTCTCCCAATCTTCTCCAGGCAATTATAGTATGCCACTCTGTTCTTTCCTGTTTTTCGTTATTTCTGTCCCTCCATATTTCGGTTGTGGCAATCCTGAAGCTCGCCACAGTGGTGCCATCGGTGGTAGAACGTATTTCCGGGTCTGCCCCGAGCCGGCCGATTAAAAATACCTTGTTTAGACTCGCCATTTTTATCCTCCAGAGACTTTTAGATTACAATATGATATACGGCAATAAATGTCAATTAATGGTTTTTGTTATCTCTTAAGTTACCCCTCGTTAGGGAAATAAAAATGCCACATACACAGAGTAAACCAAATACAACAAATGCTGTTTTAATACCGCTTAATAATTGAAAATGATATTGTGGGGATATTTCTACATGCCCCATATACAACGCAAATATAAGCATGGCAATGCCCATACTAAAAAGCTGACCCAAAAGCCTCATGGTGGCGAGCATGGAAGATGCAATACCGTAGTATCTATTCTCAACAGAACTCATAATGGCATTCGTATTAGGAGAGGCAAAGAGGGCAAAACCGGACCCCAGTATAATAAGGCTTACAACAATATAGATAATGTGTGTGCTACCATTTATAAAAGACAGTAAAAAAAGCCCCAATGCCGTCACCGCCATGCCAGAAGAGGCAACAATCCTCGGCTCGATCCTGTCTGAAACCTTTCCTGCAAGGGGTGATAGTATTGCCTGCATAATGGGCTGAGCCACAAGGACAACCCCCGTTGTCTGAGGGGAAAAGTTTTTTATGTGCTGGAGATAAAAACTTAAAAGAAAACCTATGGCAAAGGTGGCACTATAATTTAAAAGCGCTGCTATGTTGGACATGGTAAAGACCTTATTAGATAAAAACAATTGCATGTCAATAATGGGGTTTCTTGCCCTTCTTTCCCATAGAACAAAAACACCCATACCAGCTATGCCTGCCAGTATAAGTATCTTGCCTGTTTGCATTTGAAGCTTTGAAAATCCATACATGAGACACAGTAACATTATGCTGTAAAAAAAAGAACCGATAAAATCGAATCTGTCTTTTTTTGCATCGGCCCACTCGCCCCTTAGCTTTATAATGGTGAGAAGTATAACAAACACACCGAGAGGACAATTGAATAAAAATATGCTCCTCCAGCCAATGTGCTGGGTTAGCACACCACCCAAAAAAGGCCCTATTGACAGACCGAGATATACTCCTGCCACGTTTATTCCAAGCACCCTACCCCTCTCACCAGGGGGAAAAACAGAGCTTAAAATAGCAATAGCTGTTCCGAATATCATGGCACCACCTGTGCCCTGAAATACCCTCAAGACAATCAGCATGGTGGTGCTATTTGAGACTCCGAGGATAAAAGAGG
Organism: uncultured Syntrophorhabdaceae bacterium; assembly: GCA_964547695.1. Classification (GTDB taxonomy): domain Bacteria; phylum Desulfobacterota; class Syntrophorhabdia; order Syntrophorhabdales; family Syntrophorhabdaceae; genus JAKORG01. The sequence continues at coordinate 11,214 of CAZJOP010000027.1, forward strand.
CAAGCGTAAAGATAATCATGCCTATCAGAAAGATCCTTTTTCTGCCATACATGTCTGCAATCTTGCCAAATGGCACGAGAAAAACAGCGGCACTTAATATATATGAAGTGGCTATCCAGCTCAATACCATTACATCCACATTAAATGCCTTGCCTATTGTGGGAAGGGCAACAGGCACTGTGGCAAGGGCAAGGGGTGTAAGAAACGAAGAGGCTGTTGTAACTATCAATGCAGATTTTTTTGTTTCTTCAATGTTAAATGCATTCAATTTTTTGGCTTATCCTCCTGATTATATCCTAAAATCATATAATATGTGGCCCTGTCGAAGAAGTAAACAAGTCTTTCACCGAGCTCGAACATCCTGTATATATCTATGGCCTTTTCCCATACGCCGTAGGAGTATATGAACATCCATATATGCCTTTTCAAAATGCTCACAGAGCTTATGAGTTCTTCCACCGGGACTTTGTCTTTTTTTCTCCTCTGTCCAAGTTCGTAATAAAAAGACTTAAACTCCACCTCACCTTTTGTGCCTTTAAGCCATGTGTTTAATTGGCCTATGATATAATTTGCCCTGCTGTAAAGTTCTTCTTTGTCAAAATTGTGATAAGATTTTGTAGAGGGGTTTGTAGTAATGTCGTTTAGCCACAGTGATATTATTTTATGGGCATTATGCTGAACCGCATTTAAAAGCTCATCGGACAGAAGGGAGTCTTCATAGCTGATTTTATCCTGTTTTGCACCTTCAAAGAACTTTTTAAGAGAATCCTGGATTTTCCATAAGTCTTTTTTTAGCTCTATATAAGTTTTTACCGCCTTTTCCTGGGAATCAAAGGCAAGTTTCGGTAAGCTATTTATCGGGAAATATTTACAGTCTTTTGCATCATCTCCAGGGGTCTCTATACCCCCTGTCTTTTCTGCCTCAAAACTTACAATCAATAATTCACCGTAGATGGGATTTATATGGGAGCTAACATCTACAAGCTGGATGATTTTTCCTTCCAAACCTGTCTCTTCCTTTAACTCCCTCAATGCAGCATCCTCTATACTCTCTCCAACCTCTGCAAAGCCTATGGGAAAACACCACATATCCTTATAAGGCTCATGAGCCCTCTTTACAAGAAGCACCTCCCTGTGATTGTTGGATAAAATAACAGATGCCACAGGCAATGGATTTTCGTAGTGTATTTTATTACAACGAGAACAAATCTGCCTTATCTTTCCCTCTATAAACTCTTCTTTTAACCGTGACCCGCAGTAATAACAATATGTCTTTGAATTCATGGCCTTGCTATAAAAACCCTGTCGTTTTTGTTGAAACTTAAAGACTTTTTCTCCCTGAGCTCTTTTAATAATCTCTCCTTTACTAATGTAGGATCCACATCCTTTTCTATAAAGGCACTTTTAAAATCAATGTATTGTTCCAGTGCGTTGCTATCTTTTTCATGAAATATAAGTTCGTTGGGATAATCAAAATATTCAACATGGTTGAAATACAGTTTTAAAATCTCATATCCATTTTCAGCAGAAAACGACTCTATAACCTTTCTTAAGTTGTCAAATCTAAAAAATCTTTCACCCTCTTCGAGCATATGGCTGCTGTGGGTTATAACTATAAAAACCCCTTCCTTTGCAAGAAGCCTTTTGATCTCTGAAAGCATATCTGGAAAAAAATAAAGAGAATAGGCAGACACTATGATATCAAAATAGGAAGATGGCACATCTATCTTTGAAGGCAAAAACGATTTTATAAATACAGCCTTTTTGGCCTTTTTTTCAGCAAGCGAAAGAAACTCTGCCTTATTTTCATCATTACAATCTATTCCCATGATAACATCAAAACCATCCGGTAGAGCCTCCAAAAACCACCCGTATCCACAACCCACATCGAGAAGTCTGTGGTATCTTTTAAAATCTACAATCTTTTTTACCTGATTTCTTATGTCTTTTTTATTTTTTGAGTGCTTTTTTATGATTAAGCCGATTTTTCTGTGAAATATCCTGTCAGCATAACTCTTTATGATCTTTTCCATACTGCTATATATATCAATATCAAAGTTTTGTAAATCAAATTTAGCAATAATTACAATCTAAAAAATACCTGAAACGAGGCTTAAACTACAAATCATCCTCGCCGTAAGGGCCGTAAAGACTCTTTGCTGCCTTAATGATCCTCATGGCTGCAAGTCTGGCAATCACTGTTATGTCTTCTAAGGGCAAATATCCGTCTATGGTATCGTCGAAGAGCACCTTAACGGATGCCGGGAATTCTTCATCTGCCTCCCATAATATAAATGTTATGGGCACCCTGGGCAGTGCATAAAGAGTAAAAGATGCATCACCGTATGCTTCTTTATGCCCGGATAGAGATTCTCCTGCCTCTAAAAACGCATCTCTATTAAAACCAAAGGCATTTGCAAGGGGTTTTGTGACCCTTTTTTCAAATACAGGTAAATAATGTTTGCACCCGGGTATATCTTCGTAGGATATCTGATTCATACTGAGGGTCCTGCCAGAGGCATGGTTTATGTAATGGAGTATTATTACCTTTGTCACAAGATTTACTACAGTAGACTTAGAGCTCGCAAATTTAAATTCAGGGTAAAACATCGTTATAATTTCATCAAAAAAGGGTATTTCTGCCCTATAACCATTTTGCGATTTTATATACGTTACGGCTGATTTTTGAAACCTTTCCTCCATGTGGGACATTGTCAATTGATTGCAGGCATCCTGGAAGACTTTTTTGTATACCTTTTGTTTTTTTAAGGCATCTATCATGAAAGAAAACACCTTGTATTATCTTAGTCTTCTATAATTCTTCTTACCTCGTTAATCTTTTTTCTGTAATCACTGCTGTGGAAGAACTCTGTTCCCATTACAAGTATATCTGCCCCGCACATAACGACCTTTTTTGCATTTGTGGCTTTAATACCGCCGTCTACCTCGAGGGCTATGTCTTTTTCTGTTTCATCTATCATGCGCCTTGCCTCTTTTATCTTATCGTCCATGGCATCGATATATGTTTGTCCTCCAAAGCCCGGGTTTACGGTCATGATGAGTATCAGATCAACTTCACGGATAATCGGTTCCAATGTAACAAGGGGTGTGGAGGGATTTAATGTTACCCCTGTTCCTACACCCTTTGATCTTATAACATCTATTGTTCTAAATAAGTGCCTATCTGTCTCCACATGCACCGTTATGATATCTGCACCGGCTGAAATAAATGTCTCCACAAACCTTGAGGGGTTTTCTATCATGAGGTGGACATCAAGAGGCCTTGATGTAATCTTTCTAATCTGCTCCACAATCATGGGGCCAATCGTTATATTAGGAACAAAATGGCCGTCCATAACATCTATGTGAAACAAATCTGCCCCGGCATCCTCTGCCTTTCTTATCTCTTCTTCCAGTCTTAAAAAATTGCAGGACAAAATGGACGGTGCTATCTTTATCCTATTCATCTTCCCTCCTCGGACTGATTTTTAATTCCAGACCCTCATCTCTATCAAAGATAAATCCCTTAGGTATCGAGCCTGTGATATTATATCTTTGACCCTCCACGTCACCATTTGTATAAGTTATCTTAAATGCAATCCTTTTTCTTGTGAGTTCCTCTTTTATTTCGTTTAAGGAAACATCCTTTAAATCAGGCATAAGGACATATCTTCTAACTCTACTTCCCACAAAAACAGTAATGCCCTTGCCTTCAGGTATTGTTTCAGATGCCATGGGCGCCTGGGCAAGAATCTTTCCTTCGTTGTCGTCAGGGACATATATTACCTTTTCTATTGATACCTTTTTATCCTTTAAAACCTCATCAATTCTATTTATATCCTGGCCCATAAGCTGGGGAACTGTTATTAATTCAGGCCCGTCAGAAACAACAACGAGTACTGTCCTTCCCTTTTTAGTGGTGATGTTTGCAGCCGGTTTTTGCACTGTAATATGGTTATAGGGTATATCGTTTCTTTTTTCGTATCTAACCACATGAAAAAAAAGACCTTTTGATTCAACAAGCCTTTTGGCCTCGTTTATTTCTTTTCCCACTACATCTGGACATACTACGGTATCCTGGGTTTTTAAGAGAAACCTCATGGTAAAGTATGCGGAAAGGACAAAAAACAAAATAGAAAGAAAGATGGAAAGTATTGCCTTAAATAATCTCATTGTTTTTTTAGCCTTGCTATAAAAAATCCATCAAGGTCTGTCTTATGTGGCAAAGAAATAAAATATTCATTATTAAACAGAAGAGGAAGGGGTTTTTCAATTATAAATTTGTGTTTTTTTTGTAATTCTTCGATTAAAAGCGTTGTTTCTTCTGGCTCAAATGAACATACACTGTATATAAAATAACCGTTTTTTTTAAGACTTGGCCATAAAGCATCTATCATGGCATGCTGATATCTGCCACAATTTATGATGTCTTTTTCTTTGAGCCTCCATTTTATCTCCGGGTGCTTTCTTATAATACCCACAGATGAACATGGTGCATCTAAGAGGATCCTGTCAAATGCCTCTTCTTTAAAGGGGGCAGCCATCACATCCCCTTTTATCAGGTATCCCATATTTTTATTTTTTTTTAGTTTATTCATATCCCTATCTATGGAAAATACACTCGCCTCTCTTGCAAGTCCTTTAATCTGGGCCGTTTTTGTTCCAAATCCGCAACATGCATCAAGGACTGTATCCTTATTTTCAGGGGCCACTGCAATGCCCGCAAGCTGTGATGCCTCATCCTGAACGAACAATAGACCCTCTTTAAAAAATGGGTCATCTATAACAGGTGTAAGTTTGTCTATGTAATATGCATTATTGAGAAATCGTGCCTTTTTAAGGGTAACACCCTTTTTCTCAAAATGTCTAATGATGTCTTCTTTTTTTTCGTCTTCTGCTGCCAACCTGATAGTAAAATAAGGGGTTTTGTTCAAATGGGAACAGAGCCTTATTGTTTCTTCTTCTCCGTATCTTTTTAACCACCTGATAACCATCCATTGAGGAAAGGAATAGCCTATGGAAATGCCTTTTTCAGTAGACATGGATTTGTTTTTGATTATGTAACTATAGGGTATATCAGTAGATAAAGAATGTATGTCCTTTTTTTCGTCCCTTTTTATGACATCTATAATCTCTTTTATATATCTTCTTAAGATTGCGTTTACAAAATTGCCTCCGTATACACCTTCTTTCTGTTTAGCAAATTCAACGGCCTCCTTTATAACATGATACGGAGACTTTTTCATAAATGTAATCTGATACAGGGTGATCCAAAGGAGATATTTCAATCTGGGTTTTATAGACCTCTGGGCAAATATATCGAGGACCCATTCAAAGAATCCTTTCCATCTTATGGCCCCTGATGTGATTTCGTAGATAATACCTTTGAGCCTGTTATCTGTCCTTTTCTTTTGAAAAAATGTATTTATCGTTTCGTCCAAGAAAAGACCTTTTTCAACTTCACCGATTATCTCAATGCAGGATGCCCTCACTGAATAGGCAAGATTATCTTCTATAAACCATTTCCTCCAGTCTTCTTATCCTTTCTTCTATAGGCGGGTGGGTGCTGAACAGGGCAAGGACACCCCTTCCACTGAAAGGATTCATGATAAACATGGGTGCTGTAGAGGGGTTTGCATCTTCCATAGGTTTTCGGGTGATACCTATATGGAGCTTTTTTAAGGCATTGGAAAGATAAAGTGGGTTACCTGTTAACCGTGCCCCTCCCTCGTCAGCGAGGTATTCCCTTGAACGGGATATGGCAAGCTGAATAAGCATGGCTGCAAATGCGGCAAGCATGGAAAAGATAATAACGCTAAAAATATTTCCGTGGCCTTCTTCGTCATCGCTCCTACCAACACCAAATATGGC
>CAZJOP010000028.1:0-16823 GCA_964547695.1 uncultured Syntrophorhabdaceae bacterium
TGCCTTCAAATTTTTGATAATTACCACATTTCGGGCATTTTTTATATATATGGAAGACTGATGCAAGTGCAGCAAGTATATGTAACATGCTCTATATTACCACATAATCTAACAAAGACTAATAAAAAAATCGTCACCGGTTTATGCGGTTCGACAATCCTTAAATGGAGCTTTATTATCAGTATCTTCTCTGAGGTCTTCTTCCTCTGTGCTGACTTTTTCCTGATCTTGCCTCATCTACACTTATATTACGGCCAAAAAAGTATGTATTGTTCAGCTCCTTTTTTGCCTTTTCAGCTTCAGCCTGGGTTGACATCTCAACAAAACCAAATCCCTTATTGTCAATGATTTTAACATCTAAGACTTCACCGAAAGGTGAAAAGAGTTCTTTTAACTGTTCCTTTCCAACAGAATAGTTAAGGTTTCCTACAAATAATTTACTGCCCTGCATACCATCTCCTCCTTATTTTTTGTCATGCCTCTTCTGGAGATAGCAGAGGGCATCCTCTATCATCATCCTCTATCTATCCCGTGGAGAAACACGGCTATAAAACTCTTGCCTGATTAATGGTATATATTACGACAATTACAAAGATAATAAAAGACTTAAATAAAAAATTTTCTGTGGTTAACGAAAAAATTGAATATAACATGGCTAAAGTTTCTATTTTGACTTAGCTTCATAAATAACAATAAAAAAACAATGTATGTGATATATGTCATTGACCAGTAGATAAGTTCAAATATATTCTTGTTACCAAATCAATTACTCCCCTCTTAGCCCTGTGTATCTTTGATATGCAGGGCATTTTTTTAAGGATGAATAAAGGGATTTTTAAAAATGAGGCCAGATTAACTGGCCTCAGGTAGGGTAAAATGTTTGGTGAATGTTTATTTTATATCAGGCCTTCCATAATCCATGGAGATTGCAGTATTCACGGGCAGTTACCTTTTCACCTTTTATAGGAAAGAATGCCTCAGGTGCAACACCGGGGTTTAGAAACTGGCGATAAACTCTACCGTCCAAAATGAGTTCAATCCATTGAATATAATGTTTTTCTTCCATTGGATGAGGGGCGCTTCCTACTTTTACGGTAATGCCGTTTTCACCTTTTTCAATAACAGGAACGTGTTTTTCAAGGGATGCATCCACCGTGTTTTCCTTTACAAGCCTCATGGGTTGATTGCAGCAAACAAGCTGACCCTTGCCTCCAACTAACACCTCCACAATATTTCCGCATACATCACATTTGTAGACCTCTAATCTTTCGGCCATAATTTACCTCCTATTGGTTAAATTTATCTCTCCTAAGAGAGACACTCTTTGCAAATGCCTTTAAAATATCCATGGATCTCTTCAATAATATGACCATCAATCTCCCGTTGCTCGTTATATACGCACCGGATGTCAACATCGAAAACCCTGCCGCATTTTTTACACAGTAAATGAAAATGAGGGGTTGTATCAATGTCGTATCTCATCTCATAAGGCGTAATTGTTAGACACTGCACTATGCCTTTTTCAACAAAAGCCTTTAGACTGTTATATATTGTGGTTTTGGATATTGTAGGTATCTCTTTTATAAGCTCGTCGTATATTTCGTTAACATTCATGTGTGCCCTTTTTTTATCAAGAAGTTCGAGTATCTTAATCCTTTGGAAAGAAGGCTGAATATTGTTGGTTTGGAGTTTTTCTAAAATCGTTCCCATAATTTAATTATTCCAGTTTTAAAATTATTACAATTTTTTAATTATGTCAAGAGAATTTTTACCTAAATAATCTCTTTATTTTGGGCTTTATTAAAGTTACGATATATATGTTCCATAACCTGGCTTTTATGATAGATTTTTAACGGATGAGACGGATATTGGCCCTGTTTAGCCTTTTAATTTCAACAATCTTTCTGTCTATTGTTGCAGTTTTTGTATCATCCTTTGATAGAAAAGGAAAACTCATAAACAGACTTGGTGTCTTATGGGCAAGATTGCATCTTTTTGTATGCGATATAAAGATCCATGTAGACGGTGTTGAAAATATCATACAGGGGCCATGTGTTTATATGTGTAATCATCAAAGCGTCCTGGATATATTTGCAATATATGTCTCTTTAAGGGTGCCCTTTAGATGGATAGCTAAGAAGGAGCTGTTTTCTGTGCCCTTTTTAGGCTGGGCATTAAAGGCAGGAAGACATATTGAAATGGACAGAAAAAACCCTGTAAAGGCAATGAAATCGTTAAACAAGGCCTTAACTGTCTTAAAAGAGGGTATAAGTATAGTAATCTTTCCGGAAGGCACATGGGGAAGAGGAGATAGGTTGCTGCCATTCAAAAAGGGCGGTTTTGACCTTGCCATAAAAGGTGATACCCCTGTAATACCAATCGGCATTAAAAACACAGGGAGACTCCAGCCTGAAGGTTGTTATGTCCCTCAGTCAAAAGGTATAATAACTGTTTTTATCGGTAAGCCTATTTATCATTCAAAAGACATACCATCACCAATGGCAAGGCTCATGGAGGTGGTAAGAGAAGAGATAGAAAGGCTTGTGGCAAGGAAATAATAATTGAATAATAGAAAAAACAAGGCATACCATTTTTATCCAGTTAAAATCTCAAGGATTTCTCTGTATCTCCTTGCCGTCTTCTCCACTATCTCCTGGGGGAGTTGCGGACCTGGGTAATTCTTGTCCCAGTCAAGGGTATTTAAATAATCTCTTACAATCTGCTTGTCATAACTATCCTGGGGTTTGCCGGGTTTGTAATCCTTCATAGACCAGAATCTCGATGAATCAGGGGTTAGTATTTCATCGATAAGGATAATTTTTCCGTCTATCATTCCAAACTCGAATTTTGTATCGGCAATGATTATGCCCTTGCTTTCGGCTATGTTGCAAGCCTTGTTATAGATGGCAAGGCTTAAGTCCTTTAACTCTTTTGCAAGTTTTTCCCCTGTAATTTCGATAAGTTGTTCTTCTGTGATGGCCATATCGTGGCCTTCCTCTGCCTTTGTTGTAGGTGTAAATATGGGGGAAGGCAGTTTTTCTGATTCAACAAGGCCTGGGGAGAGTTTTATACCGCAGATGCTTCCAGTGTTTTTATAGTCATTCCAGCCAGAACCGGCAAGATATCCCCTCACCACGCACTCAACGGGTATGACCTTTGTCTTTTTTACAAGCATGCTCCTGTCTTTTAGAATAGGTGCATAGTCTTTTAAAGGCTCTGGAAACTTTTCTACCTCTGTCTCTATGATATGGTTCTCGATAATGTCTTCCATTTGTTTGAACCAGTATACAGACAATTTTGTTAGCACCTTGCCTTTATCAGGGATGGGCGTGGGTAAAACAACATCAAAGGCAGATAACCTGTCTGTAGCCACAATTAGAAGTTTATCCCCTAAATCATAAACATCCCTTACTTTTCCTCTTTTTAAAGGACCTAAATCTTTTAAATTTGTCTCCTTTACTGTATCTGACATGATATCCCTCTTTTAATATTAAATTTAATGTAATGTTTTAACCAAAATTGCGCCAAACTTTAACATAGTTTAAGAGACCTTTTCAAATTCACTCTTAGGTGCTCCGCAAATCGGACAAACCCATGTATCGGGCAATGCCTCAAAGGGTGTCCCTGGTGTTATACCATTATCCGGGTCTCCCCTTTCAGGGTCATAGATATATCCACATACTTTGCACGAAAACTTATCGGATTTGCTTTGGTCTTTAGTCTGCTCTTCTTTTATGTAAGTTGGGGCTGCTTTCGGCGACTTACCGCCTTTTACCTCGTGGTAGTATGCATATGTCATAGGTTCTTCGTTACTTAAGATATCACAATCCACGATCTTACCGATAAAAACAGTATGCGTTCCTGCATCTGTGGCACTTAAAACCTCGCAATCAAAATAGGCTACAGTATTGTCAAGTATTATTGGTGCACCAGTAATCGATGTTTTATAGGTTATACCCTGGAATTTATCTATCTCTCTACCGGATTTAAAGCCGAACTGGCCTATAAGGTTCATGGGTGCTGATTTAGCAACAATCGATATGCTAAAGACTTTGCTTTTTGCTATATATTCATGGGTCAAGTTTTCTTTGTTTATGCTTATAGCAACTGTCGGTGGTTCTGATGTAATCTGAAAAACCGTATTTGCAATCTGGCCGTTTAGTTTCCCGTTAGATTTTGAACTTATTATATATACACCATAACTTATCTTCTGTATTGCCTTTTTATTCATTTTTACCCCTCTTTTCTTTATTTTCATCGTTTTCTTCTTTTTCTGTCTCTTTTTCTTTTTTCTTCTCCAGTGATTCAGTGATTTCTGTTAGCCTTTTTGCAACAAGATAATTTATCGTTCCTTCCGGATATTGACCCTGCTCGTCTAACTCCCCTGCCTTCATTCCAGTTAATATCTCAAGACCTTCTTCCATTTTGTCAATGGCATAGATTGTAAACTTTCCATCTTTAACAGCCTCTATCACCTCTTTTTTCAGGTTTAAATGTTTTACATTCCTTTTAGGAATAATAACACCGTGCTCGCCGTTTAAACCCCTTAACTTACATAAATCAAAAAACCCCTCAATCTTCTCATTCACACCGCCTATGGGCTGAACATCACCGTTTTGATCCATTGAACCCGTCACGGCAATACTCTGTTTTAAAGGCACCCCTGAAATACTGCTTAAAAGGGCATAGAGTTCGGCGCATGTTGCACTATCACCCTCTATCATCTCGTATAACTGCTCAAATGTAATGGATGCCGAGAGGCTTATAGGTTTTTTGACCGCATACTTGCTCCCTAAATAACTCGAAATAATCATGATGGCCTTTTCGTGAATCTTGCCGCTCATCTTTGTTTCTCGTTCTATGTTTACAATCCCGGCCCTGCCGGTAAAAGTCCTTGCTGTGATCCTCGAAGGTTTGCCAAAACTGTAGTCACCCATATCGATGACGGCAAGCCCGTTTGCCTGCCCTACTTTAGTGCCTTCTGTATCTACAATGATTGTATCCTCAAGCATCAACTCCTTTATATGGCTTTCAATCATATTTACCCTGTAAATTTTTTCGTTAATGGCTTTTTCTACATGTTCTGCTTTAACAACGGTGCAACTGTCTTTAGAAGCCCAATAATGGGATTCTCTGATCAAATCCTCTATCTCACTAAATTTCATGGACAGTTTATGCTGATGATCTGCAAGCCTTGAACCGTATTCCACGATCTTTGCAACCGCTGTTCGGTCAAATGGCAAAAGCCCTTCTTTTTTCTGACACATTGATATAAACCCTGCATATTTCTCAATGTTTTCCTTTGTCCTGTCCATTTTGTTGTCAAAATCTGCCTTTACCTTGAAGAGCTCCTTTGATTCTTCATCAAATGCCCTCAACATGTAATATATAAAGGGATTGCTAACAATTATCACCTTTACATGGAGGGGAATGGGCTCAGGTTTTAATGCCGATGTGCTAAACAGCCTATATTGTTCAAGCACGTCTTCTATTTTAATCTCTTTATTTTTTAATGCCCTTTTTAATGCATCGTAGGAAAAAGGGTTCTTAAACAATTCAATGGCTTCAACGATCAAATATCCTCCGTTTGCCTTGTGAAGGGCACCCGGCTTTATCATGGTGAAATCTGTGGTGGCTATACCGTAAGTGACCTTGTATTCCACCCTCCCAAAAAGATTGGGGTAGGTGGGATTTGTTTCAAATACAACAGGGGCACCTTTGTTGTCTTCATTGTTAACAAGGACATTAACACTGTATTTTAAAAAGGACGGTTCCTGTTTGGGCATCTTTAAAAACGGTATGGGTGATGGTTGCTCTTCTATTGTTTTGAATTCTTCGAGATGGGTTAAGATTTCGTTTTTAACATCGTTAATATAGTATGCAATCTTTGTGTTGTTTTTATATTTTGTTTTTATGGATTCTAAGGCGGGTTCAATAATTTCAAGGGCAATCATGCGCTCAAGCCGTGAGAGCATATCCTGGACGAGCCTTTCCGATTCCCTCATCACCCTTATAATGTCGTTTAATCGCTCCTGAAATTTTCTGCCTGTTTCTTCAAGCCTTTTTTTTGTTTTTTCATCAAGGGCATCAAATTCCTCTTTTGTTAAGAGCTCACCACTTTCCTTTAAAGGCACTATAAAGATTCCTGCAGGACCCCTTCTTACTGTGAAGTTTTCCTTTTTAACCTCTTCGTCGAGTCTCGAAAGGTATTCATTCTGTTTTTGTTGAAATTCTTCGAGTATCTTATTTCTCTGTGTATCGTATTCTTTTGATTCAAATGCCTTTGGGATTTCCACCCTTAAAAATTTGATGAGTTCATCCATATCTTTCTGAAAGGCAATACCCTTCCCGGCCTCTAAGGAGATGGCAATCGGGTTATCAGGGTCCTTGAAGTTGTATACATAGACCCAATCTGAAGGGACTTCTTCTTTTGATGCCCTTTCTTTCAAGATTGACATAATCGTCGATACCTTACCTGTCCCGCTTTCACCCAGTGCAAAGATATTAAAACCCATACTATCTATGCCCAATCCAAAGTCAAGGGCCTTAAGTGCCCTTTCCTGTCCTATAATGGCCTGAAAATCCTTTATTTCATCTGTGGTGTTAAAGGAAAATTCATCGGGATTACAGCGATTATACAAAGCATCAGGCCCAAGTTGAATGACCATTTAAAACCTCCTTTTTCTTTTTTATTACTGGCCTATCTATCCCCCTGCTGCAAATGGTATGATTGTGATTTCATCTGCTTCTTTCAAATAAGTCTCTGAGATCTCCCTGACCTTTATCTGCCTTCCGTTCACCATAATCCGAATATAAGGATGGATATGGCCCCCTTCATCAAAAAGGAAGGGCGATATCTTATCGCCCCAGATCTCAACCATGGATGATATAAGATGTGCTGTTGTTGAACCATCTGGTATTTCCATCTCAACCCTTCCTGCACCTATGGCATCTCTGAGACCGAGTATGGTATGGATGATGACCTTCATGAACCGCGCATAATCTCCTTATCTGGCGCCTATGTCATCTGCCACATATCCAAGACCGAGCTCCTCGAGTTTTTTTCTTGTGGGGGTCCCTGTCTTTATGTCCCAGCCCCTTTCTGAATAGTATTCATCGAGCATCCTGTCGAGATCTTCCCTGCTTATAAGCTGGCCTTTTGATGGACCTTCTTTTAAGGGCTCTGTCATGAGCCTTTCCGGGAATGCGTCATCCTTTCTCGTAAAGCCCTCACGGCAGTTAAAGGCCCTTGCAAGGTTGTTCACCCTTTCCCCAACCCTGTAAACACTATCGGCAGTGAAACTGAGCCCTGTGATGGCCTCCATAAGATCTGCAGTGTTCTGCGTGGCTGTTGCTGGCATGGCAGTATCGAGTAAAAATGCACACATAGGCGCACAGTCACAGGTAACACACCTTATATCCTGGTTCCATTTTGTAAGTCTGCCCTTACCTTCTATGGCAAATCTATCCACCTCATAGGGGACAGGTATGCCGAAGATCTCCTGAAAGGCATATCCCCTGTTATGGTCAGCCCCTGTATAGGATGTGGCATAATTTAGTCCGTGGGCCTTTGCGCCCCTTACATCATAGGCAGGGAGTTCAAGGCCCTTTATATGCATTGCAAATCTATCTGTGCCCTTTCCAATCCTTTCAGAGGCTACCTTTGTGCCATCTGCAAGGATGGCACCAATACCTTCCCTAAATGCCATGAGCCTCAAAAGCGTCATCATGGCGCTGTCATTACCGAACTTCAATTCCATCCCGCCAGTATCTGCTTTTGTTAAAATACCCCTTTCATAGAGTTCCATGGCAAAACCTATGGTAACACCTGCTGATATGGAATCAAGGCCCAGCTCATCGGCAAGCCTGTCTGCGGCAATAACGGCATCGAGGTTTGCCACACCCACATTGCTTCCAAAGGAATAGATGGTCTCGAATTCAGGACCCTCTGAAAGTATGCCTGCATAGGGCATTTCTTTTGCCATTTTCATCTGGCTACAGCCTACAGGACAGTCATAGCAGTGTTCCCTGCCTATGGTCCTTGATGTCTGGGCTGCCATGCCAAGACCCTCAATGGGAACGAATACACCTGTCTCTGTCCAGTTCTTGGCAGATAGTATGCCCATTGCACCTGTGACCTCAACCACCATGGGGGTACCCATCCTGGCGAACTGAGAATATAGCACAGGGCTCTCCTTCATGGCGTTTAACATGCTCTGTCTTGCCACCCTGTATTTCTCTTCCTGGGCTATTGCTACCTTACCACTACCCCTTATGGCTATGGCCTTTAAATTTTTGGACCCCATTACAGCCCCGAGGCCCTTTCTACCAACTGCCCTCCTCTCGTTTATTATGCAGGCAATCCTGCTTAACCTCTCTCCGGCAGGGCCTATACAGCAGACCCTTGTGTTCTGGTCGTTAAGTCTGTCCTTTATCATCTGCTGGCAGTCAAAGGTCATGGTCCCCCATATGCCTGTGGCATCATGGAATCTCACCCTGTCATCTTTTATGGAGACAAAGACAGGGCCTTCTGACTTACCTTCTACTATAATGGCGTCAAAGCCTGCCAGTTTCATCTCTGTGGGAAACTGTCCACCCGAGAGGGCCATGCCCACGGCGCCTGTAAGGGGTGATTTCCCTACCACTGCCATCCTGCTCGCACATGGCACCCCTGCACCTGTAAAGGGGCCTGGAGCAAATATCAGCTTGTTTTCAGGTCCAAGCGGGTCTGTGCCCGGTTTTACCTCGTCGTAGAGATACTTTATCCCGATTCCTGCACCACCGATAAAATCCCTGGCCACTTCTACAGGTAGTTCCTCCACCCTCGAGGTCTTATCCGTCAGGTTTATCCTCAATACCTTTCCCGTATAACCCCCTTTATACATGGCAACCTCCTTTAGTTTTTATTTTTTATTTATCTCAAAACCCATAAAGCACATACTTTTTATTCTATCTCATCCAGCTTCCGCCAGTTACGCATATTGTCTGGCCTGTAATGTATTCTCCTTCATCGGAAGCAAGAAATAGGGCTACATTGGCAACATCCTGGGGAACCCCTTTTCTCGGAAAGGGTATCTCGTTGAGCATCCTTTCGATTTCTTCTTGAGGATAGAGGTTGGGAATATATTCGTTATAGATAAAGCTCGGTGCTATGGTATTGGCTGTTATTTTAAATGGCGCAGCCTCCATGGCAAGGCATCTCGTAAATGCCATAACACCTGCCTTTGCCGCTGCATAATGGGCATGGCCTCCCGCAAGACCTTTAAAACCAGCAACAGATGTAACGCTGATGATCCTGCCGTATTTCTGTTCCATCATTATGGGTAGGACCTCTCTTGTGAAATAGAATACGCTTCTTAAAGAAACGCCTATCACGATTTCCCAGTTTTCATCGGTAATATCCACTATTTTAGCAGGACGATTTGTGCCGGCATTATTAAAGAGTATATCTATCCTCCCAAATGTATCCTTTGTGGTTTTAACCACATTTTTTATGTCTTTCAGGCTTAAAACATCGCATTTTATGCCAATGGCTTGAACACCGAATTCTTTGTTTATCTCATGGGCAACCTGCTTTGTCCTTTCTTCGTGTATATCTGTGACTACCACATTTGCACCCTCTCTGGCAAATGTCCTTGCCGTTGCCTTTCCAATACCTGCACCGGCTGCTGCGGTTAAAATAGCTATTTTTCCTTTTAGTCTCATTGTAAGATTTACGTTATATTACAAAATTATCTATATCCCTCTCAAGTCTAAAAATAAACTCTTTAAAAATCTTGACAAAATAGTATGTTTCTGTAAAAAATAGAAGACGAAATTTATAATAAGGCATTAAAAAATCCTGAAAAAGGAGGTGATGAATTAATCTAATTCAAAAAGATATTTAATAAATGGGGGAAACATGAAAAAAGAAATAATGCAAGGAAATGCTGCAATTGCAAGAGGGGCATGGGAGGCAGGAGTTAAGGTTGCAGCCGCCTATCCAGGAACACCAAGTAGTGAAATTCTAAGAGAAATAGCAGAAAACTATCCTGATATCTATGCAGAATGGGCTCCAAACGAAAAGGTAGCTGTGGAAGTGGCAAGTGGTGCAGCCATAGCTGGTGTCAGGGCAATGGCATCCATGAAACATGTGGGTCTAAATGTCGCTGCAGATCCTTTGATGACTCTGTCCTATACAGGCGTCAAAGGCGGGTTTGTCATTGTGGTGGCAGATGACCCAAATGTCCATAGTTCGCAAAACGAACAGGACAGCCGTAACTGGGCACGTTTCGGCAAGGTTCCCATGCTCGAGCCAGCAGATGCCCAGGAATGTAAGGATTTTTTAAAGATAGCCTTTGAGATCAGCGAACAGTTCGACACACCAGTACTTTTAAGGACAGAAACAAGGGTAGCCCACTCAGATTCGCCTGTTGTCTTAGAAGACAGGGTGGAACCAAAGACAACACCAGGGCTTGATCCAAAAGAGGCTCCAAAATACGTTATGGTGCCTGCCAATGTCAGGGTCAGGCGCAAGGTAGTAGAAGAGAAGATGAAAAGACTCTCTGAATACGCAGAGACATTTAAATTTAATAAAATGGAGATAAACGATACAAGCGTCGGGGTCATCTCAAGCGGTGTATCATATCTCTATACAAAAGAGGTGTTTCCGGAATGGTCTTATCTGAAGCTTGGCATGGTATGGCCGCTTCCGAAAACACTCATTGCTGAGTTTGCAAAAAAGGTAAAGAAGATTGTCATTGTCGAAGAACTTGACCCATTCTTTGAAACAGAGATAAGGGCCATGGGTATAAAGATATGGCATGGAAAAGATGTAATTCCCAATATGTACGAACTCTCACCTGAGATTGTAGAGAGGGCATTAAAAGGTAAAAAATATAAAGAACCAAAGATTAGGATAAAACCAGAGGATCTGCCCAGAAGGCCACCAAACCTCTGCGCAGGATGTTCCCACAGGCCTTTGTTTTATGCCCTTAAGAAACTCGGTGCATTTGTCTTTGGCGATATAGGTTGTTATACCCTTGCAACCGCACCACCACTTCAGGCACTTCATACAACAGTTTGTATGGGTGCAGGTGTTGGTCAGGCACACGGTGCCATGAAGGCCTTAGGTAAGGATTGGCTTGGAAAGGTTGTTGCAGTTCTTGGAGATTCTACATTCTTACACAGCGGTGTCACACCCCTTATGGATGTGGTATACAACAAAGGTAATTCAACAACCATTATCCTTGATAACAGGATAACCGGTATGACAGGTCACCAGGACCATCCGGGCACAGGGTTCACTGCAAGGCAGGAACCAACCCATGCCATAGATTATGCCGAACTCGGAAAGGCCCTTGGCGTAAAAAGCATACGTTATATTGACCCTTACAATATAAAAGAGACAATGGACATTATCAAAGAAGAGATGGAAAAAGATGAGCCTTCTCTAATAATCTATAAGAATGCCCCATGTATGCTTTTGCGCAGGGCAAAACCCCTTGAGAGGTTTAAACATCCTTTCTATTTTGTAGATACAGATAAATGCAGGGGATGCAGGATGTGTCTCGAAATAAACTGTCCTGCAATTAGCTGGAAAGAGGGTGAAGGTCAGACAAAAGACGGTCACAAGAGAAAAGGAACGGCTTTTATAAATAGAGATCAGTGCGTAGGTTGCGAAGTATGCGTGCAGATATGTAAATTCGATGCCATAGTCCCGGGCACGAAGTAGGAGGTGGGCAATGAAAAATAGCGATAAAACAGTAAATATTTTTCTTTCAGGTGTTGGTGGGCAGGGAACAATCCTTGCAAGCAATATCCTTGCCGAGGTTTTTATTACAGCCGGTTATGATGTAAAAAAGGCAGAGGTGCACGGGATGGCACAGAGGGGTGGAGATGTTACCACGCATTTCAGATTCGGTAAAAAGGTATATTCTCCGTTGATTAAATACGGGGATGTAGATTTCCTCCTCTCTTTTGAGCTTCTTGAAGCCTTAAGATACATCAACTGGGTAAAACCTGAGGGCAAGATTATAATCAACAAACAGGAGATTTTTCCGCCTGTTGTTAACCTCGGTCAGATGAAGTATCCGGCAGATGTGGAAAAGACATTCAAAAAATTCTTTAAAGATAATGTATGGGTGGTGGACGGACAGGGAATAGCAAAGAGCCTTGGGAATATCCAGGCAGCGAACGTTGTCCTTGTGGGAGCCTTTTCAAACTTCTTTCCTGAAATAAAACCAGAGCAGTTTGTTAATGCCATAAAGGCTTTACTCCCCCAAAAACTTCATGATTTAAATGTTAAAGCATTTTATGAAGGAAGAAAGGCCCTTTAAAAAGGGGCCTTTCCCCTTTTTTAAAAAGACCTTATTATCCATTTTTTTATTTTTGACATTTTATAATTTGGCATTTTCAATGGAGGTTTACACGCTGGATAATAAACTGCAATATATTTTTGAAGAGAGAAAAAATACAGGCGTAGTTGCCGTTCAGATCTGGGTAAGGGTAGGTAGCTGGCATGAACATGAAAAGATTGCCGGTATAACCCACTTCATTGAACATCTTATCTTTAAAGGCACAGAAAGATTGAAGGCCAATGAAATGCCTTCCCGTATAGAGGCACTGGGAGGTCGTGTAAATGCCTTCACTTCATACGACAATACCGTATATCATATTGTGATTCCGAAGAATGCCTTTAAAGAAGGGTTTGAACTGCTCGCAGATGCAGTAAACAATCCCACATTTCCTGAAGAAGAGGTGTTGAAAGAAAAAAAGGTTATTCTCGAAGAGATAAAAATGGGTGAGGATGACCCGCAGCGAAAACTTTTTAAAGAGTTGTTTGCCTTAAGCTACTCAGACATACCTTATGGAAGACCCATCATAGGTTATGACGCAACTGTTAAAGAGATATCAAGAAAAGATATAATTAAATACTATAAAACTCATTACATTCCTGAAAATATCGTGGTTGTTGTGGTAGGTGACTTTAATAAAGAAGAAGCAAAAGAATTGATTATGAAACATTTTTCAAAAAGATTGGATACCGGTAGCTATGGAAAAGATTTAGCTTCTTCGATGAAAAAAGAAAAGAAGACTACTGAAAAGATTATAGAAAGGGATGTTAAGGAAAACTATTTGGCAATCTCTTACAGGATTCCATCTGTTACTCACAGTGACATACCTGCCCTTGATGTGTTATCCGTAATTATGGGCTCAGGGGATAGCTCGAGGCTTAATGAGCAGTTAAAATACAAAAAAGGCATCGTAACAGGTATAGGCACTGACCTGTTTATCCCGAGATACGATGGTTTATTTCTCATATATTCTACTTTTTTTAAAGATGACTATAAGGTTGTGGTAAAAGAAATCGAAAATGAGTTTAAAAGACTCAGAGAAAGTGGCATCGAGGAATGGGAACTTATAAAGGCAAAAAATATGATAAGCTCTTCAATTATATACTCTTATGAGACTGCCCAGGGAAGGGCCATGCAGATGGGCAAGTTTTACACATTAACAGATAGAATTGATTTTGTTGAGAATTATTTAAAAGCCATTGAAAAGGTAACGGAAAAAGACATTGAGGCAGTTCTGAGTAAATACATTTTGGGCAAAGAAAAAAACATTGTAGTTTTGCAGTCGGCAAAAAAGAAAGAAAATCCCTATACATTCAAACTAAAAAATAATATGAGATGTGTTGTAAACGTAAACAAAAATTCACCGAGTTTTGCTTTTAGAATAGGATTTATAGGTGGTTTAAAGGAAGAGCCACCTCAAAAAAATGGCATATTTAATGTTTTATCGAGAATGCTACTTAAGGGGACGTCAAAAAAAGATGCCTCAACCATTGCAAAGGAAATCGATATCCTTGCCGGAGACATTACACCTTTTAGCGGTAAAAACACATTCGGGCTCACCGGCAAATTTTTAAGTAAAGATTTGAAAACTGTTATAAGACTTTTGGGAGAACTCATCAGGGATAGTGTCTTTAAAGAGGAGGAGCTGGAACGGGTAAAGGATGAGGTGCTCTCAGAGATCAGACAGAAAGAAGATGATCCCATATCCTTTACTTTTAAAAGTTTTAGAGAGGCTATTTTTGAAAATCATCCTTATTCCAGAGATCCTGATGGAAATGAAAGGGATGTTAAAGGCATAACCGTTCATGACCTAAATACTATTTACAAGAAATACGTGACACCTGAAGAGGCTGTTTTAGCCATATCCGGCGATGTTGATGAAAGCCAGATAAGAGCCTTATTTGAAGAATATTTTTCAGATTTTAAAGGTGAAAAGGTGGCTTTACTAAAGATGTTGCCGGCGCAGAAAAGGCAAGAGGTTTCCATAAAAAAAGAAATGGCACAGAGGCATTTAATCTTTGGATTTTTAGCACCCGGCATAATAGATAAAGATAAATATGCTATTGAGGTAATGGCTGCGATTTTATCCGGTATGGGAGGAAGAATCCACAGGATATTGAGGGAAGAAAATCCCTTTGCATATGCACTGACCTTTTTTAACAGGCAGAATTACGAAATAGGCACTATGGGCATATATATAGGCACTGATGAAAGATACATAAACGATGTAAAAGGCATTGCAAGAGAAGAACTAAAAAGAATCGCCAAAGAAGGTTTTACATCAGAAGAGATAAAAAACGCAAAAACCCGTCTCATAGGAAATAAGTTGATAAACATGCAGTCCAACCAAAACATTGCCACAGAGATGTGCCTTGATACTATATACGGATTGGGTCCAGATTATTTTAAAAAATGGTCAATATTTATAGAGCAGGTAACCGATGGAGATGTGAATAATGCAGCAAAAAAATACATAGATTTAGATAAAATGGTTTTAGTTGAAGTCGGTGGATAAAAAAACGTAAAAAATGGAGGGAAAAAGATGCGTCTTACTCATCTTGACGAGAAGGGAAGGGCACAGATGGTGGATGTTTCTGATAAACAGGAGACGCAGAGGATTGCCAGGGCATATGGAAATGTAAAGATTTCACCTGAGACATATAAGGTCATAAAAGAAGGCTATGGCCCAAAAGGTGATATATTTTCTGTTGCAAAGATAGCGGGGATTATGGCAGCAAAAAAGACCCATGAATTAATACCCCTCTGTCATCCCCTTTTTATCAGCCATATTGATGTGGAATTTAAATTTATAGATAAAGAGAACAGGGTGGAAATTTTATCAACAGTAAAAACAACAGGCAAAACAGGCGTGGAGATGGAGGCCCTTGTCTGTGCAACCCATGTGGCCCTTACAATTTACGATATGTGCAAAGCCATGGATAAGGCCATAGAACTCGGCCCCTTTTATCTCCTTGAAAAAGAGGGTGGTAAAAGTGGAAGATATGAGAGGATTTGATAGGCTTCAAGAAAATTTAGAGGGAGAAGATGAGATGAAAGGTAAAGTCTTATCGGTAAATATAAGCAAAGATAAGGGCGAAAAAAAGCACAATATAGGTAGATGCAGACTGATAGAAAATAAAGGCCTCGAGGCCGATGCCCATGCAGGCTTTATGCACAGGCAGGTGAGTCTCTTATCGTTGGATAGCATAGAAAAGATGAGGGAAAAGGGTATC
Organism: uncultured Syntrophorhabdaceae bacterium; assembly: GCA_964547695.1. Classification (GTDB taxonomy): domain Bacteria; phylum Desulfobacterota; class Syntrophorhabdia; order Syntrophorhabdales; family Syntrophorhabdaceae; genus JAKORG01. The sequence continues at coordinate 15,569 of CAZJOP010000028.1, forward strand.
AATATTGAATATGGGGATTTTGCAGAAAACCTGACGACAGAGGGTATTGACCTCTTATCATTGCCTGTGGGCACAAAACTGAAGGTTGGAGATGGTGTGATTTTAAGAATAACCCAGATAGGAAAACAGTGTCATAAAGGTTGTGCCATATTTCAACAGGTTGGTGACTGTGTTATGCCAAGAGAAGGTATATTTGCTGAGGTTGTTACAGGTGGTGATGTAAAAATTGGTGATGCAATAGAGGTTATAGAATGAAATATACAGCAGCTATTATAACGATAAGCGATAAAGGCTCAAGGGGCGAGAGGGAGGATAAAAGTGGGCCGGCAATAAAGGAGATATTAAAAGATCTCTACCATGTAAAAAAGATATTAATAGTTCCTGATGAGGTAGATGTTATATCAGATACATTGAAGAAACTTACTGACATTGAAAAGATTGATTTGATTATCACTACAGGTGGAACAGGTGTTACAAAAAGAGATGTGACCCCTGAGGCGACCAAGATGGTTATAGAGAAAGAATTGCCTGGGTTTGCAGAGGTCATGAGGATGGAAAGTTATAAGATTACGCCTCATGGTATTATATCAAGATCCATATGCGGAATAAGGGGTGAAAGTATTATTATCAATCTGCCTGGTAGCCCCAGGGCAGCGACAGAGTGCCTTTCTTTTATAATGTCTGCTCTACCCCATGCAATATCCAAAGTAAAAGGTGATACAGCTGATTGTGGACAATAGATTTTTAATAAAGTAGAAGGCTGAATATTTTTCAAGAAATATCCATTAAGGCCATCGAAGGTGTATCTATGTAGAGAATCCAGTTAGAGAGACAAATGAAAAGGCAAAGGAGTGAAAAAAATAAACAGCAATAGCAATAAAAATCATAGCCCTGAATGTATAAGATGTGGTAATTGCTGTCATATAGACGTAGCTGCCTATGTGACCCTCGATGATATAAAGAGATGGGAAAAAGAAGGTAGGTTTGACATCCTTGAACATATTCGTGCATGTGATGTAACATGGACAGACGATAGTGTTATAAATAGATTTGGGAAAAACATAAATAATTGCAGGATGACATGCATATACCTTAAATGGGATGGCCTTAAGGCGTCCTGTGAGATATACGGAACAAGAACCAGAGTCTGCAGAAGCTATATCCCCGGTTCAACAAGGTTGTGCCCCCTTTATCGTATTAGGGGTTAAAACCTCGTTGTTGGGTTTTATGTCCGGGTATGCCAATCCCAGTAGCC